>JAZKBJ010000205.1:0-14118 GCA_040388685.1 Pseudomonadota bacterium
GGGAAACATTCCAACACGGGCAGGCGCAGGCATCAAAGGCGCGGGCGCAGGAATGCCAGTGCGCGTTCAGGCGCGCCGACGATGAATGCGTGGTCGATGTCGGGCCCTGCGGTCTCGACATTCCAGCCCAGCGCGCGGGCGCGGTCGTGCTGCACCGGGTCCATCACGTCGCCCAGAATGGCGAGGTAATCGACCGGCTTGTCGATCGCTTCGGCGCCGTGGGTGACCGGGCTGACCATCCCGCGCAACGGCATGTCGCTGAGGTGGGCAAGCAGCCATTCCTGCCGTTCAGCCGACCGCCTCGCCTACACTCTTGCCGGTCAGCGGCACGATCCCGTCGAAATAGATCACGCGGGCAATACGGTCGCCCGCCCGCGCGACCACGCCGGGCGCTACCGTCCCGGCATAGCTGAACGCCACCAGCACCACATCATGCAGGTCTTCATAGGTCAGCACGTTGACGATGTCGGTCACGTGGACGTCATGCGTCACGTCGCGCCCGATCAGGTGCGAGCGTTCGCCAAAGCCGGTGAACGTGGGCGTGAACACGGTGTGCCCTTCGGCGCGCAGGGTGCTGGCCAGCTCGGCCCAGACCCAGCCGCCCATGCCGCCGCCGTGGAGGAAAACTACATTTGCCATTGTCTTGTTGTCCTTGAAACCTGGTGTCCGGAGCGCGAGTCAGGCGTCCTGAAGTTCGAAATTGGTGATGAAGTTTTCGGGCGGCATCGGCCCCCACAGGAACATCGAATCCTCGGGCGGATGGTTGTCGGCAGGCCAATCGTGCCCGGCCGGGATGAAATCGATGTCGCAGCTGTATTCGGCATAGCTGCCCCACGGATCGGGCACATAGTGGAAATAGTTCGCGCCGAGCACGTGCTGGCCAACGCCCCAGCCCTTGTCGTAGCCCAGGCTCGCCATGTGCGCGCCGCCGACGCCGACTTCCTGAATCGTGCCGACGTCCCAGCTGCAATGGTGCATGCCGGGACCGGTCGATCCCGCAAGGGCCAGCAGGTGGTGGTCGCTGCCATGAACGCCGTGGAGGAAGGCAACCGCGTCCGCCGAACGGTCGGACAGCTTGAGACCCAGTGTTTTGGCATAAAACTCGATGTCGCGCATCACGTCACTGGTAAACACCAGGAAGTGCGACAGGCGGCGGGGCTGGACGCGCGGTGCCTTGCTGCGCGGGACGGCAGCGCATTCGCCGGGACCGACCGAGCGGGTGAGGAACTGCGCCTTGGTGTCGGGAGAGCACTTCTCCGCCTCGATCACCTGCATCGCCAGGCCATCGGGATTGCGGAACCAGATGCCGCCGTCCTCGCCCATGGCAGGTGTGCCGGTGATTTCGACGCCGAGGCTTTCGAACTTCTGGCGGAAAGGCTCGAGATCGCCCTTGAACACGCCGAACGAGACATATTCGAGTTTCTTGCGCGCGCCGCCCTGGCGGATCACGCCCCAGCGGTGCGGGTTGCCGAAGGTGTAGAGTTCGAGGTTGCCGCCAGCGTCGCGCACATCGAGGCCGAACTCGCTGTAGAAGCGGCGCGCTTCTTCCAGATCGGGCACGCTCAGGCAGAAGTGATCGATTGAGTGAATGGCGGGGCCGCCAGCGGGCGCAGTGTTAGCCATTGTCCTTGTCCTCTCGTCGTCAGATTGCGTTGAATTCGGGCGCATCGGTGTGCTGGCGGGCAAAGAAGCCGCGCACCACGCGCAGGAAATCGTCCGGTCGCTGGAACGCGGCGAAGTGGCCGCCGTATGGCAGCTCCTGCCAATCCACGACGTTGCGATAGGTGCCCTCGACCAGCGAACGCGGCCAGCGGAACGGCTCGCCCGCGAACCGCGCCACGCCGGTCGGCACATCGACAACGGCATGGGCATAGGCTTTTCGGAAATTGCTCTCGTGATAAAGCCGGAAGCTGGACCCGGCGGTGCCGGTGAACCAGTAGATCGACAGGTTATCGAGAAGGTGATCACGCCCGAACACGGATTCGAGGTCGCCGCCGTGGTCGGTCCATGCGTAGAACTTGTCGATGATCCACGCGGCAAGGCCTGCGGGCGAATCGTTCATCGCCACCGCCAGCGTCTGCGGGCGGGTCGACTGGACGAAGGCGTAAGCTGAATCCATCGCCATGTGCTGGCCCAACCGAGTGTATTCGGCTGCTTCGTCGGCGTTCAAGCCCTCAACCGGGATGGCGGGATTGTTCGGCCCGCCGGGTGCCATGTTGATGTGGAGCGCCGCGACCCGGTCCGGATAGGCCTGCGCCATTGCGCTGGTGACGATCGAACCCCAATCCCCGCCCTGCAGGAAGTAGCGCGGATAGCCGAGCGCTTCCATGACGGCGGCGATCATCGCGCCCGCCTTGTGCGTGTTGACGCCGGGGTGGCGGGTCGGCCCGGAAAAGCCGTAGCCGGGCAGCGAAGGCACGATCACGTGGAAAGCGTCGGCGGCATTCCCGCCGTGCGCTTGCGGATCGGTGAGCGGGCCGATCAGGTCGAGGAATTCCACCACCGATCCCGGCCAGCCATGCACCAGCACGAGTGGGCGCGCGGTCGGAACCGGGGAGCGCACATGGTAGAAGTGCAGTTGCTCACCTTCGACTTCGGCCAGGAACTGCGGGTATGCATTGAGCCGCGCGGTGAAGGCGGTGAAGTCGAAACCGTCCTGCCAATAGGCGCACAGCCGCTTGATGAAGGCTTCGTCAGTGCCGTAGCCCCAGCCCGTATCCGGCAGCCAGTCGGTCCAGCGGGTGCGCGCCAGACGGCTCCGCAAGTCCGCGATGTCGTCTGCTTCGATTGCGACCTCGAAGGGCGTGATGACGGCTGCGCTCATCTGTGGTTCTCGCCGGTCAGAGCGCCATGCCGCCCTCGAGCGGAATGACCGCGCCGGTGATGAAGCTGGCCCCCCGGCTGGCGAGGAACGCCACGGTGCCGCCAATATCCTCGGGCGTGCCGATGCGCTTGCGCGGCACCATGTTCGACATCATCTCGACAATCTCGGGCTTGTCGACCGGCGTCAGCGCCGAAGGGAAGAAGCCCGGCGCGACGGCGTTGACGGTGATATTCTCAGCCGCGAGACGCTTTGCCAGGCCGCCCGACATGTGGTGCAGCGCGGCCTTGGCGGCTTGATACGAATAGTTTTCCTTCGGCCCGATGCGCAGGCCCCCGATCGACCCGATGTTGACCACGGCGGCGTGGGATTCAGCCGAAGCCGCCGCGCGCAATTGCGGGAGCAGCGCCTGCGTCAGGAAGAACACCGACTTGAGATTGAGATCGACAACGGAGTCCCAGCCTTCCTCGGTGAAACTGTCGAGCGGGGCATCGTACATGGTCCCGGCATTGTTCACGAGCAGGTCGAGCTTCGGTTCAAGCGCGGCAAAGGCAGCGGCGACGGCGCGCCCGCCTGCGACATTCGAAAGATCGCCGGGCAGCGCGATGCAGGTGCCATGGGCGGACAGTTCTGCGGCGGTGGCCTCAAGCGTTGCGGCGGTCCGGCCGACGATGTAGGTGCGCACGCCCTGCGCCACGAGCACTTGCGCGATCATCCGGCCGATGCCGCTGCCGCCCCCCGTCACCAGCGCCGTCTTGCCTTCAACCGACAACAAATCGTTCATTTCCGCTCCACGTTTCTGCATCGCCCGGCGGTGTCGCGGACGCATTTGGAGAGGTCATGCCCGGCACGCCATGGCTGGCAACCTTTCTTATGGCAGGTTGTGCCAATGGCAGCGGCGTCGGTGTCACTTCACTTCGATGCGCACCTCGGGGAAGCGGTCGTAATAGAACTGGAATCGCTCGCGGATGGCGGCGGGCTCGATGCCGAAATCCTCGCGCAAGTTGTAGACAAGCTGGCCATGCTTGCCGCGCTTGTTGGCATCGATCGCCTGCTGGAAAGCATCGCGTGTCTGCTGGTCGAACGGCACTCCGGCACCTGTGTAAACCCGTTCAAGCTGGCCGAACGGATCGGCCATCAGTTCGTGGAAATAGAGATCGCATGATTGTGCGGGATCGAGCTGGTCACGGTCGCGCACGCAGGCGCGCAGCAGCCTTTCATAGCGGTCGATCCAATAGTCCGCGATGGCCTGCATATCCACGCGGGTGCGCGTCAGCCGCGCGCCATAGGCAATGCCGGTGATCGCCGACTGGATCGAGGCGACCGGATCGCGATGATTGATGACGATGTAGGAATCGGGGAACGCACCTCGCACCGCCAGCAATTGTTCCATGTGCTGCGGGCACTTGGTCACCCAGCGGTTCGGGCCTTTCTGCCAGCTCAGCACCTGCATCGCCTTGCGCACATAGCGCATGACCGAGGTTGAATCGTGCGCGAACTGGTAATCACGCCATTCGGGCACGTGGGCAATCCATTCGAAATAGTACCCGCCGAAATCAAGGCCCTGCAGCTCGATGTCCTCCGAGATGTGATCGGGCGAAAATTCGTGGATCATCTTGATATAGGGCATGACCGCGTCGGTCTGCGCCCACTCCGCGGCGCACAGATCGTAGCGCGTATCCTTGCCGTCCTTGATCCACGGCGCCGCGATAGGCCGCACCGCTTCCCAGTGCGGCAAGGATCGCAAGCGCGGATCGGCGGACATCAGCTGGAGCGTGTAGGTCGTACCCGAACGCGGCAGGCCGGCGATGATCAGCGGGCGTTCGATCGGAATTTCGAGGATTTCGGGATGGCGGTGGACGGTGTCTTCCAGCTGGAGGCGGTTCGACGCAAGCCGCACCGCCTCGCTGAACAGCGTGCCGCGCCCGGCAGCGCTGAGTTCGGTGTCGTTGTCCCCGGCGCGCATCCACACGGCGAGGCGTTCGCGGAAATCGTCCGGCCCGAAATCGGACAGGCCGGTGCCCGCCTGCGCCGCCGCCAGCACCACTGCGGGGTCAAGCGTGACGGGGTTGGCCTGGCAAAAGGCGAGCGCGCCTGCCTGCATTTCGGTGAGGACGGGATGGGCAAGATCGGTGAGGCGGATCTTCTCGGCAACGTCGGACATGGCAGCGATCCTCCCTTATGCGCCTGCACCGGCGTCAAGCGCGCGGCGGGTTTCGATGATGGCGCTTTCGAGCCATCCGAGTTCGTCGAACACGCGGCCCTCGGTGCGGTCGGCCAGCGCTTCGTAGATGGCGAGTTCGGTCTCGCGCACGATGCGGTCCTCGGGCGCGGCCACCACGGCCATTTCGATCAGGTGCAGCGCCTTTTCCACATCGCCTGAGGCAAGATACGCGCGCGATTTTTCGGTCAGTACGCTGGCCCCGCCTGCGAGTTTGACCACTTCGGGCCAAACCGCGCTGGGCGGTGTGGCGTAAAGCTCGCTGGTGCGCTCCTGCCGGAACCAGCCAGCGTATTCTTCCCAGATCGCGCGGACATACCAGTTAACCGGACCGCGCCCGTCGCGCAGCACCAGATGCGGCGGCAGCGCGATTTCGGCCATGAGTTCGGGCAGGGTCTTGCCCTCGTTCATGCCAGCAACCGTCTCGTCATGGAGATACTGCACGGCATCGCGCAATTTGGTAAGGTGTGCGCGCACGGCCTCCGCGCCGATGATCGGATCGTCATGCCCGGTCACCAGCATGTGCGCGCCGAGGTCGATCATCATCTGGCATTCTTCCAGCCAGAACACGATCGAGCGATCACGGTCGCCGCGCGCGGTGTAGAAATTGGGCGATGCGCCCATGATCGCGCCCGCCCAGTTGCCGAAGAACAGCGTCTTTTCCTGCGACATCCACACGGCCAGCGCATCGAGCGTTTCGCCCGAGGGAATCGACAGCGCCTGATAGTGGCGGCCCGAAACCGTGAAATCGTGGCTGTCGGCAAATTCGGTGAGCGGTTCGGGATCGCGCGCTTCGAACCAGAATGCGCCGGTATCGCCGGGCGGGATCAGCGCGGCGAGGACCTTGGCGTTGCGCCGCCCGAAGAACCGACCCATCAGCTTGCGTTCGGCGCAGATCCGCTCAAACTTGCGCTGGACGATGGTTTCCACGCCCTCGTCGGCGAAATATTGCCAGCCGCCGGTGTGATCGGGGTGGCTTTGGGTAAACACGATCTGCGTCACTTTCAGCGGACGCCCGATCAGCGCTTCGAAATTCTTGCGGATCTGTTCGCCCTGCACCGCAGTGCCGGTGTTGATCACAACGTCGCCGTTATCGCCGGGGATGAGATAGGCATTCGACGTGGCGCGGTTCATCGCGATGTGATCGCTGATCCATTCCGCGGGACGGTCGGGCTTCCACGCGATGGCGGCGATCATCGGATGGTCGAGCGTGCGAAAGCGGGTCATGCGCCTCTCCTGGCTGCGGGCATTTGTGCAGGTGGTGTCACGACCACCCTGTCTCTCCCCTATCGTCGGGACAGGGGCCGCTCGTGGCAAGGCAGGTGTGTAGTTGCGGCGCGCCCAGACTATCGCGCGCAAGCCATGGCGTGATCGCGATAGTTATATATTCTATAGAATGTATGGCGACGGTATGGATTTCGGGGTATTGGCGAGTCTGAAATGCCGCCCGCTCAGGAGTCGCCCGCCAACATGTCGCTCTCGCTTGTCCGTTCTCAAGCTCCGGTTACCCGGCGCGATGCCGTGGTCGATGCCTTGCGCGATGCCATCGTCACCGGCGCGCTGGAGCCGGGCGCATTCCTGCGCGAAACGGCGCTGGCAGCGCAGCTTGGACTGAGTGCGACCCCGGTCCGCGAAGCCATGGGCGTGTTGCAGGCTGAGGGCCTCGTCGAGATCGAGGCGCACCGACACAAGCGGGTGACGCCAATCGATCTTGCCGCGACGCGCGACCTGCTCGAGGTGCAAGCGCACTTGTGGCGGCTCGGCTATGTTCGGGGCATGCCGCACGTCACGCCCGCGCAATTGCGCGCGTTGCGCGGCGAGGTCGAACGCTATGCCCGCGTGATCAGCGGCGGCGAGGAGAGCCAGCCCGCAGGCAGATTGGAAGCGATACGCGCCAGCCATGCCTTTCACACCGCAGTTATCGCAGCGGCTGCCAATAGCGAGCTGCTGCGCGTGACGCTCGACCGGCTGGCGTTGGTTGCGCGCTTCATCCTGCTGCGCGGCGGATCGACGATCAACCCGGCGGGGCTGCGTCTGCATCAGGCGATTCTGGCCGCGATCACTATCGGCGATCAAGAACAGGCGCTCGCCCATTTCGATTCCCTTGCCGCCCGCATGATCGCGCTTGCCGATCCTGCTGCCTCGGCGCCCCACATCACCGGAGACTGACCCATGGATTTCGAACTTCCCGAAGAATACCGCTCGTTCCGCGACATGGTACACCGCTGGGTCGATGCGGAAGTGCCCAAGGAATGGGCGCGCAAGCTCGAAGCCGATGAACACGCCTATCCTTTCGAATTGTGGGACAAGTTCACCGAAGCAGGTTTCCACGGCGTTGGCATCCCTGAGGAATTCGGCGGTCAGGGCGGCGACGTGCTGATGCAGATGCTGCTGGCGCGCGAACTGGCGCGGTCGCTGGGTGGCCTCGCATGGATCTGGGGCATCACCTCGTTCGCCGGATCGAAGTCCATCGGGCTTTACGGCAGCGAGGAGCAGAAGAAGACGTTCCTGCCGCTGATTGCCACCGGCCAGTTGAAGGCGGCAATTGCCTTTACCGAACCTGCGGGCGGCACAGATCTGCTTGGCGCGATGACCACCACGGCCGAGCGCGTCGATGGCGGCTGGAAGATCAATGGCGAGAAGATCTGGAGCTCGTCCGCGCATGTGGCCGACTATCTGCTGGTCATCGCGCGCAGCGACAAGGCGGCGGAGAAGAAGCATCAGGGCCTGACCCTGTTCTGGGTTCCGACCAAGACGGCGGGCGTCAAGATCACCCCGCTGGCAAAGCTCGGCATGCGCGCGATGGGATCGTGTTCGATCCATTTCGAGGATGCGTTCGTGCCTGACGAACTGGTGCTGGGGGAACCGCACAAGGCCTGGTACATGCTGCTGCCGACGCTCAACAATGAGCGCATCATGGTCGGCGCGTTCTGCCTTGGCGTGATCGACGGCGTGCTCGAAGATGCGGTCGACTACATGAAGCAGCGCAAGGCATTCGGCGGGATCATCGGCCGTTTCCAGAGCCTGCAGCATTACGTGGCAGATATCGCCACGATGCAGAAGACCACCGAACTGATGATGATGTATTGCGCCGACAAGCAGAGCCGGGGGGAACCCGTCGGCGTCGAGGCGAACATGCTCAAACTGATGGCGTCAGAAAACGCCAATCAGGCCGCCGACCTCGGCATCCAGATTCTGGGGGGCATGGGCTATTCGGCAGAAACCGACATGCAGCGTTACTGGCGCGATTCGCGGCTGTGGCGGATAGGGCCGATCACCAATGAAATGGTGCGCAACGGCATCGCCGAGAGCCTTGGCCTGCCCCGCTCGTATTGACCCTGAGCGTGCGGAAACCTGTCAGCCTATCGGTTGACAGGTTTCGCGGGCGGAGGGACCGCACAACCCACGGTAAAGGGCCGCGCAGCCGGCCACATGCAACCGGGGTACGATACGATGACGAAGATGAAGGCGCTGCTGCTCGAAACCACCGATGGTCCCGAAGCTGTCGCGGTAAGGGAAGTGGACGTGCCCACCCCAGGTCCGGGTGAAGTCCGGGTCGCGGTCAAGGCGGCATCGGTCAACCACCGCGAACTGTTCATCGCGCACGGCCAGTATCCGGGCATGACCCTGCCTTCGGTAATGGGCTGCGACGGCGCGGGCGTGGTCGACATGCTGGGCGAAGGCGTGAGCGGCGCCAACGTGGGCGATGAAGTCGTCATCTATCCCGCGCGCCAGTGGGGTCCGCGCCGCGATACGCCTGCAGTGGACTTCGGCCTGCTCGGCATGCCCTTCCCCGGCACGATTGCTGAATATATCTGCGTTCCGGCGGAAAACCTTGCGCCCAAGCCTGCGTTCATGACCTGGGAAGAAGCGGGCGCGATGCCGCTGACGGCGCTGACATCGTGGCGCGCGCTGATGTTCAAGGGCCAGCTCAAGGCAGGCGAGAAGGTGCTGATCTCGGGCATCGGCGGTGGCGTGGCCACCTTCGGCCTCGCCTTTGCCGTGGCCCTCGGCTGCGATGTGTGGTGCACCGGCGAAAGCGAGGAAGTGCTCGAAAACGCGCGGAAGATGGGCGCGAAGGACGGGCTGCTTTTCACCGATCCCGAATGGCGCAAAAAGGTCGGCAAGATGACCGGCGGCGTCGACGTGGTGCTCGATGGCGCGCCCAGCCCCAGCCTGCCCAACTACATCCGCGCGATCAATCCGGGCGGGCGCATCGTGATCTACGGATCGACCGCTGGCAACGAGATCAAGTTCAACGCGACCGACCTGTTCCTGAAAAGCGCGACGCTGCTCGGCAGCCAGGTGGGCGATCCTGCCGACTTCCGCGAGATGCTGGCCTTTGCCGACAAGCACAAGATCAAGCCGGTGATCGAGCGGACCTTCCCGCTGGCCGAAGCGCGTGAAGCGCTGCTGCATCTGCGTGACGCGCATTCGTTCGGCAAGATTTCGGTGGTTATGTGATGGCCGCCGGCTTGTTTGACCTGACCGGCAAGACCGCGCTCGTCACTGGCGGCGCGCAGGGCCTTGGCCGGATGATCGCCGAGGGACTGCTGTCCGCAGGGGCCACCGTGGCGATCACATCGCGCAAGGCGGACGTGTGCGAAGCGGCAGCTGCTGAAATGTCGGCGCTGGGACGCTGCATCGCGCTGCCCGCCGATCTTTCCACGCCCGAAGCGGCAGTGGAACTGGTCGAGCGGTATCGCGCGACTGTCGGCCCGTGCCACATCCTGATCAACAACGCCGGCAAAACCTGGGGCGGCGAGATCGACACTTTCCCCGACAAGGCATGGCCCTCGGTCATGGCGGTGAACGTGCAAACGCCTTTCACGATGGTGCGCGAACTGCTGCCCGAACTGGCGGCGGCAGGCACGCCCGACGATCCCGCGCGCGTGATCAACATCGGCTCGGTCGCGGGCATGTCGGTGGAGCGGCTGAAAGCCTACAGTTATTCGGCGTCGAAGGCCGCCGTCCACATGATGACGCGCGATCTGGCAGGCGATCTGGCCGAGCGCAATATCACCGTCAACGCGGTGATTCCGGGGTTCTTCCCGACCAAGATGACCGCGCACATGCGCAGCGAAGACGCCGTCGATCCCGCGCTGCTGGCGCACATTCCGCTGCGCCGTCTGGGCACGCCCGGCGACATCGCCGCGGTGATCCTGTTCCTGTGCGGCAAGGGCGGCGGCTACGTCACCGGCGCGCAGATTCCGGTCGATGGCGGTGTGGTCGGCTGCGGCTGAGCGCGCGCCTCCCCTATCGACGGGGAGGAACGGAAGAATGGGGTGCACCGTAATCCATGGTTTCGAAGGACTTCGGGGCGTGGCGGGCAGATGAAAATTGGGGTCGGGGATAATGGATAGGGTTTCAGCGCAAGGTCTTTCGGAAGACCCTGCCCGCGTGCGGATCGCGGCAACGACGCTGGGCGACTTGTTGCTGGGCGCTTGCGACCGCGCGCCTGACAAGGAAATGCTGGTCTTCCCCGAAGGCCGCAAGACTTATGCCGAGCTGGTTGATGCCGTTCTGCACAAGGCGCGCGCACTGATCGCTCTGGGCATCGCACCCGGCGATCATGTCGGCGTGCTGCTGCCCTCGGGCATCGCCTTTGTCGAAACCCTGTTTGCCAACGCCATGGTTGGCGCGGTTTCGGTGCTGATGAACGCGCGCTACAAGGCGCCCGAGATGGCCTATGTCGCGGACAACGCCGATCTTGTCGCCATCGTCACCGACGATACGCGGACCCAGCATGTCGATTTCACCGGGCGCCTGAGCGAAGCTTTTGCCGATCTGCCAGAGCAGCGCGATCCCGGCGCGCTGGCATTGGCAATTGCCCCTGCCTTGCGCCGCATCGTGGTGCTGCGCGCCAATGACGGTAACGGTTCGGGCACGCTTGCGCCCGGCTTCCTCGGTCAGGACGCGTTCGATTCCGCCGCCGCCACGGTGCCACTCGCCAGTGTCCACCGCCGCCGCCTGGGCGTGCGGCTGCGCGATACGGCGATGATTCTCTACACTTCGGGCACTTCGGCCAATCCCAAGGGCTGCCTGCTCAGCCACGAGGCCATCGTCCGCGAGACGATCAACCTGACCGCAAACCGCTGGGCGTTCACGCCGGACGAGCGCGCGTGGTCGCCGATGCCGCTGTTCCACATCGCCGCGATGCTGGCGATGCTTGGCGCAGTCAATGTCGGCGGCACCTTCATCGGCCAGCCCCATTTCGATCCGGGCGAAAGCCTGCGCCAGATCGAGGCGGAGAAGGTGACGATGATGTTCCTGCCCTTTGTCACCTTCCATCAGGCGATGATCGCGCATCCCGATTGGGCCAAGGCGGATATGTCCTCGGTCCGCCTGCAGAATTCGTGCTTTGCGTTCATGCCCGCCAGCGTCGGCCAGGCCTACCGCGACAAGGCACCGAACATGCGGCAGGTCGGCACTTTCGGCATGACCGAGGCGAGCGGGATCGTCACCACCGGCGGCTATGACATGGACCCGGAAATGGGCTTCACCCGGCTCGGCACCCCGCTGCTCGGGGTCGAGGTGCGGATTGTCGACGCGGAGGGCAACGACCTGCCCACCGGCACGCGCGGCGAAGTGCTGATCCGCGGCTACAACCTGTTCGACGGTTACTACAAGGACCCTGAAAAGACCGCGGAGGCGCTCGACGCCGGTGGCTGGTATCATTCGGGCGACATCGGCTCGCTCGACGAGGCCGGGCACCTGATGTTTCATGGCCGGTTCAAGGACATGCTCAAGGTGGGCGGCGAGAACGTGGCGGCGGCCGAAGTGGAAGCGGTACTGGCGGCGCATCCGCTGGTACGTCTCGCGCAAGTGGTCGGCCTGCCCGATGCGCGCCTTGCCGAAATCCCGGCGGCATTTGTCGAAACTGATGGGCCGATCACGTCATCGCCCGAGGACTTCGCAGCCGAACTCATCGCGTTTGTCGGAACGCGCATCGCCTCGTTCAAGGTGCCGCGCCATATCCGCCTGATTGACGAATGGCCGATGTCGGCCTCAAAGATCCAGAAGTTCAAGTTGCGGCAGCAATTGATCGCCGAACTCGGTATCGACGAATAAGGAACAGGCCCATGCGCTTCATCATCACCGGGGCGGCCAGCGGCATTGGCCGGGCCTGCGCAGAACTGCTGGCCGATGGCAGCGCCATTCCCGGCGATCACCAGATGCTGCTGGCCGACCGTGACGCGGACAACCTTGCCGTGGTCGCAGAGGCGATTGGCGCGCGTGCGGCGCGCGTGGTGGTCGATCTGTCCGAACTCGATTGCGGAACACGGATTGTCGAGGCGGCCATCGCGCACATGGGCGGGATCGACGCGGTGATCTCGAACGCCGGGATCATCATGGGCGGTGCGCTGGTCGATCTTGCGCCCGAACAGTTTGACCTGATCTATGGAATCAACACCCGCGCCACCTGGCTGATTGGCAAGGCGGCGCACCCGTATTTGCGCGAAAGCCACGGTGCTTTCATCGCCACGGCCTCTATGTCGGCCACGCAGCCCACCCCTGCGCTGGGGTTCTATTCGTCGAGCAAGGCGGCGCTGCTGATGCTGATGCGCCAACTTTCGATCGAATGGGGGCCGGACCGCATCCGCTGCAACACCGTATCGCCGGGGCCGACCTATACCCCGATGACCAAGGCGGGGTATGACGACGAGACGCGCCGCAAGCAGCGCGAGTCCGCCATTCCGCTGGGCAAGCTCGGCACCGCCGAAGACGTCGCCCGCGCGATTCTGTTCCTCTGTTCGCCGCAGGCCGGGCACATCAACGGCATCGACGTGCTGGTCGATGGCGGCATGTCGAACATGCTGATGCCTGCGACAGGCAGCGGGACGGGGCAGGCAAAGTAAGCTTCTGCAGGCATGAAAGGCCCCGTGCGGTTGTCGCGCGGGGCCTTTTTCGTGTGCGTAAAGCGACGCTGCATGCCCACCCCCAAGCCCTCCCGCCTACGGGAAGGGTTGAGAGTGGGTCTTGCAGCCCGGATCAGGCGGGTTCAACCACCTTGTTCTCGATCACGCCCACGCCGTCCACTTCGCAACGGACGACGTCCCCTGCCTTCAGGAACACCGGCGGTTCCATGCCGGCAGCAACACCTTCGGGCGTGCCGGTGGCGATCAGGTCGCCCGGCAGCAGCGTGAACGCGGTCGACAGGTGCGAGATCTGCGACCACACATTAGTGATCATATTGCCGGTGTTGTTCGACTGGCGCAGTTCGCCGTTGACGTAGCAGCGCAGGTCGAGCGCATGCGGATCGGCCACTTCATCGGCGGTGATGATCCATGGACCCATCGGGCCGTGCGTGTCGAACGACTTGCCCATTGTCATCGTTGGCGACTGGAATTGCCAGTCGCGCGCCGAAACATCGTTCACCACGAAAAAGCCAAACACATAGTCCTTGGCGTTTTCGACGCTGACCTTCTTGGCCGACTTGCCGATGACGACGCCAAGTTCGACTTCGTAATCGAGCTTCTCGGTCACGCCCGGATCGATGTCGTCGTATGGACCGGAAATGCATGTGGTCTGCTTGTTGAACCAGATCTGGGTTGCAACGCGCGCAATGCCAAGCCGGTCGGCTTCTTCCAGATGCTTGGCGTAGTTCATGCCGATGGCCATGAACTTGCTCGGCCGTTCGATCGGGGCGAGCAGCTTGGCGTCTTTCAGCGCGAGCGCGTCCGCGCCCTTTTCCAACTGTTCGCGCGCAGCGGCGAGCGCGGCGTCACCGCCCTCGATGATGGCGTGCATGGTGGGGTAGCGGTCCGCAATCGGTGCAAGCGATACGATCGCTTCGCCACGAACCAGGCCAAGGCGGGGGGTGCCGCCATCATCGTAACGAACGAAGCGCATCGAAAACTCCTTGTGCAAACAGGTGCTGTCGGCCTCTAGATGCAGATCAGCCGCGCGCGCCACCTTTCTTTGGATGGGTAAATGCAATCGGCGCCGGGTTGAAACACCTTTCGGAAGCGGCCGATGGTCGTAAACGTGTCCGTCCCATCCAGCGCGGCTTGCGCGCCCCAACTGGTGATCGTGCCCGCGCCCGTCGCGTCCTGCCCGCAGACATACATCCGTC
>JAZKBJ010000206.1:0-2665 GCA_040388685.1 Pseudomonadota bacterium
GTCGGCGGGCCGCTGGGCGCCTATCACCCGCCCGCCGATTTCCATCTGCCGTTCGATTACGAAGCCTTTGCCGCCGCCGATGGCCTGATCGGTCATGCGGGCCTGACCGTGTTTGACGACAGCGCCGACATGAGCGCGCAGGCGCGGTTCGCGATGAACTTCTGTGCGGTCGAATCGTGCGGCAAATGCACGCCGTGCCGCATCGGCTCGACGCGCGGCGTTGAACTGATCGACCGTATCCGCGCGCGCTCGGGCAGGGCGGCGGACAAGGTTGAAACGCTGCCGCAGATGCACAACGCGAAGAAGGCGCCGCGCTCGCTGGGCGATGAGATCGCGCTGCTCGAAGACTTGTGCGAAACGATGAAGTTTGGCTCGCTCTGCGCGCTGGGCGGGTTCACGCCTTACCCGGTACTGTCCGCGCTGAAGCACTGGCCCGAGGATTTCGGGGCATGATCCTTGGCGCGGTCCTTGCCGGTGGCCAGTCCACCCGCTTCGGCAGCGACAAAGCACTGGCCGAGTTGGGCGGCGAAACGCTTGTTGCGTTATCGGTGAAGGCGCTAGAGGCGCATTCAGACGCCGTTGTGATCGTTGGCCGAAACAAGGGGCCCGCTCGTTGCATCCCGGATTGGCCGGCTCCAAATTCAGGTCCGTTGGGGGGCTTTGCTGGCGCCCTGAACTATGCATTGGAAAATGGGTACGAGTCAGTCTTGACGTGCGGAGTCGATTCCATCGGACTTCCAGATGCGCTGCTTTCTTTGCTTTCACCCGCGCCGCGTTTCCTGGAATCCCAACCCGTCATAGGGCACTGGCCTGCAAAAGCAGCGGGCGCTCTGGAAGAGTTGCTGTTCAGTTCTCGCAAACATTCGGTTCGGGCCTTTGCTGAGATGATCGGGGCAAAGCCCGTGAAATTGGCCACCTTACCTGCTAATATCAATACACCGGCAGACCTCGAGTCTGCGGAGAGGCGATCCCATGGGCTATGAACGTCAGACAGATTTCGGCACCCCGGAGGTCCAGTCCGACCAGCAGGTGACCTGCTTTATCGACGGGCGCGAAGTCAGCGTGCCTGCCGGGACGACCGTGATGCGCGCCGCCGCGCTGACCGGCGGTTCGATCCCCAAGCTGTGCGCGACCGACAATCTCAAGCAGTTCGGATCGTGTCGCCTGTGTCTGGTCGAGATCGATGGGATGCGCGGGACGCCGGCATCGTGCACCACGCCGGTGGCGCAGGGCATGCAGGTTCACACCCAGACGCCCAAGCTTGAAAAGCTGCGGCGCGGGGTGATGGAACTCTACATCTCCGACCATCCGCTCGATTGCCTGACCTGCAGCGCCAACAACGATTGCGAATTGCAGGACCAGGCCGCCGCCGTGGGCCTGCGCGATGTGCGGTTCGGCTATGAGGGCGAGAACCATCTTGGGGCCGCGACTGACACGTCCAATCCCTATTTCGACTTCGATCCCAGCAAGTGCATCGTCTGTTCGCGCTGCGTGCGCGCCTGCGACGAAGTGCAGGGGACGTTCGCGCTGACCATCGATGGGCGCGGGTTCGGCAGCAAGGTTTCCGCCGGACTGACCTCGGACAGCTTTCTCTCGTCCGAATGTGTATCGTGCGGCGCATGCGTGCAGGCCTGCCCGACCGCGACGCTTCAGGAAAAGGCGGTCAAGGAAATTGGCAAGCCCGAGCGCTCCGTCATCACCACATGCGCCTATTGCGGCGTCGGCTGCACCTTCCGCGCCGAGATGCGCGGCGAGCAGGTGGTGCGCATGGTGCCTTGGAAGGACGGCAAGGCCAATCGTGGCCACTCCTGCGTCAAGGGCCGCTTCGCCTGGGGCTACGCCCAGCATCAGGAGCGCATTCATTCGCCAATGATCCGGGAGACGATCGACCAGCCGTGGCGCGAAGTGAGCTGGGAAGAGGCGCTGGCCTATGCCGCCACCCGCATCAACCGAATCCGCGATACCTATGGCCGCAATGCGTTGGGCGGGATCACGTCGAGCCGTTGCACCAACGAGGAAACCTTTCTTGTCCAGAAGCTGATCCGGGCGGGTTTCGGCACCAACAATGTCGATACCTGCGCGCGGGTGTGTCATTCGCCAACCGGTTACGGCCTGAAGACCACGTTTGGCACGTCTGCTGGCACACAGGACTTCGACAGTGTCGAGGACAGCGACGTGATGCTGGTGATCGGCGCGAACCCCACCGATGGGCACCCCGTTTTCGCCAGCCGCATGAAGCAGCGCTTGCGTGAAGGGGCGAAGTTGATCGTGATCGATCCGCGCCGCACCGATCTGGTGCGCTCACCGCATATTGCGGCCGACTTCCATCTACCGCTGCGGCCCGGCACTAATGTGGCCGTGCTAACCGCGCTGGCGCATGTGATCGTGACCGAAGGCTTGGCCGACGAGGCGTTCATCCGCGAGCGTTGCGACTGGGATGAATACCAGCACTGGGCCGAGTTCGTTTCGCAGGAGCGTAACAGCCCGGAATTCCTCGCACCAGTGACCGGCGTCGATGCCGAGACGGTACGCGGCGCGGCGCGGCTTTATGCCACGGGCGGACCCGGTTGGGATTCAGCCCAGAGAGGAAAGCCAAACGCCGCGATCTACTATGGCCTTGGCGTGACCGAGCATAGCCAAGGCAGCTCGACCGTCATGGCGATTG
>JAZKBJ010000206.1:2719-6011 GCA_040388685.1 Pseudomonadota bacterium
CTATCGCCACGTATCGGACGCGGCCACGCGCGCGCTGTTCGAGGCCGAATGGGGCGTGCCGATCGATCCCGAGCCGGGCCTGCGCATCCCCAACATGCTTGATGCGGCGACTGACGGCACGTTCAAGGCGATCTACATCCAGGGCGAGGACATCCTCCAGTCCGATCCCGATACCAAACATGTGGCGGCGGGCCTTGCCGCAATGGAATGCGTGATCGTCCACGACCTGTTCCTCAACGAGACGGCAAATTACGCGCACGTGTTCCTGCCGGGATCGACGTTCCTCGAGAAGAACGGCACCTTCACCAATGCTGAACGCCGGATCCAGCCGGTGCGCAAGGTGATGGAACCCCTCAACGGCTACGAGGACTGGCAAGTCACGCAGGAACTGGCGCGTGCGATCGGGCTGGACTGGAACTACACCCATCCTTCCGAAATCATGGACGAAGTAGCGCGGCTGACGCCGACTTTTGCAGGCGTGAACTATGCGCGGCTCGATGCCGAAGGCTCGCTGCAATGGCCGGTCAACGACGCGGCGCCCGATGGCAGTCCGATCATGCATATCGACGGGTTCGTGCGCGGGCGCGGCAAGTTCGTGGTCACCGACTACGTGCCGACCGACGAGCGCACCGGCCCGCGCTTCCCCCTGCTGCTGACCACAGGCCGCATCCTCAGCCAGTACAACGTCGGCGCGCAGACCCGGCGCACCGCCAACACTGTTTGGCATCCCGAGGACGTGCTGGAAATGCACCCGACCGATGCCGAGAACCGGGGCGTCAAGACCGGCGACTGGGTCAAGCTGGCCAGCCGTTCGGGCGAGACGACGCTGCGCGTTACCGTGACCGAGCGGGTTGCGCCGGGCGTGGTCTATACCACCTTCCACCACCCGGCGACGCAGGCCAATGTGGTGACCACAGACTATTCCGACTGGGCCACCAACTGCCCGGAATACAAGGTAACCGCTGTGCAGATCACCCCGTCCAACGGTCCGTCAGACTGGCAGGAAGACTACGAGGCGCAGGCGACCCGTTCGCGCCGTATCGAAGGCACGGCGATGGAGCCTGCCGAATGAGCGGCCAGACGGTGGAAAAGCTGGCCTACATGGTCAATCAGATCGCGCGGAACATGGCGCTTGACGATCATCCGGTGGCGTCTGTCGCGGATCACGTGACCGCGTTTTGGACGCCGGTGATGATCGAGATGCTGCTGGCGCAGGACAATGCGGGACTCGATCCGGTTGCTGCCGATGCGATGAAGCGGATTGCCGAGGGGCGGATACCTGCGCCGCAAAATCGTGCGACCGATCCCGCAGTGCACGGCTCCGATGCCGGTTGAGGGCGCCAAGCCCTTTACGTTCACCGAACATTACGCCGACGGGGAAGCGCCGCGCGGGATCGAGCGTGCGCTGATCGAGGAAGCGCCGGTCGCCATAGAGATCAATGGCGTGGGCTATGCGGTGATGATGGCGACTCCAGCCGATCTTGAAGACTACGCGCTGGGGTTCTGCTTGTCCGAGCAGTTGATTGCATCACCTGCCGAATTCGTTTCGGCGGATGCGGTGGAAGTCGCGGCGGGCGGATGGATGCTGCGCGTGCAACTGGTAGCTTCGGGCGCAGGGCCACTGTTGGAACGCGCGCGGTTGCGGCTGGCCGAGGGCAGTTGCGGGTTGTGCGGGATCGAAAGTCTCGAACAGGTGATGCGTCCGCTGAAGCCGGTATCGGCAGAGCTTGATGTCACGCCGCATGCCATGTTCCGTGCGGCCGAAGCGCTGGGTGAAATGCAGGTGCTGGGTCGGCTCACGCGTGCCGCTCATGCCGCTGCGCTGTGTGATCAAGATGGTACGATCGTGATGGTGCGCGAGGATGTCGGACGGCACAATGCTTTCGACAAATTGCTCGGGGCTGCGGCTCATGCCGGGCTGATTGTTGGAGAGCATTTTATCCTGCTGACCGCGCGGTGCAGCTTCGAGCTGGTGCAGAAGGCGGTGATCGCCGATTGCCCGCTGCTGGTCACGATTTCGGCTGCCTCAACCCTTGCGGTCGATCAGGCGCGGGCGCATGGCCTCAGGCTGGTGAGCCTTGCGCGGAAGGACAGTCTGCTCGAGGCCTGACAAGGGCCATCGCCTCCAGAGCGCGGGTGAGCGCGTCCATCGACACTGGTTTGGTCAACAACGGCGCATCGGGCGCGCCGCTGCCGGCCTCAAGCGTGCTGTGGCCGCTCAGATAGCAAAACGGGATGCCGAGGCGGACAAGGCGCTGCGCCACGTCGACCGAGGTATCGCTGCCGCCAAGCGAAAAATCGAGCAGGGCACAGTCTACGGCTCCCACATCAAGCAGCGTGTGCGCCTGTTCCACCGTGGCCGCCGCACCAACCGGTTCATGGCCAAGATCGGCCAGGCTTTCTTCCAGCAGCATGGCCAGAAGTGGTTCGTCCTCGACAAGCAGGACACGCATCGAACAACCCTTCGACTGGCATTGACGCCGACTATCGGCGATAAAGCAATGCCACAGATGATCACCCTATCGCATTTTCAGGCGCGGAGCCACGCCATGATCCCGCAAACAGGGCGGTTGGTCGCAAATCGAATGTGAATTAGCCGGATCAACCTGCCGATTTGAGGTTTAAGACGGCGAACCGATGAATGATTCGTCCCCCTCTGCCCGGTATTCCGACAGTGCCCGTAGTGCGCCGCGCGACCGTTTGGCAGCGACCGGACTTGCGGTGGGCTTGCACTTGGCGGTGCTGTGGGTCGTCATCCATGGCTTCGGCGGGGTCCCGGCCCTGAGCGTGCTGATAGACGACCGCCACACCACACAGACGTTCGACGTCCCTCTTGATCCGCCCAAACCTGCACCAAGTCCGACCGCTCCCGATCCAGCCGGCGCATCAGGCGATGAAGGGCGCAAGGCGACCGCAAAGGCCACTATCGCCAAGGCACGCGTTCCGGCGCGCAAAGTGCCTGAACCACCGGTGGCCTCGACCGGCAATGACGTCCGCTCAGGCGCATCGGCACAGGGCATGGGCACAGGCGGCGGCGGCGAAGGCGTGGGAACAGGCAGCGGCGCGAGCGGCAATGGATCGGGGGGCGGTCTGGCGCGCAAGGCCGAGAAGATTGCCGGCGATATCCGCGCGACGAAAGACTACCCTGCCAAGGGGCGGGACGAGCGTATCGGCAAGCGCGTTGTCATTCTGCTGACGGTTGGAACCGATGGCAGGCCCACGGATTGCAGGGTCTGGCGTTCGAGCGGGTTTCCCCAAGCTGACGCAATTACCTGCAAGTTGGCATCCGACC
>JAZKBJ010000206.1:6021-8143 GCA_040388685.1 Pseudomonadota bacterium
TTGGTTGGGATGAGAACGGCAAGCGCATCTATACCACCAATGCCGATGGCGTCCCTGTCGAGACGACATATGGCTGGGAACAGCGCTGGTTTGCGCCGTGAATTGTGCGTTGCACCATCGCTTGATACAACTCAGTCGCTTGTAAACCGGTGGAATGAGGCCACTTTGCGATGAGTGGCGATATTTTTGCCGTCTTTCTGCTGCGTCGCAATGCAACCGTATGGCGTGCAGAGCGTTGGTTCATCGACGGTACAGGCGCCGCACCATCGCGCGGCCCTCCAGCATTCGGAACCCATCGCCATGAAGCCTAGCAACGATGACACCATTGTGACCGGTGCACAGCAAGGATCGGTCCTGCCCTTTATGCGTGGCGCCTATGCTGCTCCGCGCCACCGTATCGCGCTGATCGGCGGATTTGCGCCGCGCAAGTGCGGGATCGCCACGTTCACGACCGACATCTACGAACAGCTCGCTGCCCATCACGGCGACGTCGCCGTTGATCTCCACGTCATCGACGATCCCAAGTCGCCGCTCGATTATCCGGCAGTCCGCGGCGTTATTGCTGCCGACAAGCCTGAGGATTACCGGGCAGCGGCCAGGCGCATCAACGAAGATGGCGTCGACGCGGTCTGGCTTCAGCACGAATACGGCATTTTTGGCGGCGAAGCGGGAGACATGGTGCTCGACCTCGTCGACCGCATTGCCGCGCCTCTCATCGTCACTCTGCACACCGTCCTGGCCGACCCTGCGCCAAAGCAGCGCGCCGTGCTGGAGCACCTGCTGCGCCGTGCTTCGCGGGTCATGGTCATGTCACGCCATTCGATGAGCCTGCTTCAGGACATCTACCACGTAGCGCCCGAGCGTATCACGGTGATCCCGCATGGCGCGCCGGATCGTCCGTTTGGCCGCAACGAGGAGCATAAGCAGCATCTCGGCCTCGGCGGACGCCGGGTGATGATGACATTCGGCCTGCTCGGTCCCGGCAAGGGGCTGGAGACGGTGATCGAGGCTCTGCCCGCGATTGTCGATCGTCACCCCGATGTGATCTACCGCATCGTCGGCGCGACCCACCCCAATCTCGTGGCCAGCGAGGGCGAGCGGTATCGCGACAGTCTCATGGAACTGGCGGAGAAGCTGGGCGTTGGCGACAATGTGCAGTGGGACAACCGTTTCCTCGATACCGAGGAACTGCTCGACCAACTCGAGGCATGCGACATCTATCTGACGCCCTATCCCAACATGCAGCAATCGACGTCGGGAACGTTGAGCTATGCAGTGGCGCTGGGCAAGGCGGTCGTTTCCACGCCCTATGTTCACGCCCGCGAACTGCTTGCCGATGGCGTGGGCGTACTGGTTGAGCCGAGGCAGGCGGACGTCATCGCGCAAGCGGTCAACGGCCTGCTCGACGCTCCGCATGAGCTTCTGGCAGTACAGCGCCGTGCCTGGGACAAAGGCCGCGAGACGATCTGGCCAAGCTTCGCCGGCGCCGCGCGTGAACTGGTGGAAAGCGTGATCGTGCAGCCAGTGCGTGCTGCGCCGCTACTGGCTGTGCCCGGATTTTCGGGTGTTGCCGCGATGAGCGATTCCACTGGCATGTTTCAGCATTCGATCCTGACAGTACCTGATCGTCGCCACGGCTATTGCCTTGACGACAACGTGCGGGCCTTGATGCTGATGGGTGTTGCGGATTCCGTCCCGCTGGCCGAGCGCCAACGCTGGGCTACTGTCTATGCTTCATTCATTCAGCACGCGTGGAACCCGGACAAGCAGGCATTCCGCAATTTCATGCGCTTCGAGCGCACATGGTGCGAGGATATCGGGTCGCAGGACAGCAACGGGCGCGCAGTGTGGGCGCTGGGCCATGCGATGCGCCACGCACCGGACGAAGGTCTGCGGCGCTGGGCGGCTCAGTGGTTCGACATTGCTCTGGCGCCGGTGATGGCCATGGATTCGCCGCGTACCGTCGCTTTCGCCATGCTTGGCTGCGTCGGCGCGCTCAATGCTGATGCAGGTCATGCCGAGGCGCGCCGATGCCTCGAGCGCGGCGGTGAACTGCTCGACAGTCTGCTTGCGTCGTCGCGAAGGCCTGATTGGGCGTGGTTCGAGGCGGTGCTGGGGTACG
>JAZKBJ010000206.1:8153-13258 GCA_040388685.1 Pseudomonadota bacterium
AATCCTCGACTGCCACAGGCGCTGATCGAAGCTGGGACCATGCTGGGCCGTGATGACTGGCTTGAAAGCGGTCTCTCGAGCTTGCGGTTCATCTGCGACCAGCAGGTTTCCGCGCAAGGACACTTCCGCCCGGTCGGGTCCGACACCTTTGGCCGGGCCTATGAAAACCTGCCGTTCGATCAGCAGCCAGTGGAAGCCTGGGCGGCAATCGATGCGGCAGCGGCGGCGTATGCTGCCACGGGCGAACTCGACTGGTTGCGCCATGCCGAAACCGCCTATCGCTGGTTCCTTGGCGGAAATGATCGCGGCGAAGTCCTGGGCGATATCGCCAGCGGCCGCTGCCGCGACGGGGTCACGCCGCAAGGCGTGAACCTGAACTGCGGGGCAGAATCGATCCTCGCATTCCAGTTGGCGCACTATGCCATGTGCAGCCTTGCCAACCGGAAAAGTTCCAAGCGTCATGAAGGTGCATTGTTGCTGGGAGACGCGGTTCCCGTCCGAATCGCAAATGCCGCCGACCATATCAACAGTAAGGGCAGTCAAAAGCTTGCGGGTGCTTGAGCAAAGACTTCACGCCGACCCGTCACGGGTTGTTCTGAGACCATTTCATCTTGGCTGGCAGGGACCAGGCGGGCAGGGCGCGCGCGCGGGCAAGCTTGTCGCCGACGTTGTGGCGCTAAGCGAATCCGAGGCCGATGAGGAGTACACCCGTGTGCTCCACGACTTCGAGGAGCGCCATTGGCAGACCGAGCAACTGTTCGCTGAACGCTACGCCGAGATCGAGACGATGCTCGGGCTCGATGGATCGACCCTCACGTCAAAACGCAAACGGTTGATCGGCGCATACTTCTGCCACGAATACACGTACGCGGCAGCCGCCTTGATGAATCCGAGTATTGTCCCGCATCCCGACCAGACTGGCATGTCTGGCGGCGCGGTGCGGTTTGTGATGAGCCTGCGCGCGGTCGGCGAAGGCCACATCAGTTCGATCGTTTTCCGCGAGGGCATCGCCATGCCCGACGGGTCATTCGAGTTGTGGCCGCAAAGTCATTTTGCAACGGCGATGCAGGCCGATGATACTCTCGCGACTGTGCGCGAGGATGGTGCGGTGAGCGTTCATCGCCACGCCGAAAGTACCCTGTCGAACAGCGTCATCTTCCCGATTACCGAACAGCAGCGCGGCGGTCTGGAGGACTTGCGTCTCGTGCGGTTTGACCATGGCGCGGGCGAGTTTGAATGGGTCGGCACGTACACCGCCTATTCGGGTGCGTCGATCCGTTCGGAACTGCTACGCACGCCCGATTTTCGCCAGTTCGTGCTTGAGCCTATCGAGGGCAAGGCAGGGCGTAACAAGGGCATGGCGCTATTCCCGCAGAAAGTCGGCGGGCAATATTGCATGGTTGGTCGGCAGGACGGCAAGAACCTCTATCTCTTGCGGTCGGACAGGCTCGATTGTTGGGACGATGATGGCGTGCTGCTGATGGAGCCGGAATTTCCTTGGGAATTCGTGCAGATCGGCAATTGCGGCAGCCCTATCCTGACCGACCATGGCTGGTTGCTGTTCACCCATGGCGTGGGCGCGATGCGCAAATATGCGCTAGGTTGCGCATTGCTGGACAGGGACGACCCGTCCAAGGTGATAGCAAGGTCGGCAAAGCCCATCCTCACGGCCATTGATGCAGACCGCTTCGGCTATGTGCCTAATGTGGTCTACACTTGCGGCGCGTTGCTGGTGGGAGAACAACTGCTGGTGCCTTACGGAATATCGGACAGCGCGGTGGGTTTTGCAACTACATCCGTTTCCGAGTTGCTGGCAATGATGGGCGAAATCCCCTAGGAGCGGTCCTCCGGGCGCGCGGTTCAACTCTGGTCCAGGTAGCAAATGACTGAAACAGTTCCTGTTGTTCTGTGCGGGGGAAATGGAACCCGCCTGTGGCCTCGATCACGCAAGCAGAAGCCCAAGCCGTTCCTCCCGCTTGTGGGAGACAGCACACTGTTTGCCGCGACCGTGCTTCGGTGCGAACATGAGGCGGGATTCGGTCATCCGGTAATCGTCACCGGGGCGGCTCATCTCGAGCACGTCGAAGAACAATTGCCCGATCGCGCCAATACGCGGATTATCGTCGAGCCACAGGGTCGGAACACCGCCGCAGCCATCGCTCTGGCCGCGCTTACCTTGCCCGAAGATGCGATCATGCTGGTCTGCCCGAGCGATCACCACATTGGCGATTGCGACGCTTTTCGCGCCGCTGCACGCGAGGCGGCCAGTCTGGCTTCCGCAGGGTGGCTGGTGGCCTTTGGTATTGTGCCAACCGCGCCCGAGACCGGTTTTGGCTATCTCAAGCAGGGCGAACCCATTCCCGGCACCGGCGGGCGCAGGGTCGAGAAGTTCGTCGAGAAGCCGGACCTTGCACGCGCAATGGAGTTTCTCACCAGCGGCCAATACGCGTGGAACGGCGGGATCTTCGCCTTCCGCGTCGGGACGTTCCTGGAAGAGCTGGGCCGGTATCGTCCTGACATCCTCAGCACCGTGCGCGAAGCGGTGGCGAAAGGTACAGCCGATGGCATGCGCTTCCTGCCTGACGCCGAAGCGTTTGCCCGCGTGCCGAGCGAATCGGTCGATTATGCGGTCATGGAAAACACCGAACGTGCCGCCATGGTCCCGGCGGTCATGGCATGGTCCGACATTGGGAACTGGCAGGCCCTGCACGAAGCGCTGGAATGCGATGAAACGGGCAATGCCATTCGCGGAAACGCGGAACTCAGGGACTGCTCGAACGTCATGGTGATGAGCGACGGCCCCCGCGTCTCGGTGGTCGGCGCCTCGAACCTGGTAGTCGTTGTCGACGGGGACGAGGTGCTGGTCTGCACGCCGGAAGGCGCGCAGGCGGTCGGCAAACTGTCCGGAGCAGCCAATCAGTGACACTGTTGACCAAGCGCATGGTCGAAAAGCCTTGGGGCAGACAGGTTCTCCCTGCACCTTTTGTCGCGCCCGAAGGCAAGCGCATCGGCGAAGTGTGGTTCGAGCCGCCGCCGGAACTGCCGTCGATCCTCGTGAAGTACATCTTCACCAGCGAAAAGCTGTCGGTGCAGGTTCACCCGTCCGATATGCAAGCAGCCGAACTGGGCGAGCACGATCGCGGCAAGGAAGAATGCTGGCTGGTGATTGCCGCTGAGCCGGGCGCCACACTCGGGATCGGCTTCAAGCAACCGATCTATGCGGAGGCCATGCGGCGCGCCGCGCTTGATGGCACGATCGAGGGGCTCATGGTCTGGCATCCGGTCATGCCCGGCGATTTCTTCTATATCCCCGCCGGAACCGTGCATGCGATCGGCGCCGGGGTCAGCCTTATTGAGATCCAGCAGAACAGCGACATAACCTATCGACTTTACGATTACGGTCGGCCGCGCGAATTGCATCTCGACAAGGGGATCGCAGTGGCTAGGGGCGAGCCGTATAATCCGGCCCTCTGCCGTCACCTTGAGGATGTGGGTACGGTTGAACTCGACGCTGGTCCCTTCTTCCAGGCGCATCGTGTTGATGGCGTCCCTGATGATCTCCTGCTGGCGGATTATCCGGGGCCGTGCCTGATCATTCCACGGCGAGGCAGCGTTTGGCTGGACAATCAGGAACTTCTGCCAGGAGATTGCGGTATTGTGGCGACGCTCGATGCGGCCCGGTTTGACGTTGCAGGCAGTGCAATTCTCGTCGGAAACTGCGTCTGACGTTGTTAGCTGCTACAATCTGGTCCGAAATGAAAGTGATTGTATGGTGTGGTGAAGTAGACGCCACGCACTTTGTGGTGTGGGGCATGTCGATTATCGTATTTCAGGGCGTTGATGTTTTTAATCGTCAACGGTTTTTGCCGGTCTTATGAGGGGCTTCTGCAGTTTAAAGCGGTGAGGGACTGTATTGTCCATCAGTCCGCCCGGGCGCCGGTGGCTTGAAGAATTGTTACCTCTGTGCGACATTGGGCTCGTCGGCAGGTTGGTGGGAGCCTGACTATGCGGCCCTGCGGTTACGCAGTGAGCGTTAAATTTGGTAAGGTAAGGCATGAAAGAAGATTCCACCCTGAAGGTTTTCATAGGCTACGATTCACGTGAAGACATTGCCTACCAGGTCGCCCGCCATTCCTTGTTGAGACACGCTGCTGGCGGCGTGAGCGTACATCCGATCCGTCAGACCGCTGTGCGCGAATTGGGCCTGTACACACGTGCCCTCGATGCCAGCGCGACTACCGAGTTCTCACTGACGCGCTTCCTTACGCCCTATCTCGCGGCACAAGCCGAAGGCTGGGCCCTGTTTACGGATTGCGACTTCTTGTTCACCGCCGACATGCGGCAGGTGCTGGAAGGTCTTGATCTGACCAAAGCCGTCTATGTCGTCCAGCACGATTACGAGCCTGCGCACGACATCAAGATGGATGGCAAGAAGCAGACCCGCTATCCGCGCAAAAACTGGTCATCGTTTATCCTGTTCAATTGCGGCCATCCCGACGTTCGGGCCCTGACGCCTGACGTTGTCAGCTCGGCCAGTCCTGCGTTTCTGCACCGGTTCGAATGGATCAAGGATCAGTCACAGATTGGGGCGCTTGCGCTCGACTGGAATTTTCTTGAAGGCGAATATCCCATGCCTGCGAAGACGCCGCGCGTCATTCACTATACCAACGGCGGCCCTTGGTTCGCCGAGTGGCAGCAGGTTGATTTCGCGGACCTCTGGTTGGCGGAAGAAGCCGCCTATCTTGCCACCCTCGCAGCCAAAGCTGCCTGAGGGTTCAAGTTCGGTTGTGGCGAAATTGGGCCGTTTGCTGAAGGCGCGGTTGCTGCAAATTTGAAGAACGACCGGTTCGGGCAGAACTCCCATGAAAAAAAGCAAGGTTTGAACATGGACGTCACCGTCAACGGCAATATCGTCTTCTCGAATGAGCGTCCCTTCGTCCTTATCGGGGGCATGAATGTGATCGAGGATGAGGCTGTCGTCATGGAGGTGGCGCAGGCCTACGTCGATGTGACGAAAAAGCTCGGCATTCCTTATGTTTTCAAGGCATCCTTCGACAAGGCCAACCGTTCGTCGATTGCTTCGTTTCGCGGGCCCTGCATGGAGC
>JAZKBJ010000206.1:13268-16370 GCA_040388685.1 Pseudomonadota bacterium
CGCTGGCGGCAGTAAAGGAGCGCTTCGGCGTTCCGGTGTTAACCGACGTACACGAACCCTATCAGGCGGCTCCTGTCGCCGAGGTGGCCGATATCATCCAGCTTCCCGCGTTTCTTGCGCGCCAGACGGACCTTGTTGTCGCAATGGCCCGGACGGGTGCGGTCATAAATATAAAGAAGCCGCAGTTCCTTGCTCCGCACGAAATGAAGCACATCATGCGCAAGTTCGCCGAGGCGGGGAACGAGCAGATCATTCTGTGCGAGCGCGGAAGCCAGTTCGGCTACAACAACCTTGTGGTGGACATGCTCGGCATGGACATGATGAAGCCCATGGCGCCGGTGGTTTTCGATGTGACGCATGCGCTGCAGAAGCCCGGCGGGCGCAGCGATAGCGCCGATGGCAGGCGCGGGCAGGTCGCGGCTCTTGCGCGATCGGGCATGGCATTGGGCATAGCTGGACTGTTCCTGGAAGCGCATCCCGATCCGGAGCAGGCCAAGTGCGACGGCCCATGTGCCCTGCCGCTTCACGCGCTTGAGCCGTTCCTGATGCAAGTGAAAGCCATTGACGACGTCGCCAAGTCGTTGCCCCGCTTGGCGACAGACTGATCAAAGGCCCTGATTTCCGCCCCCGGCGATAATCCACCGCCGGGGACGCGGCTATCAGGCGTTGTCGATCGCTTCTTCATCGCACAGCACTTGCATGAGCGCTTCCGCTTGCTCTGTACGGGATATCGGAGCAGGGGCGGGCCGTGGGCGCTTTGATGTCGTTGATGATTTCTTGCTAGTCTGCGCTGCAGCATAATGCTTGAGAAACAGTGACATGACATGATGCACGCCCTCTTCGCGGATCTCGCGGGCATCGTCGGCAAAATAGGCGGACCGGGTGAACGGGCTGGTGATGATCTCGTACGAGGGATAGTAGTCGCACAGGTCTGTGGCGTTAACGACCTGCTCGGCCGCAACGCGCAGGATGGCTTTCGAATAGGCGCTCGAAACGGCGACATGCCGGTCTAGCGCGGTTGCATTCAACGGTACGGGCGAAACGGTGAGAATGAATTTCACTTGCGGATTGCGCTCGCGAATGAAGTCAAGGCTCCACTTCAGATCGTCTGCTACTTCCGCAACATCGAGGTTGCGAAATTCATGGATGGTTTCGTCATACCGGCCGCCCGCAACTCCCGGTGCGAGCGGGTATGCAGCGCCGTCGCGCTTGTCGAGCCAAGTTTCGGTAAGGCCGAGCGTGAACACGAACACGCTCATCTGCTCGATCGCGCGGCGCACCGCATCGAGATGGATTTCACGATCAAGATCGACTTCACGCGGCGAGACATAGCCGTTCGGTATGATCTGCGGGCGGAAGGGGTCTACCCAGCGCCGATCGGCCCTTTGCCACGCGGTGTCGATCGGCTTGAATTGCCGTAACGTGCTGAGAACAGGCCATAGTTGAGTTGGGCGGCTACTTTCTCGACCAGGATCGGATGAGGTTGCTCGGTGACGAGGAAATCAAACCCGGCCTGCGCCAGAAAGCGCGCTACGTGCTGGGCGAAACAACTGCCGGCCGTTACCACCTTGTCTTCGGGGGCGATGCGGAACGTAGGTTTGCCTACGGGATCGAACAACGTCATGTCGATCAATCCCGGCTCCTTGCGCCAGAACTGGTAGTCCGGACGACCGATATACGGATGACGCTTAAACATCGAACTTGCCCCTGAGATGTTTGATGACCAGACGGCCGTATGCTGGGTTCCCATGGGTCGGGTCACGGTTCCAGAACTTGCGTAGCAGATAACCTTCCTCATCCGTCGCCGTGGCCGGAGCGGGAATGAAGGGAATATCGAGCGCTTCATACTGGCGGCGCATCACTTCGCATTGTACCGCATAAAGCTTGCGGCGCAGTGCCGGAGGCGCAATGCCGGCCTCAAGCAAGGTTGTGAAGGCCTGAGGCAACTGGGTTTTTTCGTCAATGCTACGGAACGGAGGGGGAGGTGCTAGCGCGAAAGTGGGGCAGGAAAACCGCTCACGCACGAGCATGGCCCTGCGCAGTCCGCTTTGCACGCGGTATGCGATGAGTTCTTCGATCGCGCTGGCAGGAACAAGACAGCGTCCATCATCAAAATCGTCAAACGGCGGCCACAGAAAGTCGAACCGTGGCTCCGCTTCAATCAATCCAACAATGTTGTGTTCAGTCCCGCCAAAGGAAAGTAAAATATTGCTTGGGCAAAAATCTGAAAACAAATCAAAGTTAATTTTAGAAGTATCAGCGCCGATTCTTACATCGACCGCAACGAATTTATCTCGAATATCATCTCCAATTGCGCGCGAAATAGCTGTGCAGTGACTTTCACCCAATATCAAAACTGGCACGTTGGTAAGCGCGTTTTCCGCCATGACTGATCGTTGGCTCCATTTTGATTGCTATTTGTGCCGCAACTGCTTCGCCGAGAGGCTGCGGCCGTTGACATGTGCAGCGACCATAGGTCATAGACTCACGTGATACGAGTCAAGAATATTGGAATCCGTGACGCGATGTCCCCCGGTTTGGTTGTAAATAGTGACGTCGCAAATAGCGGTAGGGTCTGTCTCCTGGTAGCGGGGGTTCATAGCGGTGGTGGAAATACGATGGCGCTTGTCCTGCGCCATCTCGGCGCCGACCAGCTATTGGACGATGCCGTCGCCGCATTTTCGGCGTTGAATTCGGAATTGCTTGCTTCTGCAGGTTCCGGATGCATCGCGGTCGAGCCGCTCAACCCGCAATGGTATGCCTCTCCGCGCCACGCCGAGTTCTGGGCTCGCGCGATTGATTTGGTGGAAAGGCATTTTGCCGGATCGTATTTTTTTGCGCTGACGGATTCAGGCCTTGGTGGCCTTGTGCCGTTTTGGCGCGACGTTCTGGAAAAGTGTGGGGTCCGCGCCGCCGTTATCAACTTTTACGAAGATCCCGACGTCTATGCCCTGCGTCTTACAAGAGGCATGCGGGTGGGTGGCAGTGCGGCGCATGCCTTGTGGCTGGGTCAGGCGCTCTCGGCCGAGCGTGTGAGCCGCGATGGCATGCGCGCGCATGTAACGCAGGAAGCCTTGCTTCAGGATTGGGAGGGGGTTCTCT
>JAZKBJ010000207.1:0-3332 GCA_040388685.1 Pseudomonadota bacterium
GCCTGTGCATGGCGAGCGCGGTGGCGGCGCACAACCGGGCGTTCGGCGAAGACATCGTGCCGGTCACGTATGATGACCTCGATGACGCAGACCTGATCGTGCTGGTCGGATCGAACACTGCATGGTGCCATCCGGTGATCTGGCAGCGGATCGAAGCCGCGCGCGCGGCCAAGGGCACAAAGATCGTGGTCATCGATCCGCGCCGCACCGAAACCGCCGAACAGGCGGACCTGCATGTGCCCGTCCTGCCCGACGGCGACGTGGCGCTGTTTGGCGCGCTGCTGGCCGACATGGTCCGGCGCGGGCTGGCGCAGGGCGATGACGCGGGCGTGGACCACGGCGTCGATCCTGAAGTGTTTGCGGCGCTGGCCGATATGGTGGCCGAGCATCCGCGCATGGTCACAGTGTTCTCGATGGGCGCGAACCAGTCGGTCGCCGGGACTGACAAGGGCAACGCGATCATCAACCTGCACCTTGCCACGGGCCGCATCAACGCGCCCGGCATGGGGCCGTTCTCGATGACCGGGCAACCCAATGCGATGGGCGGGCGCGAAGTGGGCGGGCTGGCCAACATGCTGGCGTGCCACCTCGGCTTCTCTGCGGCAGAGCGCGGCGATGTGGCGGGCTTCTGGGCCACCGACCGCCTGTGCGCCGCGCCGGGCCTGAAGGCGGTGGATATGTTCCGCGCGATTCACGATGGCCGGGTGAAGTTCCTCTGGGTGATGGCGACCAACCCCGCTGTGTCGATGCCTGATGCTGGTTTCGTGCGCGAGGCACTGGCGCGGTGCGAGACCGTCGTCGTGTCCGATGTGATCGCCGATACCGATACCGCGAAATTCGCCCATGTCCGCCTGCCTGCGTTGGGCTGGGGCGAGAAGGACGGGACGGTCACCAATTCCGAGCGCCGGATCAGCCGCCAGCGCGCGCTGTTTGCAGCGCCCGGCGAGGCCCGCGCCGACTGGGCGATCATTGCCGACGTGGCAGCGCGGATGGGCTTTGGCGAGGCGTTCGGCTGGTCGTCAGCTGCGGCGGTTTACCGCGAATATGCCGCCATGACGGCGCTTGCCGTGAAGCATGGCAAGGTGCTCGACCTCACGGACCATGCCGCGATTTCGGACGAGGATTACGAAGCCCTCGAACCATTCCTGTGGGGCGGGCGGCACCCGATGACGGGACGTGAGATGAAGCAAGTGCCGGTCGAGGCCCGGACGCGGATAGCCGATCCGGCTTTTCCGCTGCGGCTCAACACCGGGCGCTACCGCGACCAGTGGCACACAATGACCCGCACCGGGCTTTCGCCCACGCTGGCGCAGCACCGCCGCGAACCTTTGCTGGAAGTGCATCCTGCTGATGCAGCCTCCGCAGCCGTGATGGATGGCGCGCTGGCGCAAGTGGTCACGGCTAGCGGAAGCTCGGTGTTCCGGGTGTGCGTGACCGATGCCCAGGCGAAAGGCCAGGTGTTCGTGCCGATGCACTGGACCGATGCGATGGCCAGTGGCGGGCGCGGCAACCTCCTGCCCGACCAGTCGGTCGATCCGGTATCCGGCCAGCCTGGTTTCAAGAACAATGCCTGCCGGATCGCCCCTTTGGCGAGCGACTGGCGCGCGTTTCTGGTGCGCGCCGATGCACTCGCGCCTTCGGGGGTGGTGTGGTGGAGCCGGTCGCGCGTGGCGAACGGGTGGCTGCACGAACTGGCGGGGAATGGCGCGGTCGATGCCGATGCGCTGCTGCCAGACGGTGAGCGGATCGAAGTGCTTGACGAAGTGCGCGGGATGCGCCGGATCGTCGTGCTAGATGAGGGCGGAAAACTGCGCGCGGGGCTTTATGTCACGCGCAGCGGCACGCTGCCATCGCGCGACTGGATCGCCGCGCAACTGACCGAAGAGGGTGCGCAGGTGGCCGAACTGCTGGCCGCGCGCTCGGCCACGCCTGCACCCGATCGCGGACCGATTGTCTGCGTGTGCCACGGCATCGGCACGCGGCAGATCATGGCCGTCGCCGAGGCGGGGGCAGGGACCGTGGAGGCCGTGGGCAAGGCCTGTTCGGCAGGGACGAATTGCGGATCGTGTCGCCCGGCGATTGCCCGGTTGCTGCGCGAATGGAACGACCAGATGGCGGAGGCATCGTGATGACGGATTTCCCGAACGGCACGGTTTGGCTGGTGGGCGCAGGCCCCGGCGATCCCGAACTGCTCACGCGCAAGGCCGAGCGCCTGATCCGCAGTGCAAGCGTGGTGTTTTACGATGCGCTGGTCGGGCCGGACGTGCTCGATTTCGCGGCTCCCACGGCGCGGCTGGTGCATGTCGGCAAGCGATCGGGGCGGCATTCGAAGGATCAGAAGACTATCGACCGGCTGATCGTGGAAGCGGCGCTTGCGGGCGAACGCGTGGTGCGGCTGAAAGGCGGCGATCCATCGATTTTTGGTCGGGCGACCGAGGAGCTTGAGGCTTGCCGCGCGTTGGGCGTGTCGGTGTCGGTGTGTCCGGGTGTGACCGCGGCCAGCGCGGCGGCAGCAGGGCTGGGACGTTCGCTCACCCTGCGCGGGCTGGCGCGCAAGCTGGTGTTCGTGACGGCCCATGCCCGTGCGGGCGAGGCGCTTGATCTTGACTGGCAGGCGCTGGCCGACCCGGAGGCGACGCTCGCGGTCTATATGGGCAAGGCGGCCGCAACGGACGTTTCGCGGAACCTGATTGCTGCAGGACTGACTGCGGACACGCCAGTGGTACTGGTGGAAAATGCGAGCCTGCCGACCGAGCGGCATTTCCAGACCCGGCTCGACCTCTTGCCATTGGCGGCGCGCACGGCGCTGGGCGATGGACCGGCGCTGCTGCTGATCGGGCAGGCCATGCGCGAGACTGCCGTGTTGGAAAGTTTCCCCGGGGAAACTCTCCAACATCTGGCGATGTGACAATCGTTTAAGGGCAGGTCTTTAGAGGCATTTTCCTAGAAATCCTGTCAAGTTATTGCGGTTGCAGCATGGTGCAATATCGGCGGCAGAGTGTGGGCCTTATCGTGATCGGTGGGTTCGTGTTTTGACGTCCGTCACGTTGCCAAGAAGTTCATGCAAATCCTTGAAATCGCAAGTTCTATCCAGGCTCACCCAGTCGCACCAGATCGGTCAGGATTTGCAGTGCAGGGCTGGTGATTCCGTTGCGCTTTCCCGCGACCAGAACCGCGCCGTTGATCGATTCAATCTCGGTTCCGCGCCCGGCGAGGCGGTCCTGCAGCATCGAGGGTTTGTGGGTGCGGTGGTTGGCGAGCGCGAAATCGACCTTGGCGGCGAGGCGTGTGGCATCGACCATGGCACCTTCGGCCTCGGCGATGGTGACGAT
>JAZKBJ010000207.1:3351-3919 GCA_040388685.1 Pseudomonadota bacterium
CCACTGGCAATCCGCTGACCGTGCAAAGCGCATTCAACGCGGCGTTGAAGGCGACCTTTTCCCACACCGCAACTTTCACATCGGGATCGGCCACGGCGTTGAGGCCCGCGCCCCCGAACAGGTCTGCAACCGCATGGGCGCGGTCGTCAGCGCCATCGGGATAGTTGCCGAGGAAGATGTGGCCTTGTCCGTGAGAGGCTACCCGGGTCGGGCCTTCGAGGTCTGCGGGGAAGTCCGTGACGCCCCACAGGACGCGGGCAGTTGGGAAAACTTCGGTAATGGCCTCGACATTGCCGAGGCCGTTCTGAAGCGTGAGTACGGTGCAGTCGGTCTGCGCCAGATGGGCGACCGAGCGGATGGCCGAAGCGCTGTGCATGCCCTTGGTGAAAAGCATGAGCAGATCGACCGGCCCTTGGATTTCGGCAGCCAGCGCGGCGTCAACCCGAGCGATGTGGTGGCCGCTATCGTCGTCGAGCGTGATACCCTCGGCCTTGATCCTGGCGAGGCGGGCGGGATCGACATCGACAACCGTGACCGCCTTGCCCGCCAGTGCCAGGCGCGCGGCGAA
>JAZKBJ010000208.1:0-9897 GCA_040388685.1 Pseudomonadota bacterium
TTACGTCTCCGAAGGAGGCGTTAGTCGCAGCGGGGTGGGCAAGCAGCGCCAGAGCAGCACGCAACAAACCACCAACAGAAACAAGCCCCGCGCCCTAGCCCAAACGCTCCCGCGTTTCCATCACGCTTGATCCCCCCGCCCAACCGGTTCATTCCCAAACGCAATGACCGACCTGCCCGACGCCATCGCCCGCGCCCGCGCCCACGCGCCGTTCCTGTCGATGGCGCTGGACCGCCTGCCCCACCTCGAAGCGATGTTGGCCGCAGGCGAGGTGGAACAAGCCCTCGCGCTCGCCAAAACCACTGGGCAAGGCATCGAAGACACAGCTGTCGCCCTGCGCCGCGAACGCCTCGCGCTAGCCTTGGTTCTCGCCATCGGCGACCTTGCCGGTGCCTTACCGCTCGCCCGTGTGATCGGCGAACTCAGCGACTTTGCCGACCGTTCACTTGATGCCGCCATTGCCGCCGCGATCCGCCGCCGCACCCCCGATGCCCAGCCCGCAGGCTTCTCCGCCATCGCCCTCGGCAAGCACGGCGCACAGGAACTGAATTACTCGTCCGACATCGACCCGATCCTGCTCTACGACCCGGAAATCCTGCCCCGGCGTGAGCGGGACGATCCCGCCGAGGCAGCGCAACGCATTGCCCGCGCACTGATGGAAATCATGTCGAACGTCACCTCGGAAGGCTACGTCTTCCGCGTTGACTTGCGACTGCGTCCTGCGTCCGAAGTCAGCCCGCTCGCCCTGCCTTTCGAAGCCGCCATCACCCACTATGAATCGAGCGCTCTGGCATGGGAACGCGCCGCCTATATCCGCGCCCGCGTCGCATCGGGCGATATCGCGGCAGGCCAAGCCTTCCTCGACACGATCCGTCCGTTCGTCTGGCGCCGCAGTCTCGATTTCGGCGCGATTGCCGAGATCGGCCGCCTCACCACACGCATCCGCGATCACTATTCCGCAGGCCAAGCCATCGGCCCCGGCTATGACCTGAAGCGCGGGCGCGGCGGCATCCGCGAGGTAGAATTCTTCGCCCAGACCCACCAGCTCATCCACGGTGGCCGCAACCCGGAGCTGCGTCTGCGCGGCACCCGCGCCAGCCTCGATGCTCTGGCCCAAGCGGGGATCATCTCCGCCGAAGACGCGCATGTGATGGGGACAAGCTATGACCGGTTGCGCACGCTCGAACACCGCCTGCAGATGGTCTCCGATCAGCAAACCCATTCCCTGCCGAACGATCCTGCAGCGCTGGAAAACGTGGCGCACCTTGAGGGCCTGGGAAATGGCACGGCGCTCGTCGCTGAACTCACCGAGATTTCAGACCTCGTGGGCCGCCGCTTCGATGCCCTGATCGAAACATACGCCCCAACCGGCGCAGTTACGGTCGATGCGCTGCCCGTCGCCGACGCCTTTGCCGAGCGCATCACCGCGTGGGAGGGCGGCCAGTATCGCTGTCTGCGCACCGCCGAAGCGCGCGAGGCTTTCGCCCGCATCCGCCCGCAATTGCTGCGCGCGCTTGCCGAAGCGCCCGATCCTGACCGCGCCCTGCTGCGCTGGGAGCAGTTGCTCGCAGGCCTTCCCAGCGCGATAAACGTCTTCCGCCTTTTGGAAGCCCGGCCCGGCTTGCTCGCGGTGGTCATGCGTATTCTCGCCCATGCGCCTGCGCTGGCCGACGAACTCGCCCGCCGATCCGACCTGCTCGATACCCTACTCGACCGCTCGGCCTTCGATCTTCCCGGAAGCGTGGAGAAAATCGTCGCCGAACTCGCACGCGGCGAAGCGGGCGATGATTATCAGCGCCTGCTCGATACCGTCCGTGTCCGCGTCGGTGAAATGCGGTTCGCACTGGGCGTGCAATTGATCGAGGGACAGCACGACCCGCTGGCGGTCGCCGCCGCCCTGTCACGAGTTGCCGAAGCGGCCATAACCGTGTTGGGCCGCGCCGCCACCGAGGAATTCCGCCAGAACCATGGCGAAGTTCCCGGCAGTGACCTTGCCATTCTGGGTCTCGGACGATTGGGGGGAGCAGCGCTCACCCACGCCTCCGACCTCGATCTGATCTTCCTTTTCAGTGGGGATCATGCCTCCGAATCCGATGGCCGCCGTCCGCTCGGTGCCACGCTCTACTATAACCGCCTCGCCCAGCGTGTGATCGCCGCACTCTCGGTGCCGACGGCGGCAGGCGCGCTCTACGAAGTCGATACGCGCCTGCGGCCATCGGGCGCACAGGGGCCAATTTCGGTCAGCTTCGACAGCTTCGCGCGCTACCAGCGCGAGGAGGCGTGGACATGGGAGCACATGGCGCTGTGCCGCGCCCGGCCGCTTTTTGGCACGCCGGAAGACCGCGCCAAGCTGTGCGGCGCGATCCAGCAAGTGCTTGGCCGCAAACGCGATCCAGAGAAACTGCGTGCCGACGTTCTCGAAATGCGCGAAACCATGGCCGGGCACAAACCACCCAAGGGACCGCTCGACGTGAAACTGGCGCGCGGCGGATTGGTGGACATTGAATTCATGGTCCACTTCCTCCAGTTGCGCGATCACATTGCACGCACGCCAGATCTCGGTGAAGCGGTGGAATTGCTGGAGCGGCAGGGACACTTCCCGCCCGGCATCAGCGCCGCCCATGACCTGATGGCGCGGCTGCTGGTCGTCGTGCGGCTGGTTGCCCCTGATGGCATGTTCCCGCCCGAGGCAAGCCGGGCTATCGTGGCGCGATCCTGCGGGCTGGACGGCTGGGAGGCTCTGCTGGATGCCGTGCTGGCAGCACGCGCGCAGGTGGCGGCCGCATGGACGCAAGTATTTGAGATTCCGTTGGAGATTGAAGCATGAACGAACGACTTGGGGTGGGCGACGCGTTCCCGGACATAGCTATGACCGCGCCTGATGGCAGCACGGTCAAGGCGTCGGATCGTAGCGGCAAAAAGCTCGTCGTGTTCTTCTATCCCAAGGACGACACGCCCGGTTGCACTACCGAAAACAAGGACTTTTCCAATCTATACGGCGAATTCCAGACCGCAGGCATCGCGGTGCTCGGCGTAAGCAAGGACCCGCCGAAGAAGCACCTCAAATTCGCCGAAAAGCACGCCCTCACTGCACCGCTGGCGAGCGATGCCGAAACCGGCGGACTCTCCGACGCGCTCGGCATATGGACCGAGAAGTCGATGTATGGGCGAACCTACATGGGCATGGAACGCACCACGTATCTGGTCGGCACGGACGGCAGGATTGCGCACATCTGGAACAAGGTGAAGGTCAAGGGCCACGCCGACGAGGTGCTGGCAGCGGCAAAGGCGCTGTGATTCGCGTTACCGTCGGGACATTCGCAAAATGAGCGATTGCGTGCGCGAGATTGCACGGCAAACCGCAAAAGCATGTGCAAATGAGGCGTCTTTGGCGCTGGCGATCCGTACGATCATGCTTACCGCTGATCCCACCGCGAAAGTCATGGCCACGCGCGACGTTGTTCGCAGGTGGCGGGCCGGACATCTCACCTTCACGTTCAGCCACGCCATGCCCGACGTGCCAGCCCGCCCCGAAAAGCCGGAACTGCTCGCACCCGGTGCCATGCCGCGCCGCAGGGGCGGAGCCGAGCGGGCGCGCATCGCGTTGCTCCATGCTCTGGCCCACATCGAATTCGTGGCGATCGATCTGGCGCTTGATGCCGCCGGTCGTTTCGGCGCGGAAATGGGGCGCAACTTCGTCGACGACTGGCTCTCGGTCGCGGCGGACGAGGCGATGCATTTTGCGCTGCTGACGCGCCGCCTGCGCACGCTGGGCAGTTTCTACGGCGCGCTGCCAGCGCACGATGGCTTGTGGGATGCCGCCCGCGAGACCGCGCATGACGTTGCCGCCCGGTTAGCGATAGTACCAATGGTACTGGAGGCGCGCGCCCTCGATGTTTCGCCGCAAACCATCGCGCGCTTCGCCTCGGCGGGCGACGAACGCTCGGCGCGTATGCTGCAACGAATCCTTGACGATGAAATTCGCCATGTGCGCTTCGGCACAACACATTTCGTCGCAGTGTGCGAAAAGCGCCAAGAATCACCGCCAGCGGCTTGGAAAAGGCTGGTTGCACAGCACTTTCACGGCGCCGTTAAGCCGCCGTTCAACGACTCGGCGCGCCATCGGGCCGGTCTGTCGCGCGAATTCATGGCAGGGGTTGCCAGTTAGCAACACCGTCCTCTACCCCCAAATCACGAGATGGCGGGGGGTTCCGACCATACTTGAAAATTCCCAAGGCGGCGGGTTTCAACCGGCCTTCCGCTGATAAACGGGTTCGCTCTGGGGGTTCAGCGCGCACCGGTCGCAATGCCGCAAACGGCAAGGACCGGAACGCAGATAAAAGGTCGTACGGGTCGTAATGTTGTTCAACAGCAAAACCTTCAAGACTGCTCTCGGTGCCTTCGCAGCCGTTGCCTTCTTCTCTTCCGCCGCTCCGGCGCTCGCCAACAGCGCCGCTTCTGCCGACATCGCCGCCCCGCTTCGCGCTGCCGAAGCTGCCAAGGCAGGCGTCTCGGCCGACCGTGGTGACGAAGAATTCCGCCGTCTCTTCGCCAGCTGGCAGCAGCTCGACAACGGCATCCTTCCTTCGGTCGCCAAGCCCACGACGATCCGCCGCGCAGGCGTCTCGATCCCGTCGCTGGCCCCCGTCTTCGTTTCGCACCTGACCAGCGGTTACGGCATGCGCGTCCACCCCGTGCTCGGCGGCCGCCGCGCGCACAAGGGCATCGACCTTGCAGCCGCCACCGGCACCCCGATCCGCGCCAGCGCTGATGGCGTCGTCGAAAAGGCAGACTGGTTCGGCGGCTACGGCCTGTTCGTTTCGCTCGACCACGGCGGCGCGATGGAAACCCGTTACGGTCACATGTCGCGCGTCGCCGTCGCCGAAGGCCAGCAGGTCCGCAAGGGCGACATCATCGGCTACGTCGGCTCGACCGGCCGCTCGACCGGCCCACATCTGCACTATGAAGTCCGCGTTGCCGGCGAAGCCGTCAATCCGGTGCCCTACCTGCAGGACAACGCTCAGGTCTATGCCAGCAACAACCCGTCCGAAGGACGCGGTGGCCCCGAATAACATTGGGCAAGGGCCCAGATAAGGGCCCGGTCTACACCAAGCATCTTGGAGAGGATGCGAAAAGGGCGCCGGTGACGGCGCCCTTTTCTTATTTGGAACGGATCGCAACGCAGATCTGAACCTGCCCATTCACGACACAACCCTCCAATAAATGCCAGTGGGACTTTGCAGTCGTTCACAGATTGGGCGGCGAGCGGCAAAGCTCGCCAATGCCACGTTTATCTGGGCCACTCCCAAACTCGATAAACAGGAATATTTGTTCTAATTTCTTGCAATGTGGCACCAAATACGGTTTCTTTCCTCAACGAGCAACGCAATCCACGTGCCGCTCCGGCACAACAGGGACAGTTGCCAATGTGGAGAGATCATGCGGGCAGCGTTATTCGGGCGCGTAGCAGCGGCAGGAATGGTGCTATGGTGCGCTGGCAACACGGCCGCTGCGCAGTCGGCATGGCGCGAAGCCTATCAGTCCAGTCCTGCGACGTATGAAGCCCCTTCCGAATCATTCATCAAGTTCGCCAAGGAGCATTGGCATGTTCCCATCGAACAGCTCATGGCCGATCTGACACCGCAGCCGATTGCTGGAACTGTCCGATATCAGGTGACCATCCAAGCGGAGGGGTCGCAAATTCGGATCAGGCTATCGAACGAGGAAGGGAAGGCTTCGCTAAAGCTCAAGGCCGTCTCCGTGGGCGTGGCGGGCAGCGACTTCGTTGCGAAGCCCGGTACGTTGCATCCCGTCACATTCGGCGGCTTCACGAGCGTCAGCGTTCCTGCCGGTGCACCCATTATCAGCGATCCGATCGCCATGCCGGTGACGGAGGGAACCGAACTGGTCGTCAGCGCCGCACTGGCCGAGCCCGCCATCAACGAAGGACGCGGGGGTGCAGGATTTCTGCTGGCCGCGGGAGATCAGACTCTTAACGCGTCGTTTGAACAGGCCGCACCGATGCGAGGTCGACCGCTGGTAACCGGGGTGAGCGTACTCAGTCAGGCAGCGCATCGAGTCATCGTGACGTTCGGAGATTCGATCACTGACGGCAACCGTACTGCGCCGCGAGCGCTGCATGGCTGGTCCGAGCAACTCGCACGCCGGCTTGCGATGCGCAAAGGTCGCAGGGTGTACTCCGTGACGAATGCCGGAATTGCAGGAAACCGTTTGCTGGCAGCGGGCTGGGGGGCGGCGGGATTGGCAAGACTGGACCGCGACGCCTTGCGCATCGAGGGCATCTCGCACCTTGTTCTCCTCGAAGGAATCAACGACATCAATATGTCGGGTCGCAGCCCGTTCGGCATCAGCCCCACCGTGTCCGCTGACGATCTGATTGCGGGATACCGACAGGTGATTGCCCGCGCTCATGCCAGAGGCGTGAAAGTGTACATCGGTACGCTGACTCCCAACCCCGCGAGCGAGTTTACCACCGCAGACAAGGTGGCGCTGCGAAAGGCCGTTAATGACTGGATCAGGCAATCTGGCGAGCCAGATGCCGTGATCGATTTCGAGGCGATGGTCCGGGACCCGTCACACCCCGATATGTTCAGGGCCGAATTCGACTCCGGCGATCATCTTCACCCCAGCGATCAAGGCTATACGGCGATGGGAAATGGCATCGATCTCTCGCTGTTTCCCTGACTGTAGACAGCTTCACTCAATCTGAACGACCGGTAATGTCGTGGGAGGACGTTCGAGGATCAGGGGCGAACGTCTCAATCCGGTCGGGATTTGTCATCCGTTAGTCGTGAACTTTTCCAGCGAATGCAATGCCGTCCAGGAGGTCAAAATCCTGACCGGTGAAAATCGGCCTCCCCAACAATGCCCATTACCGCGCGAACCAGATCACGTGCTTCGCGCCCTTGCCGTTGCTGCGCGCGCGCACTTCCACCTCTTCCACATCGAACCCGACGTGCTTGAGACGCACGGTAAAGTTGGGGTCCTTGGCAGCAGACCAGATCGCCAGCACGCCGCCGGGACGCAACGCGGACTGCGCGGCGCGTAGGCCGCGCGTGGAATAGAGCTGGTTGTTGGCGGCGCGGACGAGGCCGTCGGGGCCGTTGTCGACATCGAGCAAGATTGCGTCGTAACCGGTCCCGCCGACGTTGAGACCGTTGGCACGGATCACATCGGCCACGTCGGTCATCACCAGACGGACGCGGGGATCGTCGAGACAGCCTGCTTCAAGGTCCTTCATCGGCCCGCGCGCCCATTGAATGATCTCGGGCACGAGTTCGGCAACGGTGACGTGTGCGTCTTTGGGCAGTTTGGCCAGTGCGGCGCGCAAGGTGAAACCCATGCCATAACCGCCGATCAGCATGGCGGGGCGGCTGGCGCCAGCAATGCGGGCGCAGCTCTGTTCGGCAAGCGCGATTTCCGATCCGCTCAAGCGGCTGCTCATCAGTTCGTTACGGTCGAGCACGATCATGAAATCGCGGTCGTGGCGGTAAAGCCTCAGCTCTTCGCCACCGGGCACTTGTGCGGTGCCAAGGAGTTCGCGTGCGATCAAGGGTCTGCTCCGGAAATGCGAGGGCATGCCCGCCGCCGGGCACGCTTGCGCGCCTAGGGGAAAGGCCTGTGATCAGCAAGGCCGCTGCGGCGTGGGAACTGGACCGCAGCGCGGGCCGTTTGGGGGCAACGATATCCGGAGAGCAACAATGCGGACGATCCTGTTACTGGCGAGCGCGGCATCGCTCGCGCTTGGCACCCCCGCGCTGGCCCAGGGAAACGGCAATGGTAATGGCGGCGGCCCGAAAGGGCATGAGGCCAAAGCCGGCGCCGCCCACGGCGGCGGCAATCCAGGCAAGCATGATGAAAGCAGGGGCCAGCAACGCACCGAGAAGCACAGCGGCGGCAACGCTGCCGTTAAGGCCAACGGAAACCACAAGGCGGACGGGCGGCCCGACGACCGGCGCGAAGCCAAGGCAGGGAAACCGGACCGGGCCGAAAACAGCTTCGCGGATCGCAAGTCTGATGGGGACCGCAACGGTGACAAGGCTGCGCCAGCGGCAAAGTTCCAGATCAGGGACGGCAAGGGCCCGAGCGTTGCCGGGCGGGACGGCTGGCGCGATACCTCGCGGTTGTTCGTTGACCGCAGCTGGGACGGCAATCGCTATCGCTTCGATGAACGCGCCTATCTCGTGCCAACGGCGTCATGGTGCCCGCCGGGGCTTGCCCGCAAGGGCAACGGTTGCCAGCCGCCGGGCCAGGCGCGCAAGCTTGACCGTTATGACGGCTGGGCGAGCTGGTATCCGGTGCGCTATCGCGACGATGGCTATGACTGGCGCTACGACAATGGCTATCTCTACCGCATCGGCAACGGTGGTGTCCGCGCTCATTCCGCTGATCGGCGGCGCGCTGTTCGGTGGCCAGGTGTGGCCGGAGCAATATAGCGGCTATGAAGCCCCGGCCTATTACGACCGTTACTATGGCTATGGCGACCGCTACGATTATCGCATTGCCCAGAACGCCATTTTTGCCGTCGATCCCCAGACGCAGCAGATTGACAGCATCGCCGGATTGCTAACCGGCGACCGCTGGAGCGTGGGGCAGCGGATACCCGCAGGCTACGACGTCTACAACGTCCCGCTGGACTATCGCGACCGCTACGCCGACCGGCCCGACGCCTCTTACCGCTATAGCGACGGCTATGTCTACGAAGTCGATCCCGCCACCCAGCTGGTGCGCGCAATTATCGAACTGGTGGTCTGACGAATGAAAAAGGGGCTAAGATAATGGCACGTTGGACAATGTTTATTGCGCTTTCCTCCCTTGCGCTCGGCGCGTGCGGCAAGGCAGACGACGCCTCGACCGCTGCCGCCGATACCGGCGCAACGGCGGCCGCGGCGGATAGCCAGCTCGCACAGGCGCTCGGCAAAACGGACGATCTTTCTGAAACGGCGAAGCTGGTAAACGCCGCAGGGCTGGAAAAGACTTTCGGCGGCGTGGGAAGTTACACCATTTTCGCCCCGACGAACGCCGCGATCGCCGCTCTCCCCGAGGCGGAGCGTAGCGCGCTTGCGAGCCCGGCGGGGCGCACGCAACTGATCGCATTGCTGAGCAGTCACGTTTCGCCGGGCTATATCAGTCCTGCTGATCTGGACACGGCCCTGACGCGAGCTGGCGGATCGATGAAGTTGGCAAGCGTCGGCGCGGCGCCGATTGCTCTGCGCAAGGAAGGCGATGCGATCATATTGGGAGATGGCAACAGTGCCGCCCGGATTACAGGCAAGCCGATCGCGGCCACCAACGGCATGATCTATCCGATCGACCATGTGCTCCCTGCCCCCATCGAGAAGTGAGGGGCCCAATCGCCACGATCCGCCACCCCATGCTTGCGTGATTTAAGTAATCGGTTAATGTGCCTTGCGAAGGGCGGCCACGACGCCGCCGTTCCGTGAGAGGACATGGCCGGTGCAGTTTCACCCCACGTATCATGCCGTCCGCAATCCCGACCGGCCAGCCATCATCATGGCTGGAAGCGGCCTTGTCGTCACCTATGGCGAGCTGGACGCGGTATCGAACCGCTTTGCGCATGCGATGCGGGCGCGCGGATTGCAGATCGGTGACACGATTGCACTATGCCTCGAAAATACGGCGGACCTGTTCACGGTGGCATGGGGGGCGCAGCGGGCCGGGCTCATTTACGTGGCGGTGTCGAACCGGCTGACCGCGCCAGAAGTTGCCTATATCGCGCGCGACAGCGGCAGCCGGTTGATCATCGGCTCTGCCTGTACAGCCCCTCTGCTGGACGAAGTCTCGGCGCTCGCTCCCGACGTTCCGCAAATGCGCTTTGGTAGCAGCGGTGATCGATCGCTCGACGCGGTACTCGCG
>JAZKBJ010000208.1:9907-15926 GCA_040388685.1 Pseudomonadota bacterium
GGTCGAACTTATCGGCAAAAGCGGCAGCGGCGATGCCCGATACGCCGATTGCCGACGAGCGCGCGGGCTGCGACATGCTCTATTCCTCGGGCACCACCGGCAAACCCAAGGGTGTGCGCATTCCGCTGCCCGAGGACCCCGCGATCGGCGCGCCCAATTCACTGGTCGGGCTGGCATCTCAAGCATTCGGAATTGGCGAGGACGCGGTCTATCTCTCGCCCGCGCCGCTATATCACGCCGCGCCGCTGCGCTGGTCGATGACCGTGCAGCGCTTGGGCGGAACGGTGGTGGTGATGGAGAAGTTCGATCCCGAGCAGGCGCTCGCGCTGATCGAGCGCTACCGCATAACCGATAGCCAATGGGTGCCGACGCACTTCATCCGCATGCTCAAGCTGCCCAAGGATGTACGGACGCGGTACGATACCTCGAGCCTGAAATGCGCGATCCATGCCGCCGCACCCTGCCCCGTGCCGGTCAAACAGGCGATGATCGACTGGTGGGGGCCGGTAATCCGCGAATATTACGCCGGGACCGAAGGCAACGGGTTCACCTATATTGCGAGCGAGGAGTGGCTGCAGCGCCCCGGCTCGGTCGGGCGCGCGCTGCTTGGCACGCTGCGTATCTGCGACGATCACGGCAACGAAGTGCCCGCCCGAATCGAGGGACAGGTGTTCTTCGAGGGTGGTAGCCCGTTCAGCTATCACAACGATCCCGCCAAGACCCGCGACGCCACCAACCGGCATGGCTGGACCAGTCTTGGCGATGTGGGCTGGGTGGACGAGGACGGGTTCCTGTTCCTGACCGACCGCAAGAGCTTCATGATCATTTCGGGCGGCGTGAACATCTATCCGCAGGAGATCGAAAACCTGCTCGTGACACACCCCAAGGTGACCGACGTCGCGGTGATCGGCGCGCCCGATCCCGACATGGGCGAGCGCGTGGTTGCAGTGGTCCAGCCGCGCACCATGGCCGAGGCGGGGGCGGATCTGGCTTCGGAACTCACCGCGTGGCTCGCCCCCCAACTCTCGCGCACGAAGATGCCCCGGCAGATCGACTTTCGCGCAGAATTGCCCCGCGAACCCACCGGCAAGCTGTTCAAACGGCTGCTGCGCGATGAATATGCCGCCGCAGCCGTTGGGCCCACCTAACCTTCCATCGCCTCAAGTTCCTTGCCCTTGGTTTCCTTGATGGACGTGGCGACGAACACCAGCGAGATGGCCGCGAACAGGGTATAGGCCGTATAGGTCACCGGCAGGCCGATGTTGCTTGCCATCCACGGGAAACTTGAGCTGACCGCGAAATTGGCCAGCCACTGCGCCGCGCCCGCCACTGCCAGGGCCGAACCGCGCATCTGGTTGGGGAACATTTCGCCCAGCATGACCCACATCACCGGGCCCCAGCTCATGTTGAAGAACACCACATAAATATTGGCGGCATAGAGCGCGATGGTGCCGACGCCTTCGGGCAGGACCAGTGCGCCATCCGCGCCCGTGGTCGCCTGTCCAAAGCACCATGCAAGCGTGCCGAGCGTGACGGTCATGCCCGCCGAACCGATCAGCAGCAGGGGCTTGCGCCCGATCTTATCGACAAGGGCGATCGAGACGAGGCAGGCCGCGATGGAAACGATGCCAGACAGGATATTGATCTTGAGCGCGTCAGCTTCGGAAAAGCCCACCGCCTGCCACAGCACCGCGCCGTAATAGAACACGACGTTGATACCAACCAGTTGCTGGAACACGGCAAGGCCGATGCCGATCCAGACGATAGGCCGCCAGCCGCCGCCGGGCTTGCGGATATCGGCAAGGCTCGGCTGGTGATCGGAAGCGAGCGAAGCACGGATTTCGGCCAGCGTGGTGTCGGCGGTCTGCGCGCCGAACAGTTTGGCCAGAACCGTGCGAGCCTCTTCGTTGCGGCCTTTGGCGACGAGGAAGCGCGGGCTTTCTGGGATCAGCAACAACGTGACGAGGAACAGCAGCGCGGGCGCGGCCTGCACCCAGAACATCCAGCGCCACGCCGGATAACCGCCCCAGAATACGCCGAGCGACGATCCCGCCGCGCCCGCCAGCCAGTAGTTGGCGAGGAATGCACCGGTCAGGCCGGAAATGATCATCACCTGCTGCGCGCTCGACAGCCGACCGCGAATGTGGGCTGGCGTAACCTCCGAGATATAGGCGGGCGACAGGACGCTGGCAGCGCCCACGGCTGCGCCGGCGAGGAAGCGGGCGATGGCGAGGATCAGCGCGGAAGGCGCGGCGCCAGAAGCCAGCGCCGAGACAAGGAACAGGGCTGCTGCCATCATCATAACCGCCCGGCGGCCCCAGATATCGGCAAAGCGGCCAGCGAGAAACGCGCCGAGCGCACAGCCAGGCAAAAGTGCGCTGACCGTAAGGCCCAGCTCCGCATCGCCCAGTCCAAAGGCATGCTTGAGGCCGTCCTGCGTCCCGTTGATCGCGCCAGAATCATACCCGAACATGAAACCGCCTATCGTGGCGACCGCGACGATCAGGCCGATGAACCGTAAGTTTCCGCTGGTTTGCGCGGTTTGTGTCATGCCTTCTCCCCTTCCCTTTGCGGGTTATCGTAATGTTGGTGCAGGGCCATCCGACCCTCGCCTGACGAGTTGATAATCGAGACGTTCGTGGCGCAGTTCGGATGTGTCGCCCCGGCGCACCGCCTCGATCAGCAGGCGGACAGCGGCTTGCGACATGGCGGCGATGGGCTGGCGGATCGTGGTCAGTTCGGGCCAGGTGGCCGTGGCCATCGCGGTGTCGTCGAACCCGGTGACCGATAGATCGCACGGCACTTCCAGCCCGAGGCGGTGCGCGGCCGCAACGGTGGCTGCGGCCATGTCGTCGTTGCTGGCAAAGATCGCGGTCGGGCGGTCCGGTGGCGAGAGCAGACGCTCTGCCGCGAGCAGGCCCGAGCGATAGGTGAAGTCCCCTTGAGCTATCAGACTCCGGTCTGATTCAAGGCCCGCTTCGGCCAATGCGTCTGCATAGCCGCGAGAACGCAAACCGCTGGCGGTCTGGTTCGGATTGCCCGCGATGAATCCCACCCGGACATGGCCGAGTGCCAGAAGATGCGCGGTCATCGCGTGGGCGGCGGCGCGGTCGTCGATGGTCACGGAGTGGCCCGCCATGTCCGGTGCGCCGGTCGCAATCCGGGCGACCGCCAGCCCCTCGCGCTGGAGCGCGGCAATGACCGCTGTGTCGTCGCACAATGGCGGCGGCAGCAGCACAGCGTCGATGCGATGCTTGCGCAGCCGGCCCATCAGGGCCTGCGGCGTTTCGGGCGGATCATGCTGTTCGACCACGACCATCGCATCGCCGAGCGTGGCCTGCGCCAGACACCCCATCAGGAATTCGCTGAGATAGGCCGCGCTGGGATTGGCGTGAAGCAAAGCGATGCGCGTCTGCCGGGCACCCGCCAGACTGCGTGCGGCGGCGTTGGGCACATAGCCGAGCGCCGCGATGGCAGCATCGACCTTTTCCCGTGTCGCCGGGGCAACGCCGGGTTCGCCATTGGTCACGCGGCTGACCGTCATCGCCGAAACGCCTGCATGGCGGGCGACGTCAGCCACGGTCACCCCGGCGCTGACACGGCGTCTTGGCTGCTTGGGCCGAACAATGCCGGGAACGTTCACGGTCGCCATCGTTCATCCTTGCTAACCAGTTCGGCGTTGAGGTCAAACAGGCTCTTGCCTTCCTACCTATGTTAGCGCTAACTTCAATGCCGGAGACGGAAGCGGAAAGACTCAAATCATGTACTTGGGCATCGACATCGGCACGTCCGGCGTAAAAGCCGTGCTGCTCGAGGAAGGCGGCGCGATTGTTGCGCAAGCCTCCGCACCGCTTGAGGTGGACCGCCCGCAACAGATGTGGTCCGAGCAGGACCCCGACGCATGGGTGCGCGCCACGGAGGCTGCGGTGCTGGGTCTACCGGCCACCTTGCGCGCCGCCGTCAAGGGCGTGGGGCTTGCCGGGCAGATGCATGGTGCGACCCTGCTGGGCGTGGACGACAAGCCCTTACGGCCCGCGATCCTGTGGAACGACGGGCGCAGCTTCGCCGAATGCACGGAACTGGAAGCGGCAAAACCGCAAACGCGCGCGATCACTGGCAATATCGCGATGCCCGGCTTCACCGCGCCCAAGCTGGCATGGGTACGCAAGGCCGAACCAGATGTTTTCGCAAAAGTCCGCACCGTGCTGCTGCCCAAGGACTATGTCCGGCTCTGCCTGACCGGGGACAAGGCCTCGGACATGGCCGACAGCGCGGGTACGCTGTGGCTGGACGTGGCCGCGCGCGACTGGTCGGAAGCCATGCTTGAGGTTACCGGACTTTCGCGTGCCCACATGCCGCAGCTGTTCGAAGGTAGTGCAGCGACGGGCGTTCTATCGGCTGAGGTTGCCGCGCGCTGGGGCATGGCACGCGTGCCCGTGGCGGCAGGCGGCGGGGACAATGCCGCAGGTGCGGCGGGCGTCGGCGTGGTGAACGACGGCGACGCCTTTCTTTCGCTCGGCACGTCGGGCGTGATCTTCGTGGCGACCAAGGACTTCCGGCCCAATCCGGCGCGGGCGGTCCACGCCTTCTGCCACTGCCTGCCCGGCTTGTGGCACCAGATGAGCGTGCACCTTTCCGCCGCAAGCTGCCTCGACTGGGCGGCGCGGCTGGCGGGGGTGGACGTGCCCGCCCTGCTCGCGCTCGCCGAACAGGCTGGCCCCGCCAGCGGGCCGGAACTGTTCCTGCCCTACCTATCGGGCGAACGTACGCCACATAATGATGCGGCGGTGCGCGGAGCCTTCCTCCGGCTGGGCAACGAGACCGGGCCGGAGCATATCGCCTCAGCCGTGCTCGAAGGCGTAGCCTTTGCCCATGCCGATGGCATCGATGCGCTGCGCGAAGCAGGCACGCAGGTTTCCGCGCTGTCGGTCATCGGCGGCGGCGCGCGCTCGGCCCACTGGGGAGGCATTCTCGCCGCCGTCCTGAACGTGCGGCTCGATTATCTTGAGGGCGGCGAAGTCGGCCCGGCATTGGGCGCGGCCAAACTGGCGCAGATCGCGTTGACCGGGGCCAGTCCCGCAGAGGTCTGCACGCGCCCGCCGCTGTCCCACTCGATCGACCCCGACCCAGCGCTGGCCGAAAGGCTCGCCCCCAAACTTGCCGCATTCCGCGCCGCCTACGGCGCTATCCGCACTCTCTGAAAGGAAGCACCATGTCCGCCGACTATTTCGCCGAATTCGCCACGGTCCGTTACGAAGGGCCGGACAGCGACAACGACCTTGCCTATCGCTGGTACGACAAGGACCGCGTGATCCTAGGCAAGCGCATGGAAGATCACCTGCGCTTCGCGGTGTGCATGTGGCACACGTTCTGCTGGCCGGGCAGCGACGTGTTCGGCGCAGGCACCTTTACCCGTCCATGGTTGCAAGGCCCGATGGACGCCAAAAACGCGGAGGCCAAGCGCGAGGCTGCGCTGGCGTTCGTCGAGAAGCTCGACCTCCCGTTCTACTGTTTCCACGACGTTGACGTCATGGCCGACGCCGAAGGCATCGGCGCATTCCGCAAGAGCTTTGCCGAGGCGGTCGATCATCTGGAGGAACTGCAGGGCCAGCACGGCCGCAAGCTGCTGTGGGGCACCGCCAACCTGTTCGGTCACCCGCGCTACATGGCGGGCGCAGCGACCAATCCCGATCCCGAAGTGTTCGCCTGGGGCGCATCGCAAGTGCGCGATGCACTCGAAGCCACCCACAGGCTGGGCGGTGCGAACTACGTGCTGTGGGGTGGCCGTGAGGGCTATGATACCATCCTCAACACCGAGATCGGCATCGAACAGGAAAACTTCGGGCGCTTCCTGAGCCTTGTGGTCGATCACAAGCACCGCATCGGGTTCAAGGGCACGATCCTGATCGAACCCAAGCCGCACGAACCGACCAAGCACCAGTACGATTTCGACACGCAGACCGTCTACGGCTTCCTCAAGCGCTTCGGGCTGGAGAACGAGGTCCGGGTCAACATCGAG
>JAZKBJ010000209.1:0-3484 GCA_040388685.1 Pseudomonadota bacterium
CGCGCCAGCTTCGGCGTCAGCCGCAGGCAATCGGGCACATAGGCGCGGCGGTGCTTGTAATCGCTGCATTGCCCGGTCCGAAGGTCGAGCAGCCTGCACGCGACATTGGTATGATAGACGTCGCCCGTCGCGTCGTCTTCCAGCTTGTGCAGGCAGCATTTGCCGCAGCCGTCGCACAGCGCTTCCCACTGTTCGCGGTTCAGCGTCTCGACCGGACGTTCCCAGAAGCGGTCGGCGCTCATCGCCCGCTCAATGCACCCACTTTGCGAGATCGTCGGCCACGGCCTGCGCGTCCTTTTCAGCGGGGAGCAGGGCAATCGGTTCACCCTTCGGTCCCATCAGGTAGGCAGCGCGGCTGTGGTCCATCAAATAGTCCTTGGGCGATCCGCCTTCGCGCTTCTGGTGGAACACGGCCCACTGCTTGGCCACCGCGTCGATCTGCGCAGGCGTGCCCGAAAGCCCCATCACAGATGGCCCGAAATTGGCGGCGTATTTGCCCACCACTTCGGGCGTGTCCCGCTCGGGATCGATGGTGATGAAGATCGTCTGGATCTTTGCCGCCGCCTCGCCGTGGGCCTTGCCGAACAGCCGCACGCCCTGGGCGATGTTCTGCAGGTCCACCGGGCATACGTCCGGACAGAAGGTGTAGCCGAAGTAGATGATCCGGTACTTGCCGGCAAAATCGGCATAGCGCACCGGCTTGCCGTCCTTGCCCGCAAGCGTGAAGTCCCCGCCGATCGCCGCGCCTTCGAGCGGCGGGCTTTCGGATGGGGCACTGCACGCGGCAAGCGCCAAAGTGCAGCTTGCAAGCGCTGCTGCAAGGAGGGATCGCAGGGCGGTGGATCTGATTTTCTCGGCCATGGCGCGGCGGTTCATGCTCTGCTAACCGTGCCCTTGCAAGAGGCGAGTCCTGACTTTGGCCGAAATGCCGGGGGGCCAAAAGGCTACGGGGTTTGCAACAGGAGGAATGAATGCTGTCGATCATGCGCAGGCCGCTCGCCGCACTGGCGATACTGCTCGCCGCTGCCGTGGCCATGCCCGCACAGGCCCAGTTTTCCGACAGCTACAAGTTCCTCGAAGCCGTCCGCAAGAAGGAAGGCGAAAAGGTCACCGAGGCCTTGAACGAGCCCGGCACCCAGATCATCAACACCAAGGATTTCACCACCGGCCAGACCGCGCTGCACATCGTCAGCGGCGACCAGAAGGTCGCGCTCGATTTCGGCGTGACCTGACGTGGATCCAGTTCCTCGTGGCCAAGGGCGCCAACGTCAACGCGCGCGACAACAAGGGCATGACCCCGCTGGTCGCCGCGAGCGAGCTTGGCTTCATCGAAGGCGTGGACGAACTGATCAAATCGGGCGCACGCGTCGAGGATGCCAACGACACTGGCGAAACCCCGCTGATCAGCGCGGTTCACCGCCGCGACCTGACGCTGGTCCGCCTCCTGATCAAGGCGGGAGCAAACCCTGACCGTCCCGACAATTCGGGCCGCTCGGCGCGCGATTATGCCGCGCTCGAAGGCAAGGCCAGCCCGGTTCTGGGCGAGATCGAGCGCGCGGCCAAGGACGCCAAGGCTGCCGGTCCCAAGAAGACCTACGGCCCCTCGTTCTGATATGACGGACGACACTTCGCTCGATGCCCTGCGGCTCCGCCTCGCTCCCGCGATTGCCGATGGCGTTGCTTTCGATGGCTGGACCGACGCAGCAGTAACCGCTGCCGCCGAAGCGGAAGGCGTAGACCCTGCGCTGGCGCGGTTCGCTTTTGCGGGCGGGCCGATGGCCATGATCACCGCCTGGATTGCGCGGATCGATGCGGACATGGACGCGGCGCTGAACCAGTCACAACTGTCAAACCTCTCGATCCGCGAACGCATCCGCCATCTTGTCCAGTTCAGGCTCGATGCCTTGGCGGGGAGGGAAGAGGCGTTGCGCCGCGCGCTGGCGATCATGGCCATGCCGCAGAATGTCCCCGCCGCCACGCGCCTCGGCTGGTCCAGCGCGGACAAGATGTGGCGGCTGGCGGGCGATACCGCCACGGATTACAACCATTACACCAAGCGCCTGACGCTGGGCGCAATCTACGCGGCTACCCTGTCGGTCTACGCCAATGACAGTAGCGAGGACCACGCCGATGCCCGCGCGTTCCTCGACCGGCGGATCGAGAATGTGATGCAGTTCGAAAAGGCCAAGGCCAAGGTGCTCAAGCCGCGCGATGAAACCTTCTCCTTTACGCGCCTGCTCGGCCGGTTGCGCTATCCGGCGACCTAGTGGCCTTAGGGCCGGGGCTCCCATTTTTGATCCAGCGCAATTCTATTGCGAATGACTTGCAAAGTCTCCCGCGCTATGGCAGCGCGACGGGGTGACACTCGATCAGCTCCCTCTTGGTACGCCTGCGCGAATCGCGTCGGTCGATTGGTCTGCGCTCGTTGCCGAAGAGGCCAGGCGGCTGCAGTCGCTCGGCCTCGATACCGGCGCGCGGGTGACGCTAGCCTATCGCGGCGTATTTGCGGGGCGCGATCCGCTGGCCGTCGAGATCGGACGCATGACGGTGGCCTTGCGCCGCGTCCATGCCCGCGCGATGACGGTTGAGCCTATCGCAGTAACTGTCGCGGCATGAGCAGGATGCCCACCGTCGCCGCGCTGGTCGGCAACCCCAATGCAGGCAAGAGCGCGCTGTTCAACGCGCTGACCGGTGCGCGCCAGAAGATCGCCAACTATCCCGGCGTCACGGTCGAGCGCAAGGCAGGCCGCCTGCTGCTGCCCACGGGCGAGCCGGTCGAACTGGTCGATCTGCCAGGGTCCTACGGTCTGGATTCGACCAGCCCGGACGAGGAAGTGACCCGCAAGGTCATCATGGGCGAGCAGGCGGGACAGGCCCGGCCCGACGTGATCGTGCTCGTCCTCGACAGCTCCAACCTCGAACAGCATCTCGTCTTCGCGCAGGAAGTGATCGAACTGGGGCGGCCCACCGTGGTCGCGCTCAACATGGTCGATCTGGCCGAGCGTGATGGGCTGATCATCGATCCCACCGCGTTGCAATCTGCACTCGGCGTGCCGGTCATCTCCACGGTGGCCGTTCGCCGCCGGGGCCTGACCGAACTTGCCGCCGCGATTGGCGAAGCGCGCGACCGGGCCGAGGCGCACGAAGCCACCCCGCGCCCTCACGTGACCTTGCCCGAAAGGCGCATGCTCGCGCACGAGATCGCCAGCGGCGCGATCATTTCGGAAACCGCCAGGCACCGCATTCACGCGCGGATGGACAAGCTCCTGCTCCATCCATGGGCCGGTCCGCCGATCCTGTTCGCGCTTCTGTTCGTGGTGTTTCAGGCCGTGTTTACCTGGGCCACCCCGTTCGCCGATGCGCTCGAAGCGGCGGTCGGCATGCTCGGCGATCTGGTAAAGGCCAGTGTCGGCCCGAGCCTGCTGCGCGATCTGGTGACCGACGGGATCATCGCGGGCGTCGGCTCGGTCGTCGTGTTCCTGCC
>JAZKBJ010000210.1:0-1117 GCA_040388685.1 Pseudomonadota bacterium
ACCAGCGTACCGACGAATATGGCGGCAGCCTTGAAAACCGGATGCGGATCGTCACCGAGATCATCGCGGCGATCCGGGCGCGCGTACGGCCCGATTTCGCCATCGGCGTCGCGGTCAACGCCGATGAATCGACGCTGGGCGCCAATGGCATCGATGACGGTATCGCCCAGTGCAAGATCCTCGAAGACACCGGCATGGTCGATTGGCTGCGCATCACCGCGCGCGGCCAGAAGCCGCAGATGACGCAGTATCACTACCCCTCGTCCTACATGGGCCGCGAGGGGACGCACCTTGATGCGGCAGAAGCGGTCAAGAAGGCGGTCAATTTGCCGGTCGTCAGCGGCGGGCGCATCCTCACCCCCGCATTCGCCGATCAGGCGATTGCCGACGGGCGCTGCGACATGGTGTTCGTGGCGCGGTCGGTGATTGCCGATCCCGAATGGCCCAACAAGTGCCGCGATGACCAGACCGCCGAAATCCGCGCCTGCATCGGCGATCTGGAAGGCTGCTTCCTGCGCTCGTGCTTCGGGCAGGCCGTCGGCTGCACCGTCAATGCAGGCGGCACTGACCGCATCGCAGCGCGGCCACAAGGTCACGCTCCTTGAAAAGTCCGACCGGATCGGCGGCCACGTGACGATGCAGGCGATGCTGCCGGGCCTTGAGGACCGAGGCGAGCTTATCCGCTGGCTCAAGCTGCAACTGGACAAGGCTGGCGTGACGATCCAGACCGGGACCGAGGCAACAGCGGCATCGATCAGGGCGCTGGGGCCCGACGCGGTGATCGTGGCCACGGGCGCGCGCTATTCGCGGACAGGGGCGAGCAAGGCGCAGTTGACGGGCGTGCCCGGCGCGCATCTGGAGCACGTGCTGACGCCCGAGGACGTGATGCTCGACCACGCGCGGCTCGGCAAGCGCATCGTCGTCTACGACAACACCTCCTACGAAGTCGGCCCCGGCATTGCCGAACACCTTGCGGATCTCGGCAAGGAGGTGTTCCTCGTCACCATCGATTCCGCGATGGCGATGTCGGTCACCGAACTCGGCCTGAACAAGGTGATTGCCCGCAGGATCATGCCCAAGGTGACTTTCCTGCCCACCACCGAGATTACCCGTATCG
>JAZKBJ010000210.1:1127-2926 GCA_040388685.1 Pseudomonadota bacterium
AGCCGCCGCAGGAAGACCTCTATCACGCGCTGCTTGCCGACCTTCCCGCCACGCACATCATCGGCGATGCGCGCGAGGCGCGCTGGAGCGTGTTCGCCACCGACGAGGCGATCAAGGATGGCAGACGGATCGGCTTGGCGGTCTGATCCGGTGCAGCATCGTGGTCATGAGGGTCACGATGCTGCACACCCTACCCGGCTTTCCAGCGGCCTTTCGTAAGATAGGTGTGAAGCGGCGGGCCCCAGCACAGTTGCACCCTGTACCGAATTGGTCTCATCCATTTTTGCAGGGCAGTATTCATGGAAGCCTACATCTACGATCATGTCCGTACCCCGCGCGGCAAGGGCCGTCCCGACGGTGCGCTGCATGAGGTAACCTCGGTCGAAATGGCCAGCCAGCTGCTCCAGGCACTGCGCGACCGCAACGACCTTGATACTTCGCTGCTCGACGATGTGATCCTCGGCATGGCGCAGCCGGTAGGCGAACAGGGCGGCGTGCTGGCGCGCGCGGCGGTGCTGCAGGCAGGCTATGCCCAGACCGTTGCGGGCCAGCAGATCCATCGCTTCTGCGCATCGGGCCTCGATGCCGTGAGCCTGATCGCGGCGCAGGTCCATTCGGGCATGATCCAGGCCGGGATCGGCGGCGGTGTTGAATCGATGAGCCGCACGGTCATGGGCTATGACTCGGGCGCATGGACATCCGACCCGGCAGTCGCCTTCCACAACTACTACGCCCCCCAAGGCATCGGCGCGGACATCATTGCCACGCTCGACGGATTCAGCCGCGAAGACGTCGATGGCTTTGCCGTGGAAAGCCAGCGCAAGGCCGCACATGCGTGGCAGAACGGCTACTTCAAGAACTCCATCGTGCCCGTGAAGGACATTCTGGGTGAAGTCCTGCTCGACCATGACGAGCATATGCGCCCCGGCACCACCGTGGAAAGCCTCGCCAAGCTCAAGCCCGCGTTCGCAGGCTTCGGCAAGGGCGGGTTCGAAGCCGTGGCCAAGGCCAAGTATCCCCAGATCGAGGAACTGAACTACGTCCACCACGGCGGCAACAGCTCAGGGATCGTCGATGGCGCAGGCGTCGTGCTGGTGGGCTCGAAGGCATTCGGCGAACGCGCTGGCCTCAAGCCGCGCGGACGCATCCGTGCCTATGCCAACATCGGCTCCGAACCTACGATTATGCTGACCGCACCGGGCGCGTGCTCGGACAAGGCGCTGAAGAACGCGGGCATGAGCCGCAGCGACATTGACCTGTGGGAGCTGAACGAGGCTTTCGCCAGCGTCGTCATGCGCTTTCAGCTCGAAATGGGCATCCCCGACGACAAGATCAACGTGAACGGCGGCGCGATTGCGATGGGGCACCCGCTGGGCGCCACCGGTGCGATGATCCTCGGCACCGTGCTCGATGAACTGGAGCGGCGCGATTTGCAGACCGGCCTGATCACGCTGTGTGCCGCCAACGGGCTTGGCACGGCCTCGATCATCGAACGCGTCTGACGCGCACTCACACGTCTTTTGAAGCGGAAAACCCATGCAGAACCTCAAACTCGAAACCAACGCTGACGGCTTCGCGATCCTGACGCTGGATGCCGCCGGGCAGACCATGAACGTCGTCAACGATGCCTTCCTTGCCGACATGGAAGAAGTGACCGCCAAGATCGCTGGCGATGACAGCATCAAGGGCGTGATCCTGACGTCGGGCAAGCCCGCCTTCATGGCCGGGGCCGACCTGACCCAGCTGGTGCAGGGCTTCGGCACGCTGACCAAGCAACAGGCGTTTGCGTTCTCGCAGCG
>JAZKBJ010000210.1:2936-9116 GCA_040388685.1 Pseudomonadota bacterium
CAAATGCACCGCGCGATCGAGCAATCCGGCAAGCCGTGGGTCGCCGCGATCAACGGCCTCGCTCTGGGCGGCGGTTTCGAACTGGCGCTGGCGTGCCATCACCGCGTGCTCGTCGACAATCCCAAGGCGCTGGTGGGCCTGCCCGAAGTCAATGTCGGGCTGCTGCCGGGTTCGGGCGGAACCGTGCGTCTGGCGCTGCTGGTCGGTTACAAGAAGGCGCTCGACCTGCTGCTGTCGGGCCGCTCGGTTGGTCCTGCAGAAGCCTTGAAACTCGGCATCGTCGACGAAGTCGTGCCTGCCGACAAGCTGATCGATGCGGCGCGCGCGTGGCTTGCCAGCGGGCCTGATCCGGTGCGCCCGTGGGACGTCAAGGGCTGGGTGCCGCCGCAGAAGAAGGGCCTGACGGTCCCTGAGGATTCGGCTGCCTACATGATGGCGGCAGGCGCGATTGCGCAGAAGGGCTACAACACGCCCGCACCGCAGGCGATCCTGTCCGCCGTGTTCGAAGGGCAGCAATTGCCGTTCGACAAGGCGCTGTCGGTCGAAGGCAAGTATTTCGCCAAGCTGCTGACCGATCCTGTCGCGCGCAACATCATCCGCACCACGTTCATCTCCAAGCTCGCCGCCGAAAAAGGCGCGCGTCGCCCGGCAGGCGTTCCGAAGTCGGAAGTGAAGAAACTGGGCGTTCTGGGCGCAGGCATGATGGGCGCAGGCATCGCCTTCGTCTCGGCCAATGCCGGGATTGAGGTCGTGCTGCTCGACCGGGATGTTCCCGCAGCCGAAAAGGGCAAGGCCTATACCGCCAAGGCGCAGGCCAAGCTGATCGAGAAGGGCAAGCTCACCCAGGACAAGGCCGACGCCGTGCTCGCGCGGATCACGCCGACCGACGACTACGCGCTGCTCGAAGGCTGCGACATGATCGTCGAAGCGGTATTCGAGGATACCGCGATCAAGGCCGAAACCACGCACAAGGCCGAAGCGGTGATCCCCACCACCGCCGTGTTTGCCACCAACACGTCGTCGCTGCCGATCTCGGACCTGGCAAAGGCATCGTCGCGGCCCGACCAGTTCATCGGCATCCACTTCTTCTCGCCGGTTGACCGCATGGGTCTGGTCGAAGTGATCGTGGGCAAGCAGACGTCGCAGGAAACGCTGGCAAAGTCGCTCGATTTCATTGCCCAACTGCGCAAGACGCCGATCGTGGTCAACGATTCCCGCGGGTTCTACACCAGCCGCGTGTTCCGTATGTTCATCTTCGAAGGCGTGGCGATGCTGGAGGATGGCGTCGAGCCTGCCCGCATCGAAAACGCCGCCAAGGCCGCAGGCTTCCCGATCGGGCCGCTCGCGCTGCTCGATGAAGTGACGATGGAATTGCCGGTCAAGATCGTGGCCGAGGCCGCGCGCGATTCTGCCGATACCGAGAACAAGTACACCATCGAACGCGGCATGAAGGTGCTCGGGCGGATGATCGAACTGGGCCGGGGCAGCCGCAAGGCAGGCGGCGGCTTCTATGAATATCCGGCGGCCGGCGGCAAGCATCTGTGGGCCGGACTGGCGCAGGAATTCCCTGTGGCCGAAGCCCAGCCCGATCAGGAAGAACTGAAAAAGCGCTTCCTCTATTCGCAGGCCAACGAAACCGCCCAGACTTTCGAGGAAGGCGTGCTGGAAACGCCGGAAGACGCCGATCTCGGCGCAATCTATGGCTGGGGCTTCCCGGCCTGGACCGGCGGCACGCTCAGCTACATCGACACGGTCGGCATTGTCGCATTCGTGGCGGAATCGGACCGGCTGGCCAAGCTTTATGGCCCGCGCTTTGCCCCTTCGGCTTGGTTGCGCGCCAAGGCGGCAAAGGGTGAAGGTTTCTATCCCGCCGCCAATCAGGCCGCTGCCAAGGAGTTGACCTCAGCATGAAGCGCCTGATCTTCGAATCGGAACACGAGCAGTTCCGCGACAGCGTGATCAAGTTCATGGCTGCCGAAGTCGGCCCTCACGCCGAGAAGTGGCGCGAGGAAGGCATGGTCCCGCGCGAGCTTTACCGCAAGGCGGGCGAACAGGGCCTGCTGTGCACATGGGCCGATGAGAAATACGGCGGCGCGGGGATCGACGATTTCCGCTTCGAGCAGATCATCATCGAAGAGAACATGCGCCACGGCGACATCGGCTTCTACATCAACCTGCATAACGATCTGGTCGCGCCCTACATCGCCAAGCTGGGCAATGACGAGCAGAAGGATCGCTGGATGCCGGGCATCGTCTCAGGCGAGAAGATCCTCGCCGTGGCGATGACCGAACCTTCGACCGGGTCCGACCTGGCAGGCATGAAGACCCGCGCTGAGGACAAGGGCGATCACTGGCTGCTGAACGGCGCCAAAACCTATATCTCGAACGGCATCCTGTCCGATCTGATCGTGGTCGCGGCGCGCACTGACCCGGAAAGCCGCCATGGCCTCAGCCTGCTGGTGGTGGAACGCGGGATGGAAGGGTTCGAGCGCGGGCGCAAGCTCGCCAAGATGGGTCTGCACGCACAGGATACCGCCGAACTGTTCTTCAACGATGTCAAAGTGCCCAAGGCGAACATGCTGGGCGATCCGGGGCAGGGCTTCCGCTATCTCGCCCGGTTCCTCGCGCAGGAGCGTCTGGTTGCGGCAATCGGCTTCATGGCCACCGCGCAGACCGCGTTCGATCTCACGCTCGATTATGTCAAGGAGCGCAAGGCCTTCGGAAAGCCCATCGGCGCGTTCCAGAACACCCGGTTCAAGATGGCCTCGATGCGCAGCGAACTCGATGCGGTGCAGACTTACGTCGATCAGCTGGTGCTGTTGCTCAATGCAGGCGAACTCACCGCAGAGGATGCCTCGAGCGCCAAGCTGCTGTCATCCGAGCTGGAAGGCCGCGTGATGGATGAATGCGTTCAGCTGCACGGCGGCGCGGGCTACATGGCGGAATATCGCATCAGCCGCATGTACACCGACGCGCGTATCAGCCGGATCTTCGCCGGAACCTCGGAAATCATGCGCGAGATCATCGGGCGCGGGCTGGGCCTCGACGAACGCAAGATGTCCTGACTGCAATGAGCACGCGCCATCTCGTCGATCCGGCACTGCTGCCGCTGATCGACGCCATGCCGCCGATGGTGCTGTCGGACGCCAGCCTACCGATGATCCGCGCGGCCTTGCCCGCGATGATCAAGGCGGTGCCGCTGCCTGATCTGCCCGTGACCATCGGTGATGTGATGGTGCCTTCGGGCGAGGGTGACCGCACGGTGCGCTGCATGATGCTGCGGCCGGATGCGATGGCGGACAATGCGCCTGCGATCCTGCACATGCACGGCGGCGGACATGTGCTCGGCATGCCGGAAATGAACGCCGGAACCCTGATGCATTGGGCCGATGCGCTGGGCTGCCTGATCCTGTCGGTGGACTACCGCCTCTCACCCGAGACGCGGTTTCCGGGCGCACTTGAGGATTGCTACGCCGCGCTGCGCTGGCTGCACGGCGAGGCTGACCACCTCGGCATCGACCGCGCCCGCATCGCGGTCAGCGGTGAAAGCGCGGGCGGTGCGCTAGCCGCAGGGTTGGCGCTGCTGGCGCGCGACCGGGGCGAGTTTGCAATAGCGTTCCAGCATCTCGAACAGCCACGACTTGATGACCGCACGGCCACATCGCCCGTGCCCAATCCCCATACCGGTGAATTCGTGTGGACGCGGCAAAGCAGCCACTTCTGCTGGATCGCCCAACTTGGCAAGGAGCCGGGCGGGGACGATACCTCGCCTTATGCGGCCCCTGCGCGGGCAACAGACCTTTCTGGCCTGCCGCGCACGTTCATCGCAGTGGGCGCGCTCGACCTGTTCGTCGACGAATGCCTAGAATACGCGCACCGGTTGATCCGCGCCGGGGTGCCGACCGAGCTGCACGTCTATCCCGGCTGCATGCATGGCTTCGGCATGGCCCGCGACAGCGCGCCCGCGCGCCGCGCGCAGGCCGATAATCTTGCCGCTTTGCGCGCCGCGTTTTCGCTGTAGAGTTTCCAAAAGCGGAGAGGATTTCCATGACCACCCGGCACCTTGTCGATCCTGAAGTCCTGCCCGCGCTGGAAGCCTTCCCCTCGCTGAACGCCACGCGCGAAACCTTGCCGGCGATGCGCGCGGCGATGGAGCCTGTGCTGAAAGGCGCGCCGGTTCCGGACCTGCCGGTCGATGCGCAGGAAATTCATATTCCCTCGCCCGAAGGCCATCAGGTGCGCGCGATAGTGCTGCGTCCCGAAGGGCTGACCGCCGCGGCACCCGCGCTGCTGCACGTCCACGGGGGTGCCTATATCATCGGCGTGCCCGAAATGAGCGTGCCCGAGCTGACCGCGACCGCGCATCAGCTCGGCATCGTGATCCTGTCGGTCGATTACCGCCTCGCGCCCGAGCATCCGTACCCCGCCGGGATCGAGGATTGCTACACGGCGCTTGCCTATCTTCACGACAATGCGGATGCGCTTGGCATCGATGCCGCGCGGATCGCGGTGATGGGCGAAAGTGCAGGCGGCGGGCTGGCGGCATCGCTGGCGCTGCTGGCCCGGGACCGCGGCACCTATCCACTGGCGTTCCAGTTGCTCGATGCGCCGATGATGGACGATCGCACCTGCGTGCGCCCGCGCAATCCGGTGACCGGCGAGTTCATTTTCGGCCCCGCCGACAACCATTTTGGCTGGAGCTGCCTGCTTGATGCGGAACCCGGCGGGCCTGATGTCTCGCCCTATGCCGCTGCCGCGCGCGCGACGCAGCTGGAAGGCCTTCCGCCTACCCTGATCGCCACCGGCGCGCTCGATCTGTTTCTCGATGAAAACGTGGACTACGCCATGCGCCTGATCGCTGCCGGAGTGGCAACCGAATTGCATATCTACCCCGGCTGCCCGCACGGCTATGTCATTGCCGCCGATGCTGCCGTTTCCAGGCGCGCGCTGGCCGACAAGCGTGCCGCGCTGGCCCGCGCATTGGCGATTGTCTGATGCCGGTCCTCGATGTCTCGCGCCTCCAGCGCTACAAAGTCCCCGAGGCGCATGATCTCTATGATGCGCGCGACACCATCCTTTATGCGCTGGGCACTGGCGCGGGGCTGAGTTCACAGGTCGATGACCTGGGCTTCGTGTTCGAACGCCATCTCAAGGCGCTGCCGTCGATGGCCTTCGTGCTGGGAACGCCGGGCTTCTGGCTGATGGACCCGGCGGCGGGCCTTGACTGGCCGCGCATCCTCCACGGCGAGCAGTCGCTGGTGCTTCACCGCCCGCTGCAGGCACAGGGCGAGATCATCGGGACGACCCGGATCGGCGATATTGCCGACAAGGGACCGGGCAAGCCAGCGCTCTTCCGCGTCCACCGGACGCTGACCGACACGTCCGGCGCACTGGTAGCCGAATTGTCCGAAGTGTGGGTGCTGCGCGACGCCGGCGGATTTGGCGGCGAACGCACGCTGGCAGGCCCGCCGCCGGTCGTGATGCCCGATACGGCCGCAACCCATAGCCTCGCTCTGCCGACGAGCCCGCAGCAGGCGTTGCTCTACCGCCTGTCGGGCGACCGTAACCCGCTGCATGTCGAAGCGGAAACCGCGCGCATTGGCGGGTTCGACCGCCCCATCCTGCACGGCCTCTCGACGCTCGGCCTTGCCGCGCGGGCGCTGATTCATCAGCATTGCGCTGGCGATCCGATGCGTCTGTCCTCGCTTTCCGCGCGCTTCACCGCGCCTGTTTTCCCGGGCGAAACGATCGCCACGCAAAGCTGGCAGGTGGGCGAAGACATCATGTTCCGCGCGATTGCGACCGAGCGCGACGTCGTGGTGCTCGATGGCGGAAGTGCGACGATCGATCGTTTTGCAGGCGCATAACGCGGCTCCTTCCCCGCGATAGGTTCGCGCGCGCGTCCTAACCCATTGAATGCGGCGCTGACCTGCCCACGGCGGCAAGGGCACGCACTTGAACCGGGAGCAAGGATCGCATGGCCGCACACCCCACCGCGACGAGCGAAACGCGCTTTGGCATCTGCAAGGTCTGCTGGGCAGGCTGCCCGGTCGAGGTCACGGTCGAGGATGGCCGCGCGACCAAGGTGATCGGTGACCGTCAGTCCCCGATCTATGGCGGCTATACCTGCCCCAAGGGCCGCGCCATGCCTGACGCGCACTATTCGCCCACGCGCGTGCT
>JAZKBJ010000211.1:0-3132 GCA_040388685.1 Pseudomonadota bacterium
GACGGCGTTAACCGGGGCGAAGCGCACCTTGTCACCTGGGGAGAGCTGACCGATCTTCCAGCGGTCTGCCGCGATCACCACGAACGGACAGACGAAGCCGCCGAGCGAGGGGCCGTCCGGGCCGAGGATGATCGGCATGTCGCCGGTGAAGTCCACCGCGCCAATGGCATAAGGATTGTCGTGGATGTTCGAGGGGTGCAGGCCCGCCTCGCCGCCGTCCTTGCGCGCCCATTGCGGCTTGGGGCCGACCAGACGGACGCCGGTGCGGTTGCTGTTGTAGTGAACCTGCCATTCGGCCGCCACGAAGGTGTCGACGTCTTCATCGGTGAAGAAATCGGGCGCGCCGTGCGGGCCGTAAAGCACGCGCAGGGTCCATTCGGAGGAGAGCGCGGGGAGGGCGGCGGTGAGCAGTGGAGCGTCGCCGCTTTCGTCCCCCAGATGGAGCGTGTCGCCCGCGAGCAGGCGCCGCGCGGCGTGTCCGCCAAACTGCCCCAGTTCGAAAGTGCTGCGGCTACCGAGATAGGGCGCGATATCGAACCCGCCTGCGAACAGGACGTAGCCGCGCAGGCCCCCTCCCGAAACCCGGCCAAGCGCGAGCGTTTGCCCGGCGGCAACCGCGATCACTACGCCGCGCTGGAGCGGTTTGCCGTCGAGCGTCGCGCCGAAATCCGCGCCGGTCAGGCAGATGCGTGCAGGGGTGTTGAACGCCAGCGTCGGCCCGGTGATGGTTACTTCGAGGCCCGCCGTGCCTTCGGGGTTGCCGAGCAAACGGTTGCCAAGGCGGAAAGACTGATCGTCCATCGGGCCGGAGGGCGGAACCCCGACCGACCATAGCCTTTGCCTGCCCGGCCAGTCCTGCACTGTAGTCGCGGTGCCTCCGCTGATGACCTGGATGCTGCGCGGGTGATAGGCGATGGCGTCGAGCGCGCGGGTGGAAACGTTGCCGCTGACGAACGGGGCGGAACGGGCTACGTCGCGCAGCCAGCGCAAGTTCGTCTCGATGCCGTCGATCCGGCTGTGATCGAGCGCGGCCTGCATGGCTGAGACGGCCTCGTCGCGGCTGTCGGCATGGACGATCAGCTTGGCCAGCATGGGATCGTACCATGCGCTGACGGTGGTGCCCGCCATGACCCACGTTTCTGCGCGAATGTCGGCAGGGAATTCGGCAGCGGTCAACGTGCCCGACGTGGGGCGATAGTCGAGCGCGGGGTCTTCGGCGTAGAGCCTGACCTGGACGGAGTGGCCCTTTGGCGGGGCAAGCGGCGTGTCGAGGAACGCGTAGTCTTCGGCGGCGCCCCGGATCATCCATTCGACCAGATCGACGCCCATAACCTCCTCGGTCACACCGTGTTCGACCTGAAGGCGGGTGTTCATTTCGAGGAAGAAGAATTCTTTGCGTTCCGCATCGTACAGGAACTCGACCGTGCCGGCCGACCGGTAGTTCGCGGCCTGTCCGAGCCGGATTGCCGCGGCGATGAGATTGGCGCGCACCGAGGCAGGCAGGAGCGGGGCAGGGGCTTCCTCGACGACCTTCTGGTTGCGCCGCTGCAGCGAGCAGTCGCGCTCACCAAGCGCGGTGATGCGGCCTTCACCGTCTCCGAAAATCTGGACCTCGATGTGACGCGCTTTGCGGATGTAACGCTCAAGGAACACGCCTGCATCGCCAAAGCTGCCAAGGCCTTGGCGCGCCACGGTGGCGAAGCCTTCGCGCACCGCTGCCTCGTCTTCACAAATGCGCATGCCGATGCCGCCGCCGCCTGCCGTGGCCTTCAGCATGATCGGGAAACCGATGGCCTGCGCCGCGCTTGCCGCTTCGTCTTCATCGGTGAGCAGATCGGTCCCGGGTGCCAGCGGTACGCCGTGTGCGGCAGCGAGCGCGCGGGCGCTGTGCTTGAGGCCAAAGGTGCGGATATTGTCGGGCGTGGGGCCGATGAACACGATCCCCGCCTTCGCGCAGGCAGCGGCGAATTCGACGTTTTCCGAGAGGAAGCCGTAGCCCGGATGGATCGCCCCTGCGCCGGTGCGCTTGGCGGCATCGATGATCGCGGGGATGTTGAGATAGCTCTCGGCGGGGCGCGCGCCACCGATGCAGACCGCTTCGTCGGCCTGCGCGACGTGCAGCGAAGCCTCGTCCACTTCGGAATAGACCGCGACGGAGCGCAGGCCCATGCGCGACAGGGTGCGGATGATCCGTGTGGCGATGGCCCCGCGGTTCGCAATCAGGACGGTGTTGAAGCTCATGCGCTGACGATCATCCGGACGGGGGTGGGATTGAAGCCGTTGCAGGGGTTGTTGATCTGCGGGCAGTTGGAGACGACGACGGTCACGTCCATGTCGGCGCGCAAGTCCACGGTCAGCCCCGGTGCGGAAATGCCATCGACAATGCCGAGCGAACCGTCCGGCTCGACCGGCACGTTCATGAAGAAGTTGATGTTCGACACGATGTCGCGCTTGCCGCGCCCCTCGGTGAGGTTCGCCTCAAGGAAATTCTCGACGCAGGCGTGCTCGGCCTTGGTGTGGTGGCCATAACGCAGCGTATTGGACTCGCAAGAACACGCGCCGCCGATGGTGTCGTGATAGTCGACCGAGGTGGCCGCGATGGTCATCATCGCCCGGCCCTCGTTGGAGCGCAGCACCGTGCCTTCGCGCAGAAACAGATTGGCCTGCGCCGAGACCGTATCCTGTGCGCTGTAGCGCTCGGCATCGTCGGACGTGGCGTAGAGCAGGAAATCGACCGCCTGGTTGCCTTCGAGATCGACAATGCGCAGCGTTTGACCGGCGGCGATATGATGCAGCCATGGCGCGCGGGCGGGCACGATGACATCGTGGACGATGGTGCCGGTAAGGCCGGCGAGGTGTGGATCGACGCTCATGGCAGGACCTGTTCCTTCTCAGCGGCGGAAATAGTCTTCGACGTTCAGGAAGGCGCGCAGGCCTTCGGGCGTCGCGGTGCGGATGGAATCGTCCTCGGGCGTGACCGGACCGTGCCACGCGGTCGCGCGCAGCGGGGTGACCGAATAGTCGGTGCGGGGATCGAGCACGTGCGGGCAGTTCGCGATCACCACGATCACATCCATTTCGGCGCGCAGCACCACGCTGCGGGCCGGTTCATAGGGGCCGATCTGCGGCACG
>JAZKBJ010000211.1:3142-3570 GCA_040388685.1 Pseudomonadota bacterium
CCCGTCTTCGGCGATGGTCGCGGCCTTGAACAGGTTGACGCAAGGATGGACGTCGCGCCGTTGCAGCCCGTGCTTGGCGGCACCGAGGAGGAAGCGGTCGCGTCCGCTGGGATGGGGGCCGCTGTTGCTGCCCTCACCATATTTCGCGGCGTTGGTTGCGGCGTTCGACGTGCCGCAGAACGCATCGTGCGTGCCCGCGCTGTCTTCAAGGAAGCTCATCATCACCCGGCCCATGTCGGACAGCAGAAGCTTGCCTTGCCCCAGATAGGCGTTCCATTGCACCTTGACCGTATCGGCGACAACTCCACTGGCCGTTGCGCATTGGGAATAAGAAAGCATTCGCTTGGGATGATCCGCTTGTTGATGTTTCAAATACCCCACGCAATTTCAATTCAGTATGAGCTGATTTCAAATCACGAGTATGACAT
>JAZKBJ010000211.1:3580-5006 GCA_040388685.1 Pseudomonadota bacterium
CTTGACCGTATCGGCGACGTTCAGCCGCTCGGATGGCATTTCGGCGTTGAACACGAGGAGTGAGGCACAGGCGTCGCCTTTCAGATCGATCAGTCGAAGCTGAGCGCCGCGAGAAAGCCGCCGCGTGGCATAGCCGCCCGCCGCTATGGTCTCTTCCCAAACCACATCAGTGGGGCTCACGCCATCTGGCAGATCATTCGCAACGGGCGGCAGCACCGGCATGGCGTCAACCACGGTGCCCGCCATACTGCGCGCATGATCGCGGGCGGCGAGTGGATCGGACAGGACGGCGCTCATGCGGCTGCTCCTTCGGCGTTTTCGGCGGCGTCCGGCTCGTAGAGCGGCGGCAGCAGCGCGGTCGTGGTGACAAGCTGGAGCTGATGCACGCCGCGCACCCGGCGCAGGGCATCGCAGAGTTCCTTGAGTCGCACGGCTGGGCCTTGCACCAGCAGGACTTCCAGCGACTGGTCATCTTCCAAGAAGACGTGCTGCGAAGAGATGACCTCTTTCAGATAGTCGGACTGGGTCTGGGCAAGCTGATGGCGCACACGCCCGCGATCACCGCGATAGACGATGGTGACCGTGCCCGCGAGCATTTCGTCGGGGCGGGTATAGGCCTCATGTTCTGCCAGCGAATGGCGGATCAGTTCGGCGATGAGCTGCGAGCGCGACGGTAAGCCGCGCTCCTCGACCATCACGTCGAGCTGCCGGAACAGTTCGCCGGGGAGGCTCATGGAAAGCCGGGCAAGGCTCGCGGGTTCGGTACTCACGGTGGACCCTCTCTTAGCTGTTTGCGACTTGCGGGAGCGGAAGGACGTCGGCCTCGGCTGGCGCTGGTTCCGGGTCCTTGCGCAGGGCAAGGTCGTAGACCGCCGTCGCGCCGAAGCGGTGCGGGGCGTGCGGATCGTGGCGGCGCTTGTCGAGCGCAAGGACGCGCGTGCCGAGCGTGAAAGCCTCGCGGATATCGTGCGTGACCATGATGATCGTCAGCGCATAATCGCGCCACAGCTGGCGGATCAGCGCGTGCATGTCGGCGCGGATGCCGGGATCGAGCGCGCCGAATGGTTCGTCGAGCAGGAGAATGCGCGGACGCTTGATCAGGGCCTGCGCAATGGCAAGGCGCTGCTGCATCCCGCCCGACATTTGCGCTGGGTAAAGGTGTAGAGCATCGCCCAGACCGACGGCTTCCAGCATCTCGGTTGCTTCCGCCATCGCCGCTTTTGCGGATGAACCGAACAGGCGCGCGGTCAACGGGGCCTTGGCGCATTCCAGCCCGAAGACCGTGTTGCGGAGGGCTGACAGGTGCGGGAACACCGAATAGCGCTGAAACACGACGCCCCGGTCCGGCCCGCATTCGGGGGAAAGCGGCGTCCCGTCGAGCAGGATCCGGCCCCGTTGCGGGTCCAGGAACCGCAGCAGGAGGTTG
>JAZKBJ010000212.1:0-4776 GCA_040388685.1 Pseudomonadota bacterium
CGACCGGTACAACCGCAAGCGCCCCAAGGCCGACCGGGTGCAGATCGACATCAGCCACGATGCGCTGAAGGACGGCGCGCTGGGGCCGGACGGCATCTGGCGCCAGATCGTGACGATTTACGACGCGATCGACGGCGGGTTTGACCTGGTCGATGCCGAGCAGCTGCAGCAGCAGTATTCGCTCGAGGAATTCGACAACCTGTTCCGCTGCATCTTCCTCGATGACAGCCAGTCGATGTTCCCGTTCCAGTTGATGCGGCGTTGCATGGTCGACAGCTGGGATGCCTGGGCTAAGGATTACCAGCCCTATGCCCTGCGCCCCTACGCGGGCGAGGTGTGGCTGGGGTACGATCCCAACGCCAGCGAGACCGGGACGGGCGACGATGCCGCGCTGGTGGCCGTGGCCGCGCCCAAGGCGATCGGGGCCAAGTTCCGCGTGCTGGAAAAGAAGCGCCTGAAGGGGCTGGACTTCGCTGCACAGGCCGAAGCGGTGCGCGAGTTCTACAACAAGTACAACGTCACCAAGATCGGGATCGACATTACCGGTGCGGGCAAGGCGGTGCACCAGCTGGTGAGCAAGTGGTTCCCAATGGCCCACGCGATCACCTATTCCGTGGCGACCAAGACATCGATGGTCCTGAAGGCCAAGAACGTCATCACCAGCAACCGCCTCGAGTTCGACGCGGGGTGGCTGGACATGATGCAGGCGTTCATGGCGATCCGGCCGGAAATCACCAAGGGCGGCACGCAGGTAACCTACGTGGCGAGCCGCGCAGGCGGCACGGGCCATGCCGATCTCGCTTGGGCGGTGATGCACGCCCTGGCCTTCGAACCCCTCGACATTACCGAGCCCGCGAGCGGGTCCAGCACAGTTGAAATCTTTGGCCCAGATGGTGGCCATGAGGAGCCGGACGAATGACGAAAGCGCGAACCACCCGCATGCCGGTCAAAGCCAGCGCCACCGATGTGGCGGGCAACAAGACGCCGGTCGAAGCCGAGCTGGCCTTCACCTTCGGCGAGCCGGAGAGCGTGATCGACAAGCGCGACATCTTCGACATGTTCGAAGTGGCCAACAATGGGCGCTGGTACGAGCCGCCGATCAGCCTTGCCGGGCTGGGCAGGGCGTACCGCATGGCACCGCACCACCAGAGCGCGATCCTGCTCAAGCGCAACATGCTGACGGCCAGCTTCGTGCCTTCGCGCTGGTTCAGCGCGGCAGAGTTCGAACGGTTCGCGCTCGACTGGCTGGTCATGGCCAATGGCTATCTCGAGCGGGTGGACAATCTGGCGGGTAGGCCGCTGGCTGTGCGCTGCTCTCCCGCGGCGTTTTCGCGCGTGGGTTTGAAGCCGGACCAGTTCTTCTGGTGCCCGCACAATGGCTGGGCCAGCGATGCGGTGGAATACCGCGCCGGATCGATCTTCCACATCAAGGAACCCGATCCGATGCAGGAAATCTACGGAATGCCCGAATATCTCTCGGCGCTGCAATCGGGCCTGCTCAACGAAGCCGCGACGATCTTTCGCCGCCGCTATTATCTCAACGGCAGCCACGCGGGCTTCATCCTCTATCTGGCGGACGAGGGCATGGACACGGCCAGCGTCGACAGCATCCGCAAGGCGCTGCGCGGGACCAAGGGCATGGGCAACTTCAAGAACCTGTTCATCCATTCCCCCAAGGGCAAGCCCGACGGGATCAAGCTGCTGCCCATCGCCGAGGTGGGATCGAAGGACGAGTTCCTCAACATCAAGGCGGTCACGTCCGAGGACCTCCTCGCCGCCCACCGCGTGCCGCCCCAGCTGCTCGGCATCGTGCCCAAGAACACCGGCGGGTTCGGCAACGTGAACGATGCGGCGGCGGTGTTCTACGAAATGGAAATCGTGGCCATTCAGCGCCGCATGCTGGCGGTGAACGACTGGCTGGGGGTTGAGGCGGTGAAGTTCGAACGGCCTGCGATCGCCTTGCCGGTTGCGGCGACGGGCGCGGGGACGACGGCGCGGGCCTGAGCGAAAGAATTCCCTCGTCGGCAGGCGGGGGCAGGGCTGTTGGAGCAGCCCGAACCGGCGGACTGGACTCCGCCACGAACCGACCGACCGGACGCGTCTTGCAGCCGAATCGGTCCGTCCCGCCTCTCGGCCGAGGGTGGAACGAATAAAGAACATAGAAGCGGAGTCCAGACCCATGAAGAATGAAAGTTTTCCGGCAGCCGTTCTGATGCCGGTCGATCCTTTGAAGCCGATCGCGCCCTACATCGGCGGCAAGCGCAACCTTGCCAAGCGCCTGGTGGCGCGGATCAATGCGGTGCCGCATGAAACCTATGCTGAAGTGTTTGTGGGCATGGGCGGCGTGTTCCTGCGCCGGGATCAGCGGCCCAAGGGCGAGGTTATCAATGACTGGTCGGAAGACGTGTCGACGTTCTTTCGGGTGATCCAGCACCATTACGTGCCGTTCCTCGATATGTTGCGGTTCCAGATCACGAGCCGCGCGGGCTTTGAAAAGCTGTTGGCGATGGAGCCTGCATCGCTGACCGATCTGCAACGATCGGCGCGGTTCCTGTATCTGCAAAGGCTGGCGTTCGGGGGGAAGGTCAACGGGCGCGGGTTCGGCGTGGTGCTGGGCAGCGGCGCCCGCTTCGATGTCTCGAAGGCCGCGCCGATGATCGAGGCGGTGCACGAGCGGCTTGTGGGGGTGATTGTCGAGCGGCTGCCGTGGTCAGCGTTCATCGCTCGCTATGACAGGCCGGGGACGCTGTTCTACCTCGATCCGCCTTATTACGGCTGCGAGAACGACTATGGCCGCGACATGTTCGGGCGGGAGGAGTTCACGGCTATGGCCGAGCAGCTGCGCGGCATCCAAGGCCGGTTCATTCTCTCGCTCAACGATCATCCCGAAGTGCGCAGGATCTTCGCCGGGTTCGATATCGACAGCGAGCAGGTGCGCTATTCGGTGGGCGGCATGGACAAGTCCAAGCTGGCCGGGGAAGTGATCATCTCGAACTAGCGCCAAGGGCGCGCAAGCCCCTGCGATATCAGCCACTCGCCCGCGTCTTTGCCGTTGACGGTGACACGGGCGAGCGTGCGTCCGTAATGGTCCGTGCCCTGGCGCTGGATGCGGACGGTGCCCTTGCCCATGAACCGCGTGAGCGCAGCGCGGGACTGCTCTCCCTTTCGATGATCGCACCAGCTGGGGTTGCGGCTGTTCTGCAGCCTGGCGCGCGAGCGGGCGTTGCAGCGCGATGAACCGGCGCGCTCGGGCGCGTCGATGCCCACCAGGCGCACCCGCTCGCCGCTGCATAGCCGGATGGTATCACCGTCCGATACGCGCGCCACACAGGCGGAGGAGGAGGCAGCGAGGGCATGGATGAGGGTCAACACCGCCGCGACCTACCACCTAGGCCAAGGGCATGCCAGCGCCACCCCGCGCGCCGCGCTTGCCCCCACGCCCCGCCTGCTCGCTCTTTGTATGGAATTTACGCAGCCGCCTTGATCTGGGCGCGGCTGCTGGTGGCCGGGAAATCGGGTTCAGCCGCCGTGTGTTTGCCGTGTCCGCAAAATGCAGAACTGCGCGTGACTCCAGCGCAATGGCAGCTGATCCAGCAAGGCATGATTTTACGCCAGAAGATGGGGGGTTTCGGGAAAGGCCTTACCTTCCTTACATCACTCCCAATCTGTATTTAGACCTCTGAAAACAAACGAATAAAATGTAATTGGCGGGACCTTACCTCTTCTTACATCTGTCATTACCTTTTTTGGAAACCGCAGAAATCCGCCATTTCTATGACCTGCAATGTAATGTCTTATGATCCTTACCAGGTAATGAGTAGGTAAGGTCAAATGTGAGGTCTAAAACCCGCAGAAATCCGCCGATGTAATGAAGGTAAGGCCTTTCCCGACACCCCCCTCGACTTTGATGGTCGTCAGGCGCGCACGTAAGCCAAGGAATACGAGTGTGATCATCGTCGACACGTGGGATGGTTAGCCAAAGATGATGGATAGTGGCGGCAATGCGTGGGGGGGACTGGTCAGGTTAGCCAACCTAAGTCTCTGAAGGTCAGGACTTCAGGCAGAACCTCCACTCCTGCCACTCGCCATATGGGCGGGTAATCCTGACAGACTTTGAATCAGAGTGCGGCACGCGATTGCGCGGGTCTGCCGCAGGCGATCGCCGTGGCACAAAAAAGGCGGGCCAGATCGGCCCGCCTTTCTTTTTGTGGCACTATCAGCGCGGGAATCAGAGGCCGCCCAGCGCGCCGCTGACGCCGCCACCGGCATTGCCGGTAAGTCCGCCGCCCACGCTGCCGCCATTGCCCATGAGGCTGCCGCCGAGCGAGCCATTTGCACCGCCGTGAACCGAAGTCGCCGAATCGAGCGCGCCCGAGGTGGCGACGTCATTGATCGAGCGTTCGGCCCTGCGGGTGACGCGATCCGCTGTGCGGGCTGTCCGGTCTGCAGTCTGCCGGGCGGTGCGCTCGGTCGCGCGGTGGGTGCGGTCCACTGTTCGGGCTGCGGCGCGCGTATCGTTGCGGACGGCAGCCTTGGCTGCCACATCGCCGCCTAGCCCCTTGTCATCGGCGTTGCCCTGTGCCCGTGCCGAAACACTTACGTCCGCGCCAAGACCGGTGTTTGCACTGGTTGAGCCCTGCGCGCTTTGCGCCTGAGCCGTTCCTGCGAGCGCCAGCGCTGCGACCGATGCAAGCGGGAAAATGAGCTTATTCATGGCATTCAATCCTTTCCGTCCCCGTTTGCCCCCATGGTTGTACATATGCACAACGTGGATGG
>JAZKBJ010000212.1:4786-5788 GCA_040388685.1 Pseudomonadota bacterium
CGCGTGGGGGCGGCTCGTCGCGTCAGCTCGTGGCAGGTGCCGGGTTCCGGGCCATGACAGGCTGGCCCTTGCCAAGCTGGGGCGGCTCGCCTAAATGGCGGAAACTCCGACATCGGAAAATCGCCAGCCCCTCCCGGACTTGTCCGGGGCGGCGATGACCCCTAGGCGGAAGAAGCGAGTTTCACGTGCGGCTCTGGCCGCAGCAAGCAAGGCGTTCAGCAATGGCCAAGACCAGCCCCGGCGAGTTCTTCAATCAGGTGAAGGCAGAAGCGCGCAAGGTCGTCTGGCCGACCCGTCAGGAAACCACCACCACCGCGATCTTCGTCGGCATCATGATGCTGATTCTCGCCGTGTTCTTCCTTGGCATCGATTCACTGTTTGGCGCGGTCGTCCGCTTCCTGCTCAAGCTCGCCTGACCCGATCACCCTCAGGACCAAGAGAACTATAGATATGGCCCGCTGGTACATCATTCACGCTTACTCCGGCTTCGAGAACAAGGTTCGCGACGCGATCATTTCGGAGGCCGAGCGCATCGGCCTTTCGCAGCTGGTCGAGGCGGTCGAGGTTCCAACCGAAACCGTGACCGAAGTGAAGCGCGGCAAGAAGGTTCAGGTCGAACGCAAGTTCATGCCGGGCTACGTTCTGGCCAAGCTGGCGATGAACGACGACATCTACCACCTCGTCAAGAACACCCCGAAGGTGACCGGTTTCCTCGGCACCAACAGCAAGCCGCAGCCGATTTCCGACAAGGAAGCCGCCCGCTATTTCGGCGCGCGAGAACAGGCCGCTGCCGAACCGCGCAAGAGCGTCGTGGTCGATTACGAAATCGGCGATTCGGTCAAGGTCAACGCCGGCCCGTTTGCTTCGTTCAACGGCATCGTCGAGGAACTGGACTTCGACAAGAGCCGCGTGAAGGTCTCGGTTTCGATCTTTGGCCGCGCCACCCCGGTCGAGCTGGGCTTCGAGGAAGTCGAACTGGTTCGCTAAAACACGCAGACCATT
>JAZKBJ010000213.1:0-3233 GCA_040388685.1 Pseudomonadota bacterium
TTTGCCCCTGCCCCATGAGGATTTGCCTGTGAGCGTCAAACAGGACTTCGTGACGATCGCCATTCCGTTCAGCGACGACAGCGAATGGTGCGAGATTGCCCTCGCCGACGTGACCCGCGCAATCGAAGCGCTGGGCAATCCCGCAAAGGAAAAGCTGACCGAAAGGCTGCTGGCGACCGGTGTCATCCACTTCGTCAGCATGCATGCGATCCCGCCCGAAGCCGCAGGCGCCAGGGCGCACCTGCTGATCGAGGCGACGGTTGACGGGAACGCCGACGAAGGCGTCACGGCGATTGCCAAGGCAATGGGCACGGACCTGTTGCCGATCCTTGCGATGACCAGCGGTATCGGTCACTTGCGCGAAGTGCACCCCCTGCTCAAACGCCACAGCCACCGGCTGACCGGCGGCCCGTTCCGGTTTGGCGGCGCGCTGGGCGGCCTGCCTTTCGCCGGGCTTCCGGGGCTTTCGGTCGGGGCCATCGGCCGCAACCGCGACATCGTGAAAGCCGCGCGCGCGGAAATCATCGCGCAGCGCGCCGTCTCCAGCCTGCACGGCCCGCAGACGCTGTTCTGCGCGGTCGAGCGCGCCTTGCATGACACGCTGGCCCAGATCGGCGACAAGGCCCCGCCCAAGCTCGCCTTTTCCGAAACCGCCGATGCGCCCTGGCTGGAATTCGAGCGTACGCACTGGAGCTTCGGCTTCATCGGGCGCGCCCTGCGACAGGCGTGGCAATTGCTGCTGATCGGCCTCGCGCTGCCCTATTCGGTCGCGCTGGCGGTGCTGTGGGCCAGCGGGCTTTCGTTGCCGGGCGCCATGGCGGCGGCCATCGTGCCGGGACTTTTGGCCACGGCCCTGATGCTCGGCCTGTTCGCCGCACTGCTACGGCGCGACGAGAACGCCAATACGCCGGTAGACCGCACACCCGCGCCCTCTGCCCTCGGCGCGATGATGGCGCGCGAGAATCCGGCGACCTCGGTCCAGAACCACATGATCAGCGTCACCCGGCTGCGCGGGGGCTGGGTGCGCCGTCTTTCGCTGTCGCTGGCGTTCAGCGCGATTGCGCTGATGGCGCGGATCGGGATCATGCGCAGCGGCTTTCTCGCCACCATCGGCACGATCCACGCCGCGCGCTGGCTGGTGCTGCCGGGCACGCGCCAGCTGTTGTTCTGCAGCAACTACGACGGCAGCTGGGAAAGCTACCTCGAGGACTTCATCACCAAGGCCTCCGAAGGCGTGACGGCGGTGTGGAGCAATGCCGAGGGGTTCCCCAAGTCACGCCTGCTGTTCTTCGATGGCGCGACCGACGGCGACCGCATGAAGCGCTTTGCGCGCTGTTCGATGCGGCCCACCGCGTTCTGGTTCTCCGCCCACCCGGACCTCCCCTGCACCACGATGCGCAAACACGCGCTGATCGTCAGCGGCCTGTTGTGCAAGGACCGGGTACACGCCTCGCCATCGGATGCCGAAGCATGGCTCGACCTGTTCGGATCGATCCCCCGGCCCGACTATGGCTTGCAATACGAGGAAATCCAGACGGTCCTGTTCGGAGGCCTGCGCCGCCATCCCCGCAGCATGATGGTTGGCTTGCGTTTCGGCGCAGCGCAGACCAGCGGCAGCCACCCTTACGGGCACGTGCAACGCTGGCTGGCCGATCTCTGCAAGGCCGACATGGTGGCGTTCGGCGACAAGCCCGCCGAAGACTTCGTCTGCAACGTGGCCTTTTCCGCCGAGGGCCTGCGGCTGCTGGGGCTTCACGATGAACTCGCTCTCGAAGGCGCGGGGACCGAGCAGGGCTTTGCTCCCGCCTTCGCGCTGGGCATGGCGCACGAAAGCCGCAAACGCCTGCTCGGCGATCCGCAGGCGCTGGCTTGGGACGAGCGCAACGCGCATGTCGTACTCCTGCTCTATGCCAAGGACGATGCGGTCGCCGCCCGGTTCCAGCAGACCATCGACGCGGCGCTCGCAACGGGCCTCACCGATCCGGTGACGATCCAGACCGGCCTCGACAGCTTCGATCTCGCCGCGTTCAAGGACGCATGGGAGCGCAGCACCGACGCGGTTTCCACCCCGGCGGACGGCCAGCCACTCACCCCCGCCCGCGCCGCGTCGGACGACGAGTTGACGGCGGAACCGTTCGGCTTCGTCGACGGCGTATCACAGCCGCTGGTGCGCGGTTTTCCGGGTCGGCACGGCGCGCCCGATCCGATCCATGCCGTCGAACCGGGCGAATTCATCCTCGGCTATGCCGACAATCGCGGGTTCTATCCGCCGTCCCCGCTGATCGCGCGGAAAATGGACCGGCTGGGCATGAAGCCCGAGCTGATCCTGCCCGCACCCCCGCCCGACCAGCCCTCGCTCTACCCCGACTTTTCAAGGACGGCGGCAATCGCCCGCGATTTTGGGCGCAACGGCAGCTATCTGGTGATCCGCCAGCTGGCGCAGGACGTCGGCGGATTTCGCACCGCGCTGGACGGCCACGCGCAGAAGGTCTGCCACCAGCCCGATGTGATCAACCCGCACAACGGCAATCTGCACCGCACGCGCGAGTGGCTCGCCGCCAAGATGCTCGGGCGCTGGCGCGATGGATCGTCGCTGGTCGATTATCCGTTCCGCCCGGCGTTCAAGAGCGGCACAGCGGCCATCGCGCGCAACGATTTCCTCTACAGGGACGCCGATCCGCAAGGTCTGCGCTGCCCGTTCGGCGCGCATGTGCGGCGCAGCTTCCCGCGCGATTCGATGGCGCAGACCGATCCGGTCGAGCTGTCGGTAAGCAACCGCCACCGCCTTCTGCGGCGCGGGCGGCCCTATCTGGGCGAGGACGGCAAGACCGCCGAGGGCACGCTCTTCATGTGCTTCAACGCCGATCTTGAGCGGCAGTTCGAATTCGTCCAGCAAACCTGGGTGGGATCGCCGGTGTTCCACGGCCTGGAACGCGAACCCGATCCTTTCGCCATGCACGCAGGCGACGCCGCGATGGACGACCAGCGCTTCACCAGTCCCGGGCGCAACGCCTCGCTGGAACTGTGCCCGGTCAGCCGCCACATCACCCTGCTCGGCGGCGGCTACTTCTTCATGCCCGGCCGCCACGCGCTGTGGTTCCTGGCCGGAAGCGCCTTTGCGGCAAGCGATGCGAAGCTGGCGCTGCCCGAGGCGTGTTGAGCTGATGACCGGCGGTTGATGCCCACCCCGCTGCGACTAACGCTTCTTGCAGAAGCGCAAGTCTCACTCCCCT
>JAZKBJ010000214.1:0-891 GCA_040388685.1 Pseudomonadota bacterium
TCGCTCGCGCTTGATACGCGGCTGGGCTGGCGCGAAAATGTGCTGTCGGGGCGGGTCGAGGCCAATGCCGGCGGCGTGCGCAGTGGCGGGGTAAGCCTAGGGCTGCTGGGCGTCGAAGGTCTGGTCAAGGCGCGCAACGGTTTCGACAAGGCCGAGTTTCGCGGGAGCCTTGAAGGCGAAGGCGTGAGGCAGGGGGCCGCGTTCGATCGCGCGCTGGCCGACGCGCAGGCGGCTTCGGTTGACACGCTGCTCGGGCGGATGCTGGCGCAGATGCGCTCGGCATTGAAACGCGAGGAGCGCGGGAGCCGCCTTTCGGGCGAGATCGCGCTGCGGCGCAACGGGGCCGAGGGCATGGCGCTGGTCATCCCGCAGGCTGAGCTGGTTGGCGGAAGCGGCGCGGCCTTGCTCACGCTTTCGCGGTTCCAGGCGATCACAGGCGCGGAAAAGCAGCCGCCGCGCCTGGCGGGGAATTTCACCACAGGCGGAGCAGGGATGCCGCGCATTTCCGGGCGGATGGAGCGCGGGCGGGCGGGGCAGGCGCTGTTCCGGCTGACGATGGCGCCTTGGCGCGCGCAGGGGGGATCTCTGGCGATCCCTGAAATGATGGTCGCACAAGTGGCGGACGGGTCGATCGGCTTTGCTGGTACGGCGCAGGTTTCCGGCGCGATTCCGGGCGGTTCAGTCCAGAACCTCGTGCTGCCTGTGAATGGGGCTTATGGTGCGCGCGGCGAATTCGAGAAAGCCGGTCTCGATGTCGAAGTGGTTTCGACGCGTGGCGGCTCTGAAACAGTGCAGGCGGTCATCGTCGGCGGCATGGACGTCGCTTATTCGCCGGGCGTGAACGCGGTGCTCGCCGCCGCAAAGCAGAGCAACAAGTTCAAGATCATCTCT
>JAZKBJ010000214.1:901-6827 GCA_040388685.1 Pseudomonadota bacterium
GTGGAAGCGCTGCGTCAGTGCGCGGTTCGACCGGTTGGTGCTGGGCGAGATGGCCGTGGACGGCAACACGCTGAACCTCTGCCCGCCGGGTGGCAGCGCGATTGTCCGCAATGGTGCAGGTGGCCTGCGCATTGCGGCAGGCACGCCGTCGCTCGACCTGTCGGGCAGGCTCGGTGAAACACCGCTCGCGGTCAGGACCGGCGCGGTGGGATTTGCCTGGCCCGGCGTGCTCAACGCCAAGGCCGTCGAGGTTACGCTCGGCCCGCCCGCCACGGCCACGCGGCTCAAGCTGGCCGATCTGGATGCCCGGCTGGGCAAGGACTTCACCGGCAGGTTCGGCGGCGTTGATGCCAATCTGGCTGCCGTGCCGCTCGACATCACCAATGCCGCCGGTGAGTGGCGCTATGCAGGAGGCGCGCTGGTTCTGTCGGGCGTCGGTTTCGACCTGACCGACAGGCTTGATCCAGCGCGATTCGAGCCACTGCGCAGCGATGGTGCATCGCTTACGCTCGCCGACAATCGTATCACTGCCAATGCCTTGTTGCGCGAAGCGAAGTCGTCGCGCGAAGTGGCGCGCGCCGTGATCCGGCATGACCTCTCAAAAGGTGTCGGGCATGCCGATCTCGCCGTTGACGGGCTGGCGTTCGACAAGGGCTTCCAGCCCGCCGACCTCACCCGTCTGGCGCTAGGCGTCGTGGCCAACACCGTCGGGACGGTGCGCGGCAAGGGCGTGATCGACTGGAATCCGCGCAGTGTAACCAGTAGCGGCCGATTTGGTACCGACGCGATGGACCTCGCGGCGGCGTTCGGTCCGGTAAAGGGATTATCGGGCACGCTGGAATTTACCGACCTGCTTGGCATGGTCACCGCGCCGCACCAGAAATTGAAAGTCGCCTCGATCAATCCGGGAATAGAGGTCACCGACGGCATCGTCGACATTTCACTTTTGCCTGATCAGGTCTTGCGCCTGCATGAGGCGAACTGGCCGTTTCTTGGCGGCACGCTCAAGCTGGAACCGACTGACCTGCGGCTCGGGCTGGCAGAGGCACGGCGTTATACGCTGACGGTGGTGGGGATCGATGCGGCCAAGTTCCTCGAAAAGATGGAACTGGCCAACCTTTCCGCGACGGGCACATTTGACGGCCAGTTCCCGCTGGTGTTCGACGCCAATGGTGGCCGAATCGAGGAGGGCACGCTGGTTTCACGCGCGCCTGGCGGCAACGTCTCTTACGTGGGCGCGCTGAGCTATGAAAACATGGGCGCGATGGCCAATTTCGCGTTCGATGCCCTCAAATCGCTCGACTACAAGACCATGACCATCGCGATGCGTGGCGATCTCGAGGGTGAGATCATCACCAATGTGAAGTTCGGAGGGGTCAAGCAGGGCGCGGGCACCAAGAGCAACTTCATCACCAAACAGGTCGCCAACCTGCCGATCCAGTTCAACATCAACATCCGAGCGCCGTTCTACCAGCTGATCACCTCGATGAAGGCCATGTACGACCCGGCCTCGATCAAGGATCCGCGAACGCTGGGTCTGGTCGATGCACAGGGCAGGCCAGTGCGGCGGTTGACCAATGGTGTCCGGCCCGGCGGAGCCCCCGTCATCGTGCTGCCCGGCACGCCCCAGACCATTCAGCCTGCAGAAAGCGCAAACCTGCCATGAGGAGCCTGCAATTGACCCGATCCGCGAAGCCTGCAACGATCTTGCAGATGAGGGACAACGGTTCACGATTGTGGCGGCGCGGCCTGCTGGCGCTGCCTTTGATCGCCGGTTTGGCGACGGGGGGATGTATTTCGGTGAACGCGCCGGACAAGCCCATCGTCATCGAACTGAACATCAATATCAAGCAGGAGGTCGTGTACCGGCTCGCGGCAGACGCGGGCAACACGATCGACGAGAATCCGGGCATCTTCTGATGGCCCGCGAGAATATTGGGATGACGCAGATGGCGAAGTTTTCCGTTCGTGATTGCATGATGGCGATGGCCGCCTCCGGCCTGATCCTTGGCGCGCTCGCTCCGGTAGCGGCCTATGCGCAGGCGCGTGATCCGGCCTATGCCGCCGCGCGCTCGGCCGGGCAGGTGGGCGAAAAGATGGATGGCTATCTCGGCTATGTCACGCCGCCGGTCGCTTCGCTGCGCGCCGTGGTCGAGGACATCAACATCAAGCGCAAGGCGGTCTATGCCGACAAGGCGCAGGCCAACAAGGCGACGGTAGAAGAGTATGCGCTTACGTCGGGGTGTCTGCTGATCGCGCAGACGAAGCCCGGTGAGAAGTACCAGGCTCCGGACGGATCGTGGCAGACACGTGGTGACGGTCCGCCGCTTCGTGATTCGCGCTGCCCGTAACGGCTGTCCCGCATACGAATCACCGACGCAATTCTGCCCTTCTCCGCCCAGGCGGGGGAGGGCATTTGCTTTTCGTCTCATACCTTGGAGCATGACCGGCCTGTAGCGGTTGACTCAAATGTACCCCCCGCCTAAGGGGGCGGCGCTCTCGGCGGTCATCCGTCATTTATGCTGCACTTTTTGTCGGGAAACTGGCAGGGGAATTGACATGAATGATGAACCGCCCGGGATAGAGCCAATCGGCGAGGATGCGCGGATCGACGCGCTCGACAAGCGGCTGAAAGCCCTTCGAGAGCGCGAAGATGAGCGTAACCGGCCAAAGGCAGGCGGGGAAACCGATGCGAACTATCGTCTCGGCAACCGTGTGCTGGCGGAACTGATTGGCGGTCTTGCGGGCGGTGCGTTCATCGGCTGGGTCATTGACCAGTTCGCTGGAACAAGCCCCTGGGGGTTGTTGGTGATGTTGTTCATGGGGATCGCTGTCGCGTTCCGGAACATCATCCGAATTTCGAGCCGGCGCCCCGAATAAGGGCGCTGTTGTTGTATTCGAGTGTAACGGGGTTTTGCGCGTGGCCGAAGGCAAGGTCGATCCGGTTCACCAGTTCACGATCGAAACCCTTTTCGGGACCGATCACTGGGCAATCGGCGGTTACAACATCGCATTTACAAACTCTGCGCTGTGGATGGCGATCACCACGGTGGCGCTGCTCGTGTTCGTCGCGGGTGGTTCCAAGCGTGAGCTGGTGCCGGGCCGCTGGCAGATGGCGGTCGAGGGGCTGACCGGTTTCGTCGATAACCTGCTGCAGGCGAACATCGGCAAGGCTGGGCGCAAGTACCTGCCTTACGTATTCTCGCTGTTCGGGTTCATCCTGTTCGCCAACATGCTCGGCCTGATGCCGCTGGCCCTGGTCGGGGTGCATCCGTTCACGGCTACCAGCCACTTCACCGTCACCGGCGTGCTCGCAATCATGAGCTTCGCCATCGTGCTCGGCGTCGGCTTTGCCAAGCATGGCTTCCATTTCTTCTCGCTGTTCGTGCCGCATGGTACGCCGGTCCTGATGATCCCGATCATTTTCCCGATCGAGCTGATCTCGTTCATGGTGCGCCCGTTCAGCCTTGGCCTTCGTCTCTTTGTTGCGATGATGGCGGGCCACGTGCTGCTCGAAGTGCTCTCGGGCTTCGTCATTTCCGGCACCAATGCCGGACCCGGCATCTTCTTCCTCGCTGCACTGCCGAGCTTCCTGCTGATGATCGGCATCTGCGCGCTGGAACTTCTGGTGGCAGGCATTCAGGCTTACGTCTTTGCCCTGCTCACCTGCGTCTATCTGAACGACGCCGAGAACCTTCACTGATACCCGTAACGTATCAATTTTTGGCCACCACTATTTGGGACGATCGTCCCATACGGATTTGAGAAAAGGGAGTTTTATCATGGACGCAGAAAGCGCAAAGCTGCTCGGAGCCGGTCTCGCCGCTGTTGGCGCCGGTCTTGCCTCGCTCGGCGTTGGCAACGTGTTTGCCAAGTTCCTCGAAGGCGCGCTGCGCAATCCGGGCGCTGCTGATGGCCAGCAGGGCCGCCTGTTCATCGGCTTCGCGGCTGCTGAACTTCTCGGCCTGCTGTCGTTCGTCGTCGCGATGATCCTGATCTTCGTCGCCTAAGCGCTTCGAAGTCACAGATTGTTGAAATGCTGGCCGGGGTTCTCCCCGGCCGCCTGACGCCCGGACACCCGCGATGCCTCAGATTGAACAGCTTGCCAGCACCTATTCCAGTCAGGTTTTCTGGCTGCTGGTGTTTTTCGGCGTGATCTTTTTCGTGATTGGCCGGGGCATGGTGCCCAAGGTCATGGCCACGATGGACGGCCGCGACAAGCAGATCGCCGACGATCTCGCTGCGGCGGAAGCCGCGCGTGCCGCTGCCGATGCCGAAGAAGAGGCTTGGCGCGTCCAGGCGAACCAGCAGCGCGTACAGGCCCAGGCCGTGATCGCTGCCGCCAAGGCTGATGCCGCCAAGGCGACCGAAGCCACGCTCGCCGTAGCCTCGGCCCGTATCGATGAAACACTGACCGCCGCTGAAACCCGCATTGCCGCAGCCCGCGCTGCAGCACTGGGCGAAGTGGAAGGCGTTGCTGCCGAAGCTGCGCAGGATATCGCGAGCCGCATTGCCGGCCTGACGATCTCTGCGGGCGACGCACAGGATGCCGTCAAGGGAGTTCTCGCTCATGGCTAATGCAGAAGCGACCACCGCTGTCGTTGAACATGAGACCGGCGGCGTCGAGCATCACGTCGAACCTTCCGCGCTGGGCCTTGGGCCGGGCGCATGGGCGGCTCTGGCCATGCTCGTGTTCCTTGGCATTCTCGTGATCAAGAAAGTCCCGGGGGCTGTCGTCGGCGGGCTCGACAAGCAGATCGGTGCGATCCGCAAGCAGCTCGATGAAGCCAAGGTGCTGCGCGCCGAAGCTGAAAAGCTGCGCGCGGAATATGCCGCCAAGATCGCCAACGCCGAAAAGGACGCGGCGTCGATGGTCGAACACGCCAAGACCGAAGCCGCCGCGATCATCGCCAAGGCCGAAGCCGACGCCACTGCAACGATCGGTCGCCGCGAAAAGATGGCTGCCGACAAGATCGGTGCCGCTGAACGCGCCGCAGTCGACGAACTGCGCGCCAAGGCTGCCGAAGCGGCAACTGCCGCAGCGCGCACCCTCATTGCGAAGAACCACTCCGCTGGTGCCGATAAGGCGCTCGTGGATGGCGCCATTGCAGGCCTCGTCAACTGATCGCCTAACCCGCGCCTCAGGTTTTACAGATCAAAGCCCCCTTCCGGTTCGTGCCGGGAGGGGTTTTTGTTTTCAGTTTGAATTTTCTAGGGCGTTTCACTCAAGCCCGCGTCGAGCCCCGGATGACCAGCTTCACCGGGACGCGCCGCCCCGAGCTTTCGGTGCCGTTGATCTTTGCCAGAAGCTGTTCGACCATCAGGCCGCCTGCCATCTGGAAATCGGGTTCGATCGAGGTGAGGGGCGGGGTGGACCATGCGCCGGCGCGGATGCCGTCGAAGCCGATGATGCCTACCTTGTCCGGGATGGAATAGCCCCGCGTGGTCAATTCCTTGAGCGCGCCGAGCGCCATTTCGTCGCACACAGCGAAGATCGCGTCGAACGGCTCACCGCTCTCGACCAGCGCGATGGCAGCGCGGCGGCCCTGTTCCTCGCGTGCGAGGCCTGATTCCACCTGCACGAGACGCGGTTCCTGCCCGGCGCTGCGCATGGCCTCGGCATAGCCTTCGTAGCGCTCCTGGAACTGGCGCTGGGGCGAGGTGGCCGAGCCGAGGCAGACGATGGCCTGATAGCCGCGCACCAGCAGGTGGCGCGTGGCGAGCGTTGCACCCGAAAGGTTGTCACTGCGCACCCACGGCATGTCGTTGTCGGGTGAGCCCCAGCAGGTCCAGTGCGTGCCTTCGGGAAGGTCGCGGAAATAGTCCCAAGCTCTGGTGTTGGTGGTCGTACCGATGACGATCATGCCGTCGGCCTTGCGGCGGTCCTGAAAGTGGCCCCAGAAGTTCTCGGGCGCGTCCTGAAAGG
>JAZKBJ010000215.1:0-12102 GCA_040388685.1 Pseudomonadota bacterium
CACCTGCAAGGGCGCGCAGGGCCACGTCGCCTATCCGCACCTTGCCGACAACCCGATCCCGCGCCTGATCGCGCTGCTCGCCGATCTGGACGCGCTGGTGCTCGATGGCGGGACCGCGTGGTTCCAGCCATCGAACCTTGAAGTGACCGATCTGGAGGTTGGCAACCGCGCCACCAACGTCATCCCGGCCGAGGCACGGGCGCGCATCTCGATCCGTTTCAATGATCTGCACTCGGGCGCGGGACTGGTCACGATGGTCGAAGACATTGCCCGGCGTCACAAGGGCGAGGTCCGCGCGGTGATTTCCGGCGAGAGCTTCATCACGCTGCCGGGCACCTTTTCGGCGATCATCGCTGATGCCGTAAGGGCGGAGACGGGCCTCGATCCCGAACTTTCGACCAGCGGCGGCACGTCCGACGCGCGCTTCCTGCGGGCGGTCTGCCCAGTTGTGGAATTCGGCCTGTGCAATGCAACGATGCACAAAACCGACGAAGCCGTGGCAATCGAAGACTTGCGCGTGCTGCAGAGGATCTACGGGCGTATCGCGCTCAGCGCGCTTTCCTGAGCACGATATAGACCGCGCCCGCACCGCCATGACGCGGCTGGGCCGGGCGCACGGCGGCGATCTGGCTGGCGTGCGAACTGTGGGCGAGCCAGTCGAGCAGCTTTGCGCGGATAGCGCCGCGCCGTGAGCCACGCGCGTCGTGTTCGTCATGCGGGCGGTGCTTGCCCGCGATCAGCAGGATCACGCGCGACCCCATGGCCAGCGCCTGCGCAATGCCACCATTCAGGCGGCCGTGCGCGGCGTCGAGACCGAGGCCGTGCAGATCGATGGTTACGTCGGGCACGATGGTGCCGCGCGCCAGTTTGCGGTCCCATGTCGAATCGAGGCCGTGGGTCTGGAGCGGCCTTGCGACGGGTGAAGGCGGCGGCGGTGCCGGGCGCGGCGCGGGCACGCGCCCCTTGATCGCCTTGGGCAGGGCCGGGGTGTGAACCACCACCGGTTCGGGCTGCACAGGCCTGACCTTGCGCACCGGATTCATCGGCACGATGGTTGCCGCGACTTTCTCCCACAGCGCCGCCTCATCGGGCGAGAGGCCGCGCGGCGCGCGCATCAGCGCTGGTTCAGACGCGCCAGCGTCCCCTTGGGCAGGAGGATCAGGGCGCGCCCCCGCGCGCTCATCCCGCCTGCGATCTGCCGCGCTTCGGAGCCTGCGCCCCAGAAACTGTCGAAGCGGTTTGCACCCTGAATTGCGCCGCCGGTATCCTGGGCGACCCACAACCCGCTCGCTTCCTTGCGGTCAAGCTGCAGCCAGACCGGCGCGCCAAGCGGCACGAAAGCGGGATCGACCGCCACGGTCGTGCGCCCGGCAATCGGCACGTTGAGTGCCCCGACCGGGCCTGTGCCGGTCAGTTCGCGGAAAAACACATAACTGCGGTTCTGGCGCATCAGCGCGCGACCAGCCTCGGGGTAATCGCGCAAGTATTGCTGGATGCCCTGCATCGAGCCGGAATATTGGCCGGGTTGGCTCCCGATGAGGCCACGTTCGCGCATCAGCGAACCGATACCGGTGTAGGGATAACCGTTCTGTCCGGCGAAGCCCAGGCGCACCACGCTGCCATCGGGCGCGCGCAACCGGCCCGATCCCTGGATCTGCAGGAAGAAGAACTCGACCGGATCGGCCGCCCAGCCGATTTCCAGCCCCTTGCCCGCCAGTTCGCCAACCTCGATCTGGCCGCGATCGTAATAGGGCACGAACACGCCCGCATCGTCATAGCGGCCCAGCGGCATCTTGCCGTCTGGCAAAGGTTGCGCATCGCCAGGGCGGGCGCGCACCAAATCGGGGGGCAGGGCATAGACCGGCACGTCATATCCCGGTTGGCGCACGCGCACGCCGGCGATTTCAGGCTCGAAGTATCCGGTGACGAAGGCATTACCATCGCCCACTTCGGCGGTCTCGAAATAGGTGGTGAAGAATTGCGCGGCCTGCGGTTCGGGCCAGCCGGTCACGGCGGCGCAGGCAGGTGCCCAGTCGGCAGGCACGGTGAGGCCGGAATTGTCTGTGCGCCTGGTCAGCCGGGGGCATGACGTAGCGAACGACCGCAGCGCGGCGGCGGCATTGTCGGGCTTGAAGCCGAGGCCTGAAGCGACCGGACCTGCGATGACGCCAGCCAGCGCCGCAGTGGCGGGTTTGACGGTAGGGCCGGATATCGGCGGCGTGATCGGTGCTGGCCGCGAGCCTTCAGGCACAAGACGAACGCAGCCGCCGAGCAGGGTGAGAGCCAGAACAGCGGTGACCAACCAGCCAGCCCCGCGCCGGGCGTGTGTGTCAGCAACAGCCCCCAGCACGATGCAGGCTCAGTCTTCGTCGGTCTCGTCGAGCAGCCAGTCGGGATCGCGCGAGGTCAGGTCGCGGCGGAAGGTCCACAGGTCACGGGCCTCAATCGCATCGTCGAGCGAACCTGCAATCAGGTGGCCCTCGGCGTCACGCGTGACCGACGCAATGTCCGCGAGGAAACGCACGGTGATTCGCGCGGTTGTGCCGTCGAGCGAGGCGGCGACGATGCGCGCTTCCTCAATGCGGATCAGGCGGGCATCCACCGTTTCGCCGGCGGCAAGCCGACCATCGATAGCCGAAGCAAAGCCTTCGTAAACGTCAGCGTCGCAAAGCTGCTGCAGTTCTTCCTTGTCGCCGCGCCAGAACGCTTCGAGCGTCATGCCATAGGCAGCCTTGGAGCCTGCGAGGAACTGGGCGAGATCGAAGCGGCGATCAGCCGCGATGATCGCGCGCACGCCTGTTTCCGCCGAGTTGTCGAACGTGTTCGGCTCAGGCGGGGCCACTTCGCGCGGGCGTGCGCTGGCCGAACCCGATTCGGCGGCGCGCGGCGCTACCGGCGGGAGCTGCTTGGCTGAAGGATCGGGCTGTTCGATCCGGCGGCGCATGGGCTCTTCGTCACGCTCGGGCCTGCGGCCGAGCACCGAATAGAGACGCAGGCCAAGGAAGGCCGCTATCATCGCCAGGATCACAATTTGAACAATCACGCGCAGATATCCCGAAACTGGCCATGGATCGGATGCCGGGGGCAACCATCGATGGCACATTCCAACGTGCCTCAAATAGGTACGAAATACAAATGAACAACGCGTGGATGCCCGTTGGTGCCGATCACGCGGGCCGAAATTTCGGCCAGATGTTGCGTTTGTGCTTCAAACAAGGCGCATTGCCGCACGATTGCGGTGGTGCTAGGCGCGCCGCCAAGGGAAACCCACGCAGAAAGCAGTCCGATCATGGCCGAAGAAGGCAACATCATTTCGAACCTCAATCTGGAAGGCGGTCCGGTCCCCAACGGTGAGGATACCTCGCCCGCGATCGGCCTCATCTCGCAGTACGTAAAGGATCTCTCGGTCGAGAATCCGAACGCGCCGGAAAGCTACCAGTGGACCGACGCGCCCGACATGGCGGTCGATTTCAACATTTCCGCCCGCGTGATCCAGCCCGAGATTCACGAGATCGAACTGAAGATCAACGTGACCTCGAAGGGTGCGCAGGGCACCGCGTTCATCGTCGAACTGGCCTATTGCGGCCTCATCGGCATGCGCAACGTGCCCGACGATCAGGCGCACCCGTTCCTGTTCGCCGAAGGTCCGCGCATCCTGTTCCCGTTCGCCCGCCGCATCATCGCCGATGCCGTGCGCGATGCAGGCTACCCGCCGATGATGCTCGAACCGATCGACTTCAACGGCCTGTACATGCAGCAACTGGCGCAGGCACAGGCGACGGCTGAAGCGGTTCCGGCTGGCGAAGCCTGATTCTGCTCCAACGCTCTGCGCCCACCCCCAACCCCTCCCTCAAGGGAGGGGAGCGAGACTTGCTGAGCCGTAAGGTGAAGTTAGTCGCAGCGGGGAGGGTGTGCCGCGCCGGACTTTGCCCGTCTCCTGAACCCATTTCGGTTTGGGCCATGAAGACATGAATCTCCTCAAGGCCACCGGCACGATTGGCGGGCTGACGCTGCTCAGCCGCGTGCTGGGCCTTGTGCGTGACAGCCTGTTCGCGCGCTACGTCGGTGCAGGCTTCGCCTCGGACGCGTTTCTGGTGGCGTTCCGGCTGCCCAACATGTTCCGTGCGCTCTTTGCCGAAGGCGCGTTTTCCGCCGCATTCATCCCGATGTTCAATCAGAAAGTCGCCGATCCCGAAGGCAAGGGTCTGCGCGATGGGCTGGACTTCGCCGAAGCGGCGCTGGCAGTGCTGCTGCCCGTCCTGATCGCGATGACCGTGCTGCTGGAAGTGTTCGCCTGGCCAGTAACCTTCGTGCTTTCGGGCAAGTTCAACGGGGTGAGCGCCGACCAGTTCGCCTATGCTGTCCAGCTTTCGCGGCTGACGATCCCCTATCTGATGCTGATCAGCCTCGTTTCGCTGTTCGGCGGCATTCTCAATTCGCTGCACAAGTTCTGGGTCAACGCCGCCGCGCCGATCCTGCTGAACCTGACGCTGATCGTCGCGCTGCTCGGCTTCCATTCGGATGATCCGCTGATTACCGCGCGCAATCAGGCGATTGGCGTTTCGGTATCGGGCGCGCTGCAACTCCTGTGGCTGGCGTGGGCCTGCCGCGCGAACGGCGTGCGTCTTCGCCTGCGCCGTCCCCGGCTCTCGCCCGAAGTTAAGCGGCTGCTCAAGCTGATCCTGCCCGCCGCGGCAGGCGCGGGCGCAGTGCAGATCAATCTTGTGATCTCGACCGCGCTGGCTGCATCGTTGCTGGCGCACGGCAGCGTAACCTATATCTACATGGCCGACCGGCTGAACCAGTTGCCGCTGGGACTGATCGGCATCGGCCTTGGCACCGTGCTGCTGCCGACGATTTCGCGCCAGCTTGGCGGAGGCGAGGAGGCCGCCGCCATGGAAACGCAGAATCGGGGCATGGAACTCGCGCTGCTGCTGACCCTGCCCGCCACGATGGCGCTGGTGCTGTGCGGCGAGCCGATTGCCGCCGCGCTGTTCGGCTATGGCAAGTTCGATGCTCTGGATACACACTACACTGCGCAGGCGCTGGCCGCGTTCTCCATCGGTCTGCCGAGCTATATCCTGGTGAAAGTGCTGACGCCGGGATTCTACGCGCGGCAGGATACCAAGACGCCGGTGCGCTATGCCACGATTTCGATGGCGGTGAACCTGATCGGCAACCTGATTCTGATCGTGCCGCTTCAGCACATGGGACCGCCGCTGGCGACCGCGATTGCCTCCACCGTCAACGTCTGGATGCTCTACCGAACGCTGGTAAAGCGCGGGCACTTCGTCGCCGACGCGCGACTCCGGCGGCGCGTTTGGCGGCTGGCGCTGGCGGCGCTGGCGATGGGCGGCGTGCTCTGGGCGGGGCAGGGGCTGGTCACGCCGTACGTCCATGGCACCTGGGCGATCCGCATTGCCGCGATGGCCGCACTGGTCACGTCCGGGGTGGTGGTCTATGGGCTCGCCACCGTGCTTTCGGGAGCATTCTCGAAGGACGATCTCAAGCTACTCCTGCGGCGGCGCCGCACCAACTGAAGGCCAATTCGATGCGTATCGTTTCCGGTATCCAGCCCACGGGCAATCTCCACCTCGGCAATTACCTGGGTGCGATCCGGAACTGGGTGCGCATGCAGGACGATTGGTCGGCCAAGGGCGGGCAGTGCCTCTATTTCCTCGCCGACCTCCACGCGATCTCGATGCCGCATAAGCCGGCCGAACTGGCTGCGAACACGCGCGAGATGGTGGCGGCACTGGTTTCGTGCGGGATCGATCCTGACAAGTCGATCCTGTTCAATCAGGCGCAAGTCCCCGCCCACGCCGAAATGCAGTGGCTGCTGAACGGCACCGCGCGCATGGGCTGGCTCAATCGCATGACGCAGTGGAAGGACAAGGCGGGCAAGAACCGCGAAGGCGCTTCGGTCGCGCTGTTCACCTATCCGGTGCTGCAGGCCGCCGATGTGCTGCTTTATCAGGCAACGCACGTGCCGGTGGGCGAGGACCAGAAGCAGCATCTCGAACTGGCCCGCGACATTGCGCAGAAGTTCAACAATGACTTCGCATCAGAAGACGCGCCGGTGTTCACCCTGCCCGATCCGATCATCCCGCCCGAGGCCGCGCGAATCATGTCCTTGCGCGATGGCACCGCCAAGATGAGCAAGTCCGATCCTTCGGACATGAGCCGGATCAACCTGATCGACGACGCCGACGCGATCATGCAGAAAGTGAAGAAGGCCAAGACCGATCCCGAACCGCTGCCCGCCACCGTCGAAGGTCTGGCGGGACGGCCCGAGGCGAACAATCTCGTCGGCATCTACGCCGCGATGGACGGCATCACGCCTGCCGAGGTGCTGGCGCAGTTCGAAGGCAAGGGCTTCGGCCAGTTCAAGCCTGCGCTTGGCGAACTGCTGGTCGATAAGCTCGCGCCGATGGCGGCGCGCTACCGCGAATTGCGCGAAGACGGCGAGGCGCTCGACGCGATCCTCGCCAAGGGCGCATTGAAGGCGCGCGACCTTGCCGGACCGACGCTGGCCCGCACTTACGCGGCGCTTGGCCTTGTAAGAGGCTGATGGCCAAGCTGAATCATTGCCGAATGTGAACCGCCTGCAACTTATGTTGCAGGCGCCATTCAACGTGCATTCAGCACCTCCCACCTATACAAGCGACATGCTAGAGCAGGCGTGCGCCCGGGAAGCTGACATAGGCTTCGGTGTGGCGGACTGCAGTTGAGGAGTCGCAAAATGAAATCGTTCCTGCAGAACAAGCGCCGCCGTTTTGCCGGCATGGCCGCTGTTCCGCTGCTGCTCGTCGCGCTTGGCGGCTGTGCGTCGTCTTTCAATGCCAATGTTTCACGCTTCCAGAGCCAGTTGCCCGCGCCGCAGGGCCAGACCTTTGCCGTGGTGGCCGATGATCCGCGCGATGCGGGCGGGCTGGAATTCTCGCAGTACGCCTCGCTGGTTTCGGCGCAGTTGCAGAAGCTGGGCTACGCGCCCGCCAGCGCAGAGGCCGCCGATCTGATCGTGCGCTTCGATTACGGCGTCGATCAGGGCCGTGAGCGAGTGATCCAGAGCGGCTTCAACGATCCCTACTGGAGCCCATGGTACGGCGGCGGCGGATATTGGGGCCGTCCGGCGTTCTATGGCCGTCGCGGCTGGGGCTACGGATGGTACGATCCGTTCTTCTACGGTTCGGGCTTCAACAATGGTGTCGACGTGATCACCGTCTATACCAGCGGCATCGACATGAAGATCGACCGCCGTGCCGATGGCGCGCGCCTGTTCGAGGGCAAGGCCGAAGCGGCTTCGCAGTCAAACCGCCTGTCCTATGTCGTGCCCAATCTGGTCGAGGCGATGTTCACCGACTTCCCCGGCCACAGCGGTGAAACGGTGCGCATCTCGATCGCGCCCGAGAAGACTACGGTGAAAAAGGTCCGCTGAGCTTCCTTGACGGAAAAATGAAAAGGCCTCGCAGCGATGCGGGGCTTTTTTGTGTCGGGCGTTGCGAGGCCCACCCCGCTGCGACCAACGCTTCTTGCAGAAGCGCAAGTCTCGCACTCCCCCCTCCCGCTTGCGGGAGGGGTTGGGGGTGGGTTTCAACCCTTGAGCGCAGCCAGACCGCCCGTGGAACCGAAGCCGCCTTCGCCCCGCGCGGTCTCGTCGAGTTCGCTGACTTCGACCCACGATCCGCGCGTGACGGGCGCGACCACAAGCTGTGCGACGCGGTCGCCCCGGCGAATGGAAAACGTCTCCGCACCGAGGTTGATCATGATGACCTTCAATTCGCCGCGATAATCGCTGTCGATTGTGCCGGGGGTGTTGGGCACGGTGACCCCGTGCTTGAGCGCAAGTCCCGAGCGCGGGCGGACCTGGATTTCATAACCGTGCGGGATCGCGACCGAAAGCCCGGTGGCGACGGCGTGGCGTGCGCCGGGCGCAAGGTCCACGTCCTCGGCCGAGATCGCGTCCATCCCTGCTGCACCGTCGGTGGCATAGGCCGGGAGCGGCAGGCCCTCACCGTGCGGCAGACGCTTCACGAGGACGGGAACTTCAGGCGAGTGCATCTGCAATCCTTTTAACCAGCGCGGCAGCCGCCGCATCCTTGGGCATTTCGGGGAGGCTTTCGACGCCGCTGGCGCTGACGATGTGCAGCGCGTTGACCTCGCCGCCCATGGCATGAGTGGCTACATCGTTGGCGACGATCCAGTCCGCGCCCTTGCGCGCCAGCTTGGCATGCGCGTGGGTGAGCAGATCGTTGGTTTCGGCGGCGAAACCTACGACTAGCGCGGGACGACGATCCGACGTGCACAGCGTGGCGAGAATGTCTGGATTCTCGACGAGTTGGAGCGGTGGCACCTCGCCCGAGCCATCCTTTTTGATCTTTTGTGCGGATTCATCGGCGCTACGCCAGTCGGCTACAGCGGCCACCATGATCGCAACGTCGGCAGGGAGCGCAGCATCGACCGCAGCCGCCATCTGGCGCGCGGTCTCGACATCGATGCGCGTCACGCCCTGCGGCGTGGGCAGATTGACCGGACCTGCGATAAGCGTGACTTTCGCGCCAGCGCGGGCCGCTGCTGCGGCGATGGCGAAGCCCTGCTTGCCGCTGGAGCGGTTGGCGATGTAGCGCACCGGGTCGATCGGTTCGTGCGTCGGACCCGCAGTGATCAGGACATGTTTGCCGCCGAGCGGGTGCGTGTGTGCTTCGACAGGCTCAGCACGAACGGGACTTGGTGAAACAACCGTTCGTGCTGAGCCTGTCGAAGCACCCAAGCCCAACATCTCGCCAATCGCAGCCCACACCGCGTCCGGCTCGGGCAAACGTCCCGGCCCATATTCGCCGCAAGCCATCATGCCGTCATCGGGATCGAGCACGGTCACGCCTGACGCGCGCAAGGTGGCGACGTTGCGCACCGTGGCGGCGTGTTGCCACATGCGCACGTTCATGGCGGGCACGGCCAGCACCGGCTTGTCGGTGGCGAGCAGAAGCGTCGTCGCCAGATCGTCGGCGATCCCGGCGGCCATGCGCGCCATCAGGTCGGCTGTGGCCGGGCAGACAACGACGAGATCGGCGGCGCGCGAAAGCTGGATGTGACCCATTTCGACCTCGTTCTTGAGATCCCACAGCGTGGTGTGGACGGGGTTTTCGCTAAGCGCCGCCAGAGTCATTGCGGTGACGAAGTGCGCGCCGCCATCGGTCAGGACGCAAGTGACCTCCGCGCCGTTCTTGCGGATCAACCGCACCAGTTCGCAGGCCTTGTAGGCCGCGATTCCGCCGCCGACGATCAGGAGGATGCGTTTGCCTGTCATGGCAGCGGCTTGTGCAATGGCAGCGGGCCGTGCGCAATCCTTTTGCGTGCGGTGGTTGGATGGGGCAGACATGGGTTTGACGATTGCAGCGGGGTAATGCCCGCCCCGCTGCGACTAACGCTTGCTGCGCAAGCGCAAGTCTCGCTCCCCTCCCGCAAGCGGGAGGGGTTGGGGGTGGGTTTTGGGGAGCACTGACGAATGAGACTTGTCCTGACTGCGCTGGTGTTTCTCGCCGGACTTTTCGATCTGTTCCTCGCGATCAGTTTTCTGACCGGACCTGAGCAGGCGGCGACTGGCTTTGGCATTGCCGCCACCGGCATCTCCGGCATTTCCACGATCCGCGCCGATTTTACCTCGTTCTTCGGCGTGGCAGCGTTCTGCATGATGTGGGGCGCGTGGCGGCGCAATGCCGACCTGCTGCTGGTGCCAGCGCTGCTGTTCGGCGTGTCGTTCATCGGCCGCGCGATCAACCTTGCGGTGACGGGCGCCTATCCGGGCTGGCCGGTGCCGATGACGATCGAGGCGGGACACGTGATCCTGATGTTGGCGGCGTGGCGGATGCTGCCGCATCATCGGTTGGACGAGATAGCAGGGTGAGTTTGAACGCCTACCCGCTCGGCGAATACTTCGCACAGCACCGCGAGTGGGTTCCAGTCGCCTAACCCGCTGGTATCGTCCCCGGTCGGATATGGGCAAACATGTGGGCGACATAATCAGCCTTGCCCAAAGCAATCCCCTGATTGCGAAGGATGGCGTAGGCAATCATCAGATGAAAGTAGAACTGGCCGAGGGCCCAGTCGCGGCTGTACTGCTCGGCCGTCAGATCGAAGACCATGCCGTTGGGAAGGTCATGGGCAATGGGCGCGCTCTGGCCTGAACCAGACTTTTCGGACAGAGCAGCGACAGCCGCGATCGTCTCTTCGATCCGCGCTATCGCATCACTGACCGATCCGGGGCGCTCGGCAGCATTGCGGCCTTCCTCCAGCATCGCCGCATGCAACGGCGGGAAAGCCATTCCATGCAGCCGGTGGACGCCTTCAAGCGCCTGCACGCAGGCAAAGCGGACCTGCGTTGCCAAGGGAAACATATCCGGCGCGAGCCGTGATATCAGCAACGCTTGCGTCTGCTCCGGCGGCAACTGTTGTTCGGCCTTCTGCAGCCAGGCTGACAACGCATTGAGCATTTGCAGATAGGTCGGTGCGAGCAAGTCGATGAGTGTCATCGGGTGTCCTTCGCAGGTGAATTGCGCCGCGCCTTCCATCGCGCCCAAAGCGCGAACACGGCCTTCTGCGCGGGGCGTTCAAACATGGCGTGGCTGATGAAGCCTGCCGCGATGGCCGCGCTCACGTAGGACACCATGAACCACGGTTGGCGGGCAATGTCGCGGGGGACGCCGACGGAATCGATCAGCAGAACCAGCGCCAGTTGGATCGGGATGTGCCACAGATAGATGCCGTATGAGGCATCGCCGAGCTTTTGACCGAATTTGAGGCGGCCATTTTCGTCCGACAGATCGGCGGCGAGCATCAGGAACAGCACGGCGAACGTGCCCGCGATGGTGGCTGCGTCCCCGCCGCGGTATTGCGCCTTGAATGCAAAGGCGGCGGCGATCAGCGCGGCTCCCAGCGGCAGCAGGCTGGCCGGACGCAGCCAGCCCTTGAGCGTGGCGCCATATACCGCCGTGCCGAGGAAGAAGTAGCCGATGCAGGCGAGCACGTCCTTGTCGGGTGCATTCAGCAGGGTCAGGCCGAGCAGCATGCCGCCGACCGGCAGCGCAAGCGCCAGCGGCGCGCGGCGCAGCAGCGGCAGCGCCAGCCAGAACGCCGCATAGGCGAGGATCTCGGTCGAGAGCGACCATGAGGGGCCGTTGAACGACTGGTTATCCTGCCAGCCCCAGTACTGCATCAGCGGGATCGACAGCAGGAAGTGCTTGAGATCGTTGGTGTGATAGACGAATTCGGTGCCGGTTCGGGCCAGGTAAATGCCCTGCAGCAGCGCCATCAGGCCCAGCGTGAGCAGGTGGAGCGGCCAGAGCCGCGCCACGCGGGCAAGCCAGAAGCGGCCATGGGCGCGCGGATCGGACAGATAGACGTGGGCGAAGACGAAGCCCGAGACCGCCCAGAAATACTGCACCGCGGTGTGGCCGTGTTCGTAGAGCCAGCCCAGCGTTTCGTACCACGGCTGGATCGCGCGGTTGACGTTGAAGTGACGTTCCACCGGCGGCACAAAAAAGTGCTGGTAGTGCCAGAACAGCACCATGATCGCGGCCAGCAGGCGCGACAGATCGAGCGCGTGGAAATGGCGCTTGGGCAGGCGCAAGTGTGAGAGAGCGGTGCCGGGCAAGAGGGCCTGCTTACGCCTTGCAATTCACGAACGGAGCCTGCTGTATCACCACAAGCCCAGCGCATGGGTCACGGCAACAATCGCACCGCCTGCCAGGAACGGCATGATCTGCCCCACCCAGTTGCGTTTGCGCCGGTTCGGCCCGACGATCAGGTCGATCTCGGGCAGCGGCGGCGCTTCGGGCGCGCCGCCCTTGGCCGGGTACTTGTCCTCGATCCGGCGGATCAGGTCGGGCAGGCGCAGGAGCGTTTGCACATCGTCGCGCACGCGGTCGGCGATGGCGGCTTCGGGGCCGAGTTCGTCGCGGATCCAGCCTCGCACGAAGGGGGCGGAAACGTCCCACATGTTGATCTCGGGATCTAGCTGGGTGGCGATGCCTTCGACCATGACCATCGTTTTCTGCAGCAGCAGCAGGTGCGGCTGGGTCTGCATGTCGAAATCGCGGGTGATCG
>JAZKBJ010000216.1:0-8609 GCA_040388685.1 Pseudomonadota bacterium
TACCCTGCGAGCCGCTGACCCATTGTTTTGCGTCCGAATTGCCCGAGAGCACTCTCTTGTTGAGCTTGCCAACGCTTAAGCAGTCTCAGCAATGATCGGGTTTCCACTCGCAGCCCCCTCCACATCCGGCAGGTTGCTTACCGGTTGCTTGCCAGCTTGTCATTAAGTTCATGATATGTTCTAACTACGCAATGACATCCAAAGGTCGCGGAGCGAAAAGCAATCAAACCAGCACTCGCTTTAATCTCACTCAGAGTGAGGCCGATGGTGATTGGCTAGACGAGGCCGCGACTGTTGATGGCCCAGCCCCCAAGCAGCGAACCACCGTCACGCTGCTAAAACCCAAGACAATCGTGTCGTTCAACGCCTCCCCGGACATCCCTTTCGACCGCTCGATAAACAGTTATGTCGGCTGCGAACATGGCTGCATCTATTGTTATGCCCGGCCCTCGCACGCATTTCACGACCTGTCACCGGGCCTCGATTTCGAAACCAAGCTGTTCGCCAAGCCTGACGCGGCACAGCTTTTGCGCGAAACACTTGCGAAGCCAGGCTACCTCCCGGCGCCCATCGCCATGGGCACCAACACCGATCCCTATCAGCCGATTGAAGCGCGCTACCGGATAACCCGCAGTGTGCTCGAACTATGCCTCGAATTGCGCCACCCTGTCACGATCACCACCAAGTCCGCGCGCGTCTTGGACGATCTCGATCTGCTTACCCAACTCGCCCGTCTCGGACTTACCGCTGTCGGGATTTCGGTCACGACATTCGATGCGCGGCTCTCCGGCTTGCTGGAACCACGGGCGTCTTCTCCGGCAAAGCGGCTCGATGCGCTCGCGCAGCTCGTGGCAGCGGGGGTCCCGTCACACGTTTCGGTTGCGCCGGTTATCCCTTCCATCACCGACAAATTCCTCGAGAGCATTCTTGAACAGGCAGCAGCGCGCGGGGTCACGACCGCCAGCTGGATCATGCTTCGTTTGCCGCACGAAGTTGCACCGCTATTCCGGGAATGGCTTGAAACGCATTTCCCGGACCGCGCAGGCAAAGTCATGGGGATCGTGCAGTCTGTGCGGTCCGGGCGTGACAACGATCCTGCCTTTTTCACGCGCATGAAGCCGAAAGGTGTCTGGGCAGACCTTTTTCGCAGCCGATTCCGCATAGCCTGCAAGAGGTTGGGCATCGGCAAGGCCAAGGTTGACCTTGATGTCTCGCAATTCAGGAAGCCCAGCCGGGGTGGACAGCTGGACCTGTTCTAACCCCGAAACCGGATAAGCCTGCTGTCGGCAACGGCAGCGGTCCGGTGCGGCAGGACATCGCGGGCATAGGCCTCGTCTTTCACCATGGCGAAGAACGATTGTGCATCGGGATAGCCCATCACAAAGGCCTCATCCCACTCGCCTTCCGGCCCGGTCACCACGCATTCCATTGGCGCTTCCCAGACCATAGCCGCTCCAGAATCCGCAACGAGCGACTGGAAGGCGTTGCGATAGAGCGCATAGGCGTCGCGGCCTGCCAATCCCTTGCCGTGGTTGGCATGACCTTCGGGGTATTCCGCCAGCTCCTTGAATTTGATCAGGTTGAGCATGTGGATCGGTCGGTCGCGGGGCAGCGCCTTGAACCGTTCGAAATTTTCCCGGCTCGGATCGATATAGCTTCCACCCACCTCAGGTCGCCCAAGCGTAGTTGCGGAACTGGTCGCGCAGGTCCTTCTTGCTGATCTTGCCGGTGCCGGTGTGCGGGATCGCATCAACGAATGCCACGGCATCGGGGACCCACCATTTGGCGACGTGGGCCTGCAGGAAGGTGCGCAACTCGTCTTGCGAAACGTCGACTCCGGGCTTCCTTACCACGACGAGCAATGGTCGTTCGTCCCACTTGGGATGACAGACGCCGATCGCGGCGGCTTCGGCAACCGCCGGATGGCCGATGGCGGCATTTTCGAGCTCGACCGAACTGATCCATTCGCCACCGGACTTGATCACGTCCTTGGTCCGGTCGGTGAGTTGCAGTGTTCCGTCCGGATGGATGACTGCTACGTCGCCCGTATCGAACCACTGGTCTGCCCCCGCCGCGTCCTGCTCGGCTTTGAAGTAGCGCTTGACCACCCAGGGACCGCGCACCTGCAAGGCACCGGACGTCTTGCCGTCGCGCGGGAGAACCAATTCCGGATCATCCAGATCGACGCAGCGGATTTCGACACCGAAAGGCGGTCGCCCTTGCATGGCCTTGACGGTGACCTGCTCATCGAACGAAAGTTCGTCCCAGTTCCAGGTTTCTGCCCCGGTTGTGCCGATGGGTGATGTTTCAGTCATGCCCCAAGCATGGGCAACGCGGATGCCCCTGCGCATGAACCGCTCGATCATCGCGCGGGGCATGGCCGAGCCACCACACACGACGGTCTTAAGAGTCGGCGGGATATCGCCATCTGTCGCATCAACGTGCTGCAGCAGTGCCATCCACACGGTCGGCACGCCGGCCGATGCAGTGACCTTCTCGCGGTTCATCAGGTCGCAGAGGACCGCGCCATCGTTCACCGCGGAATAGACGAACTTCGCTCCCGCCGCCGCGCCTGCCCATGGCAGGCCCCAGCTTGCCGCATGGAACATCGGCACGATCGGCAGCATGACCGTGCGGCAGTCCATACCGAAGATCGGAGGCGTGATCGAACTCAGGGCATGGAGCATGGTCGAGCGGTGTTCATACAGCACGCCCTTGGGATTACCGGTGGTGCCGCTGGTGTAGCAGAGCATGCAAGGATCGCGCTCGTCGCCATCGGCCCATTCAGTCTCGCCGTCCTCCTGGCCAATCCATTCCTCGAAATGCAGCGCGGGCTCGCTGCTGTCGAAACAGATGTAGTGCTCGACCGTGTGCCAGCGCGCCTTCATCCGTTCGACGATGGGAGCCCACTGCCTGTCGAACAGCATGACCCGGTCTTCAGCATGGTTGACGATATATTCAAGCTGGTCATCGAACAGGCGCGGGTTGAGCGTATGCAGGATCCCTCCTGCGCCAACCGCTCCATACCAGCTGACGAGATGACGGTGATGGTTCATCGCCAGTGTGGCAATCCGGTCTGTGGGCTGCACGCCCAAGCGGCGCAAAGCCTGAGTCATGCGCAATGCATCGTGGCGAATACCGGCCCAGTTGGTGCGGGTCTCGCTCCCATCCGCCCAGTGACTGACGATTTCGCGGGTGCCATGCTCTCGGGCGGCGTGGTCGATCAGCTGGGTCACCCGCAGCTTCCAGTCCTGCATCGCGCCCAACGGCGGTCTTGGCTGCCCGGTCACATCTCTCTCCGATTCTTATATTTATTCGACGAGGCGCAGATGCCTTTCCGGCTTTGCGCTCAACGCCACATTGGCAAGCCCTTCTATAGGAATCAATCGTTCGATTAAGTCACTGTCCAGTTTGAAATCATTGCCGAGCCGCACAAGTGGCTCCTTCGGCCCGCCAGTCCTGAGCCGCGCGAGCACCTCGCCCTTAGCATCCCCGCCACGCGGCAGGAGCAGGGCAAGCTCAGCGATGGCCTCGGGTCGTGAAACTTCAAGCTTGAGCTGCATGCGCGATGCGCTGGTCACTGAAGCCAGCGGCCTTGCCCCGCGCACTGTCACGCGCGGCGCTTCGTCCGGGTTGGGCCGGTCCAGCTCTACGTTGAGCAGCACGCACGTGCCCTCGCGCACCCATTGCTGGAATGGCTCGACCAGACTTTCCTCGAAGCATGAGGCCGAGAACAGGCCGGAACTGTCAGAGAAGTCGGCCATGACGAAGTCCTTGCCCTTCTTCGTCTTGCGCTTCTGCACGTTCTCGACGAGCGCGGCCATGACTGCGGCCGAGCGCCCGCCCGGTTCGCCGGTTCCGGTAACCAGGCTGCCATAGGTTCGAGCGCCATTGGCGGAAGCCACTGCGCGGTATTCTTCCACCGGATGCGCGGCGAAGTAGAAGCCGAAGTTCTCGCGCTCCGCTGTCATCTGGTCGGACCGCGACCATGGCTTGGTTTCGGCAAGGCGGGTGGCCGGAACGGCATGGTCTTCACCGCCGAACAACCCGCCCTGCCCCGATGTGCGCGACCGCGCCGCTTCGTCGGCCACGGCCATGAGCAGTTCGGCATTGGCAATGACCTGCGCCCTGTTCGGCTCGATGCAATCGAGCGCGCCGCCTGCGGCCAGCGCTTCCAGCTGACGCCGGTTCATCGAACCCGCCGGAATACGGCGGAAAAGGTCGTCCAGCGACGTGTATGCACCCTTGGCCTCGCGCTCCTCGACGATCTGCTCCATCGCCTTTTCGCCGACATTGCGCAGGCCGGCCAGAGCGTAGCGTACTGCATATCCGTCGTGGGTGCGCTCAACCGTGAACTCGGCCACCGAATGATTGATGTCCGGTCCGGCCAGCGCAACGCCGTTGCGGCGCATGTCGTCGACGAACACCGAAAGTTTTTCCGACTGGTGCATGTCGAAGCACATCGAGGCGGCGTAAAACTCGTGCGGATAGTGCGTTTTGAGCCACGCGGTCTGGTAGGCGAGAAGCGCATAGGCGGCGGCGTGGGACTTGTTGAAGCCGTAGCCTGCAAACTTGTCGATCAAGTCGAACAGTTCGTTGGCCTTGCCCTTCTCGATGCCGGAAATGGTCTTGCACCCGTCAGCAAACCGCTGGCGCTGCGCGTCCATTTCCTTCTGGTCCTTCTTGCCCATGGCGCGACGCAGAAGATCGGCGTCGCCCAGCGAATAGCCCGCCAGGATCTGCGCAGCCTGCATGACCTGCTCCTGATAGACGAAGATCCCGTAAGTTTCGGACAGGATGCCCGCGAGCTTTTCGTGGGGGTATTCAATCGCTTCCAGGCCGTTCTTGCGGCGTCCGAAGAGCGGGATGTTGTCCATCGGACCTGGTCGGTAGAGCGAGACGAGCGCGATGATGTCGCCGAAGTTGGTGGGCTTCACCGCCGCCAGCGTGCGGCGCATGCCTTCGGATTCCAGCTGGAACACGCCGACGGTATCGCCCGATTGAAGAAGCTTGTAGGTCTGTTCGTCGTCCCACGCGAGCGCCGACAGGTCGATCTCGATCTGGCGCTTGCCAAGCAGGTCCACGGCCTTGCGCAGCACCGAAAGCGTCTTGAGGCCGAGGAAGTCGAACTTGACCAGCCCGGCATCCTCGACATGCTTCATGTCGAACTGCGTGACCGGCATGTCGGAGCGCGGATCGCGGTAGAGCGGGACCAGTTGCGCCAGCGGACGGTCACCGATCACGACGCCTGCCGCGTGGGTCGAGCTGTTGCGCGGCAAGCCTTCAAGCTGCATCGCAAGGTCGATCAGGCGCTTGACCTCGGGATCGCGATCATATTCGCGCTTCAGTTCCAGCACGCCGTTCAATGCGCGCGGCAGCGGCCAAGGGTCGGTCGGATGGTTGGGCACCATCTTGCACAGCCGATCGGTCTGGCCATAGCTCATCTGGAGGATGCGGCCTGTATCGCGCAAAACCGCGCGGGCCTTGAGCTTACCGAAGGTGATGATCTGCGCCACGTGATCCAACCCGTACTTGCGCTGGACGTAGCGGATTACCTCGCCGCGCCGGGTTTCGCAGAAGTCGATATCGAAGTCCGGCATCGACACACGCTCGGGATTGAGGAAGCGTTCGAATAGCAGGCCAAGCTTGATCGGATCGAGATCGGTAATGGTCAGCGCCCATGCGACCAATGAGCCTGCACCCGAACCACGCCCCGGCCCCACTGGAATGCCTTGATCCTTGGCCCACTTGATGAAGTCCGCCACGATCAGGAAGTAGCCGCCAAAGCCCATGCGGTTGATAATGCCGACTTCGAATTCAAGACGTGCGCGGTAGGCCAGAACTTCGTCCCACACACCTGCAACCGCCAGATGAGGATACTCGGCAGCGTCCGGCTCCACATCCGGCCCGAGGCACAGCACACGCTCCAACTCATCATGAGTGGCGTCGGGATAGTAAGGCTTCAGCCGCTGAACGAGGCCCTTCCGGCTGTCCGCCGCGCACATCCGCGCCTCGCCTTCCTGATCGCCGGCAAGGCTTGGCAGAATCGGCTTGCGCTTGGGCGGCATAACCGCGCAGCGCTGCGCCACGACCAGCGTGTTGGCCAGCGCTTCGGGGATATCCTTGAACAGTTCCTCCATTACTGCGGCAGGCTTGATCCACCATTCCTTGCTGGATCGCGGACGATCGGTGCTGTCGACATGCGTGGAACTGGCGATGCAGAGCATGGCATCATGCGCTTCGTAAAAGCCGCGTTCGGCAAAGCAGGCGGGATTGGTGGCGACCAGCGGCAGATCGCGGGCATAGGCCAGTTCGATCAGCGCAGCTTCGGCCGCTTCTTCAGCTGGGTCGTTGCGCCGGGCAAGTTCGATATAGAGGCGGTCGGGGAAGAGTTCCTGCAACCGGTCGGCATAGGATGCCGCCGCGCTGTCCTGCCCCCCGCCCAGCAATTGCGTCAGAGCACCTTCGCTGGCCGCTGTCAGGCACAGCAGCCCGTCGGTATGGCCAACGAGGTCCGCAAGCACAACGTGTGGCGAGAATTCCAGGGGCCGGTCAAGATGGGCGCGGCTGACCAGATGGCACAGGTTATCGTAACCGGTGGTGTCCTGCGCATAGAGCGCCAGCCAGTCGATCGTCGGCTGCGCCGGACCGAAACCGGTGGCCGCGCCATCGCGGTCCGGGCGCGCAACGGCAAGCATTGTACCGATAACCGGCTGCACGCCAAGGTCCTTGCACGCCTTGGCATAGGCGACACTGCCGTAAAGGCCGTTACGGTCAGTGATCGCTGATGCCGGAAAACCCCGCTCCGCCGCCGTCTTGGCAATCGCCTTGGGGTCCACGGCCCCATCGAGCATCGTGTATGACGAGAAGATACGGAGTGGAACGAAGCTGGAATGCGGCATCTCGCCAAGGTAAGCAAAAGGCCGCGCCCTTTCGAGAGGCGCAGCCCATTTTTCCCCCGACCTGAATTACTTTGTCACAGCAGCTTTTCGATGTCCTTGGCGATACTCGCAGGCTTGTCGGTCGGGGCGTAACGGCGCACGACCTTTCCATTGCGGTCGATCAGGAACTTTGTGAAGTTCCATTTGATCGCCTTGGTGCCCAGAACGCCCGGCGCCTCGCTCTTGAGCCACTCGTAAAGTGGGTCGGTGCCCGATCCATTGACTTCGATCTTGGCCATGAGCGGGAAGCTCAGGCCGAAGTTGACCTTGCAGAAACTTTCGATTTCATCGGCGCTGCCCGGTTCCTGTGCGCCGAACTGGTTGCACGGGAACGCGAGCACTTCAAAGCCGCTTGCCCCATACCGCTTCCACAGGTCTTCAAGGCCGTCGTATTGGGGGGTGAAGCCGCACTTTGACGCGGTGTTCACCACCAGCATGACCTTGCCCTGCTTGCCTGCGAGGTCGATCACTTCGCCGTTCGGCTTCCTGGCCTTGAAATCACCTATGGTGCGAGGCTCGGTCATGCCAAACCTTCCGCCCTTGCCAGTTCAAGAATTTCACCAACGTTAAGTGATTTGCCGCCCGCCACGTCAATCACCAGACGCGCCCTCGCTTCAACCGACATTGCCACGACCTGCGTCACCAAATCGCGCAGGGGTGCCTTGCGCAAGACGTTGAAATTGTATTGCATTTCAGAGCCTGCATCGTCGCGTTCGTGCAGCGTTGCTTCGGCATTCCAGTCAAGAGCGGACATGTTTACTCCCCTTGTCGGCTCAAGTCGTCGCACGACAAGGGAAGCGGATCAACGGTAAACAGCGAAATTCGCGGGTCAGGCTGGAAAGTCCGAACGCCTGGCGAGCGCAGCAATTTCCAGCGGTGAATACTGGCGGTCGCCGGACTTCTCTATGACCATCCCGGCGCGATCGCTATCGGACAGCCGCGTGAACAGTCGCACCATGTCTGCAAAAGTGCCGGCATGCAGCGACGCAAAGCCGTGGAAGACGCCATCTGCGGCCTCGCGGCGCAGAATGGTGGCATGGTCCTGCCAGAACGCGGTGTCTGCGGTTTCAGCGCGGATCGTGGTGTTCATGGGAATACGATCTCCTTTTGCGATGAAACGCACAAGGATGCTGTCGTATCCCTAGCCCAGAACACCTTCGTGCAGACGCACAACACGGTCCATTCGCAATGCCAGACGCTCGTTGTGCGTCGCGATCAGGGCAGAACTGCCCTCCCCGCGCACGAGCTTGAGAAATTCCTCCAGCACGCGGTCTGCCGTTGCCTCATCCAGATTACCCGTAGGCTCGTCGGCCAGCACCAGTTCAGGCCGGTTGGCCAGCGCGCGGGCCACCGCAACGCGCTGTTGCTCGCCGCCGGAAAGCTGACTTGGCCGGTGATCCAGACGCTTTGCGAGGCCGAGTGCCGAGAGCAGTTCGGTTGCGCGGGCATCGGCTGCGCTTCGATCCGTACCGGCAACAAGTTGCGGCAGAACCACGTTTTCCAGTGCGTTGAAATCGGGGAGGAGATGATGGAACTGGTAGACGAAGCCCAGATGATCCCGCCGCAACGCAGTGCGGTCGTCACCCGATAGTTTGGACGCATCGGTTCCGGCAATCTCGATCAGACCGGAAAAGCCGCCCTCGAGCAGACCGATCGCCTGCAGCATCG
>JAZKBJ010000216.1:8619-11601 GCA_040388685.1 Pseudomonadota bacterium
ACTCGCCGCCTTCATCGCCGGGTAAAGCGTGGCGAGAAAGCTGAACAGCAAGGCCATCAGGCTGATCGTGGCGATCTCGACAGGGTCGGACCGGCTCGGCAGCTCGGTGAGGAAGCGGATAGACGGATCCCACAGGTTCTGCCCGGTCACATACTGGATCGCATTGACGATGGGCTGGCGGAAAAACAGGAAGATGAAGCCCAGCAGCAAACCGGAAAGCGTGCCGAGCGCGCCAATCACGAAGCCGATAGTCACGAACACCTTGAGCAACGATTTCCGCGTTGCCCCCATGGTCCGTAGGATGGCAATATCGCGCGTCTTGGCGCGCACCAGCATGATGAGCGACGACAGGATATTGAACACCGCGACCAGCACGATGATCGACAGCACGATGAACATCGCCACGCGCTCCACCGCCAACGCCTCGAACAGGCTGGCGTTGATCGTTTTCCAGTCGGTGATCACGGCCTGCCCGGCCAGTTCCTTTTTCAGCGGTCCCAGCGTATCCATCACCGTGTCGGCATCGGTTGTCGAAACTTCGATCATGCCGATGGTATCGCCAGTCAGAAGCAGCGTCTGCGCGTCCTGTATGGGCATGACTACATAGGCCTGATCGTAGTCATAGACGCCCACTTCGAACAGCGCCGAGACTGTATAAGCAATTTCACGTGGGACTGTTCCGAACGGGGTCGAGCGGCCCTGCGGATTGATGATGGTAATGGTGTCGCCGACCCGCGCGCCAAGATTTTCGGCAAGCCGCGCCCCCAGCGCCACATTATTGGAGCCGGGACCCAGACCGGCAATGACTCCATCGACCCGCTTGTCCTCAAGCCGCTTGATGTCTTCTGCGGTATTGCCACGCACCAAGATTGCCTCGACCCTGCCATTGAAGCTGGCGAGCAACGGTTGTTCGATCAGCGGCGACGCATGGGTGACGCCCGGCGTTGCCTGAACGCGCTTGAGAATGTCCTGCCAGTTGTCCAGCCTGCCGCCATAGGCCTGAATGATCGCGTGACCGTTGAGGCCGACGATCTTGTCGAGCAGTTCGGCGCGAAAACCGTTCATAACGCTCATCACGATGACGAGCGCGGCGACGCCCAGCATGACCGCAGCCAGACTGATCCCAGCGACGAGCGCGATAAACGCCTCTCCTCGCCCCGGCAGCATATAACGCTTGGCGATGGTCCATTCGAATGGTGACAGGATCAAGCAGCAGCCCTCTGGAAGCGATCTGGCCAGCGTGGCCCGCCTAGACGTAACGCCCCGGATGTAGGGCGGTGCACGGCAAACGGCAATGACTCAGAAGCGCGAAGGTTCCAGACCCTCGAACCGCTGAAGCCTTTCCTGCATCCGTTGAATTTCTGCCATACGCCGGGAGCGCTCGCATGACACGGGTAGTCCCGCCAGCACTGTGATCCCGACGTAGAGCTGGAAGAACTGGATGCGGTCGCCAAACGCGACGTCCATTTGCGCAATAGGTCCAAGGCCGAGCGCCGTCATTGTTCCGCCGATCGCGATAAGCAAGACTGGCATGGCTGCAATCAGGGCCTCGTCAAGCACGGCGGCACCGACCACGAGAAAGAGCAGCGGGAACACCAGCAATGCCCTCATATCGAGAACGAATACACCTGCAGTCACCAAGGTAAATGTGCCGAGGACCATTACGGTAGACTGCCAGGTTCGGGCACTGGGGAGAAAGCTGCGCCCGCGCGATGCACGCCAGTAAATAAAGCGAAACACCGGCAAGCATGCCATCAGGCCCAACGAATGCCCGATGATCCAGTGGGTGAAATTATCGATGGAATCGACGTTGCTGGTAAACGTTGCGACCAGTGTCGCAACGCCGCCACTAGCCAAGGGAATGATCAGCCCGATACCAATGTAGTAGCCTGCGATCCATTCAAGCGTATCATCTGGCCAGAAGGCGATCGATATGCGCCGCATCAGCAGTCCGGCTGCGGCTGCCTCTGCCACATTGATGAGTGCCATCGGGATAGCTGCGGCCCAGCCGAGGCCGAACAGGCCAGTTGCGAGTGCGCTGGCGACGGCGCAGGAGGCCAGCCAAGGTCGCCATAGCCGCTCCGGCGTTACGACGAGCCGGCCAGCCAGAAGCGCATTGGCCACCCACACCATGGCAAGACCGCCAGAAAAGCGCGAGAAGCTGACTGTTACCCCCGCAAGGACAAAAAACGTCAGCCCGACCCCGACAGGACTGGAAAGGCATTTGAACAGCCGCATCCTGCCTTTCATGAACGAAGGCAGTTAAAATTTCTCCCTCATGTCCCGGCGTCAATGCGAATGGTCGCTTTGAGGGCAGCGCCAGACCAGCGATTTGTCTGCACGTTTGCGCTCCGATGCCGGTTTTTCGGCTACATGGTGCTGTCGATCCGACGGCACGCACCGCATTGTTCCGAAGCTTGCACTTGCCATTGGGCACAAACGTCGCCATTTGGGCGCCACGTTTTCCCGGCACTTTTGCGCCCACGCGAGTCCATCGGACCCATGACCTCACAGATGCACTTTTCCGACTCCACCCCTTGGGACATCGGGTTCGACCCGGACGATGCCGACGGGGACAAGCTGCGCGAAGAGTGCGGCATCTTTGGCGTACTGGGCGTACGTGACGCCGCGGCGACAGTCGCGCTTGGCCTTCATGCCCTGCAGCACAGAGGCCAGGAAGCCGTTGGCATCACCAGCTTCGACGGCCAGGAGTTCTATTCGCGCAAGGGCATCGGCCATGTCGCGGCAAACTTCTCGACCGGCTCGGCGATTGCCGAACTGCCCGGCACCATGGCCTCCGGACACGTCCGCTATTCCACGACCGGCGGCGCAGGCCTGCGCAATGTGCAGCCGCTGTTCGCGGATCTTGCATCGGGCGGCTTTTCCATCGCGCACTACGGCAACATCTCGAATGCGATGTTCCTGAAGCACGATCTGGTCCGCATAGGTGCGATTTTCCAGTCGACGTCAGACACCGAGGTG
>JAZKBJ010000217.1:0-2111 GCA_040388685.1 Pseudomonadota bacterium
CGCTTTGCCAACAGCCGCCTTGCCCCGCCCCGCGCTGCCCTGTAGAGGCGCGCGCAAAGCCTTTTCCCCGGAACGCAAGACCTCAGAGGACCCCAGATGGCCGCGCAATACGCCTATGTCATGAAGGGCATGACCAAGACTTTCCCCGGTGCGCCCAAGCCGGTGCTCAGCGATATCAGCCTCCAGTTCTATCAGGGCGCCAAGATCGGTATCGTCGGCCCCAATGGTGCGGGTAAATCGACCCTGATCAAGATCATGGCCGGGATCGACACCGACTATACCGGCGAGGCCTGGCCGGGTGAGCATATCTCGGTCGGCTACCTCGAGCAGGAGCCGCAGCTCGACAATAGCAAGACCGTGCTCGAAAACGTCAAAGAGGGCGCGCGGGAGACCGCCGACATGGTCGATCGGTTCAACCAGATCGGCATGGAGATGGGTGAGGACGACGCCGTCTTCGACGCGCTTGGTGCCGAGATGAGCGAGCTTCAGGACAAGATCGACGCGGTCGATGGCTGGACGCTCGACAACCAGCTTGAAATCGCGATGGAAGCGCTGCGCTGCCCTCCCGGTGATTGGTCGGTGTCCAGCCTTTCGGGCGGTGAAAAGCGCCGCATCGCGCTCACCCGCCTGCTGATCCAGAAGCCCTCGATCCTGCTGCTCGACGAACCGACCAACCACCTTGACGCGGAATCCGTCGAATGGCTGGAAAACCACCTCAAGGAATACGCGGGCGCGGTGCTGATGATTACCCACGACCGCTACTTCCTCGACAACGTAGTTGGCTGGATTCTCGAATTGGATCGCGGAAAGTACTTCCCCTACGAGGGTAACTACTCGACCTATCTGGAAAAGAAGGCCAAGCGCCTCGAACAGGAAGATCGCGAGGAAAGCGGCAAGAAGAAGGCCCTTACACGCGAGCTCGAATGGATCCGGCAGACGCCGGCTGCCCGCCAGACCAAGAGCAAGGCGCGTATCCGCAAGTTCGAGGAACTGCAGAACGCGCAGGACAACCGTCCCATCGGCAAGGCCCAGATCGTCATTCAGGTGCCCGAGCGCCTTGGCGGCAAGGTCATCGATGTAAAGAACATCTCGAAGGCCTATGGCGACAAGCTGCTGTTCGAGGATCTGTCGTTCATGCTGCCGCCAGGCGGCATCGTGGGCATCATCGGCCCGAACGGCGCGGGCAAGTCCACGCTGTTCAAGATCCTGACAGGCAAGGAACAGCCCGATAGCGGCACCGTGGAAATCGGCAGCACCGTCCACCTCGGTTATGTTGACCAGAGCCGCGACGATCTGAACCCCAAGAACAACGTCTGGCAGGAAATCTCCGACGGCTTGGATTACATGACCGTCAACAAGCAAGAGATGAGCACGCGGGCCTATGTCGGCGCGTTCAACTTCAAGGGCGCGGACCAGCAGAAGAACGTCGGCAAACTCTCAGGCGGTGAACGCAACCGCGTGCACATGGCCAAGATGCTGAAGCTGGGCGGCAACGTCCTCCTGCTCGACGAACCGACCAACGACCTTGACGTGGAAACGTTGAGCGCGCTGGAAGACGCCATCGAAAACTTCGCGGGCTGCGCCGTGGTGATTTCGCACGACCGCTTCTTCCTCGATCGTCTCGCCACCCACATCCTTGCCTTCGAAGGCAACAGCCACGTCGAATGGTTCGAAGGCAACTTCGCGGCCTATGAAGAAGACAAGCGCCGCCGTCTGGGCGATGCGGCTGACCGGCCAACCGCGCTGGCTTACAAAAAGCTGACGCGCTGACTTTACGCTATCGGTGTTCCGCTACTGCCCTGTGCGACGGAAGCGGAACACCAGCGTCTCTTCCTTGCCATTATCGCCATGGACCACGACTGTGGCGGTCATGGCATCCGGTCCATTGCGCTCATAAACCAGCCCAGAGAAGTCCCAACGTCCCTTCGTTGCACTGGTGAGCGGGAAGGAGACGACCTTGTCCTTCTCCCCCCAGCCGGTCAGGTCGGGGTTGAAGTGCTTGAGCCGGTAGGCCAGCGATCCGCGTTCCTCGACGATGGTGATGAGTTCATAGAACATCACCGAGCCGTCCTTGTTCAGGCGCTTCACCATGAACTTCATCTTGGCGTTGC
>JAZKBJ010000217.1:2121-6728 GCA_040388685.1 Pseudomonadota bacterium
CGAGCCGTCCTTGTTCAACTGTCGGAAATGACCGACCATCTGGCCGCCTGCGGCAGGGGTGTAAGTTTCGAGCGCGGGTGCGCCTTCTATCCCCTCGCCCTGCCAGGATCCGGTGAGCCATGACAGGTCCGCCAGACCGGCGGGCGGCGATGCAGCCAATGCGGTCGAAGACATCAACACCGTCGCCGCGACTATGATTCCCTTGATCATTTTTTCAGCCCTTTGCATCGGCGTGGTGATCATGGGACAAAGCGGCGCTGTTGCCAACCGGCGTCCAATCCATTCATTTAATTAGCCACAAACCTGAACGACAGGCTACCAAGCCGGTTCAGGCAGAGGACAGCGCGACTCAGGTAACTCGGTGTCATCAAGCCGCGATGGGTTTTGCGGCGATCAATCGGGAAAGGGTCGGCAATCATGTCCGGCAAATCGATTTTCAGTTCCAGCGCGCTTACCGCGCTTGCCGTTGCCTTAATCGCAACGGCTATTCCGGGCACCGCCTTTGCAGAACCGCAGCGCCGCGAAGAACGTGGCGGCCGCGCGTGGGGTGGTGGTGGTGACGATGGCCAGCGCGGTGGCGGTGATTACCGTGCCCGGGCTACCGGCCAGGGTCAGGTCCAGGCCCAAGCACAGGTCCGCTCGCAGCCACAGCAAGAGCAACGGAGTGCCCCTCGCGCCCAGAACAATTCGGGCTGGCAAGGCCGGGGCAACGCGGGCGACGCACAGCGCTGGGGTTCGCAGGATCGCGGCACGACGCAGCGTCCGGGGCGTGACTGGCAGGCTGGGACGGTCAACCGCCCCGCAACTGCCGACCGCGCAGGAACGCCGCAAACTCCTCAACGCGGGTGGGACGGCAATCGCTGGAATCCCACGCAGGTCGATCGCAATCGCGACGCCAACAGGAATGGCAGTTGGAACGGGAATCGCGGCGAAAATCGCGTAGAGAACCGTGATCGCAACTGGAATGGAAATCGGGACCAGCGCGGCACGTGGAACGGTCGCAACTCGACCTACACCGACCGCAATCGTCACGACAACAACTGGCGCAATGACAACAACTGGCGCAACGACGGCAATTGGCGAGGCAACGACCGCCGCGACGGCGATCGGTGGCGCGGCAATGACCGGAACGATGATCGCCGCTGGAACAACGACTGGCGCCGGGACAACCGCTACAACTGGAGCAACTATCGCAACTCCAACCGCAATCACTACCGCATGCCGCGGTACTATGCGCCTTATCGCGACTATAACTACAGCCGTCTGTCGATCGGGTTTTTCCTGAGTTCAGGCTTCTACGGCAGCAATTACTGGATCAACGATCCGTGGTCCTATCGCCTGCCGCCCGCCTACAGCGGCTATCGCTGGGTGCGGTACTACGATGATGTCCTGCTCGTGGACACATATTCGGGCGAAGTAGTGGACGTGATCTACAACTTCTTCTGGTGATCCGGCACGTCAGGCCGGGAACCGGCCGAACGTCCTGAAAAACAAGAACCCCGCGCAGGTGCTGCGCGGGGTTTTCCTTGCGACAACGCTGGTTATCAGTCTTGACCTACCGGCGCCATGGCACGAAGAATCGTGCGCATCATGTCTCGCCCTTGTTCGGTCAACCGCACATAGCGGCGGCGTGCATCAGCATTGTCGGCCATGCGATAGATGAGCCCGTCCCGCTCCAGTCGCGCTATCCAACGCAGGATCGTGGTTGAAGGAACCCCGGCGTCGAGGCAAACGCTGGACACCTGAACTTCGGTGCGCCTGCGTTCCGCTATATAGAGATCAAGCAGGATATCCCATCCCGGTTCGCCGAACAGGCCTTTGCGGCCAGCTGCTGAATCGCGCTTTCGGCGCAGGCCATAGAGAGAGGCCGCGACACGCAGGCACTCGATCTCCGGATCAACGAAGGCATCCAACTACTATTCCCTCCAAGCTGAACCGGATCATCACCAAGCGCCTGCCCGGCTGCCTGTTCATGCAACGCCGCCTCAAGCGCGCATGACCAAAGCGGATTTTCCGGTCGTCAACCCAATCGATTGAACAACGGCGGCATGGTTAACCGAAAGCTTTAAGAAATGCTTGATGATTTTATTGTCATGCATCCAGTTCGGACCAATTGACTTGCCTTGCACTGATCGAGTGGATGTCGCATGATCGGGTGAGCCATGGCCATACCCCGCCGAAAATCCGTAAATGTCGCAGAACAGCAGGCGCTGAAAAGCGTTGGCGACATCGTGCGCAGCCGCTTGTCGGGTGATCCCGGCGTTTACCGCATACCCGTGGACGATCTTGAAATATTCGGCGTGGCCGATTTCTTTTCGCGTGCCGAATGCGAGAAGCTGATGGCCATCGTCGACAGCGTTGCCGTCCCTTCGCCAAGTTACAAGGGTACGGATTCGAGCGGGCGCACCAGCTTCAGCGGCGATGTTGATCCCTTCGAACCGTTCATCATGATGCTGCAGCGGCGCATAGACGATCTCATGGGGATCGATCCCGTTTTTGGCGAGACGATTCAGGGCCAGCGTTACGCACCGGGGCAGGAATTTCGGGCGCACTACGATCACTTTCTGCCGTCCCAGCCCTTCTGGGATCTGGAACAAAAGCGTGGCGGCCAGCGTAGCTGGACTGCGATGGCCTATCTCAATGCAGTCGAGGAAGGCGGGACGACTGACTTCACCCGCATCAACCTGACGATCCCGCCGCAGCCGGGCGCACTGCTGATCTGGAACAACATGAAGCCCGATGGCACCCCCAACCCCAATGCCATGCATGCCGGAATGCCGGTGGTGCGCGGGACAAAGTATGTGCTGACCAAGTGGTATCGGGCGCGTCAGTGGCGTTGATGCGCAAGCAGGCAGGCGTTTCCGCAGCGATTGCTGCAACTTTCGTAGCGGCGTTGCTCGCCGCAGGGCCTGCGCAGGCCCGCTCAACTTTTCAGGACGACAGTGCAGCGGTCGCGCGGATCGACAGTGCACCGGCGCCAGCCAACAAACTGCCGGCGAACGCCGCGCTCGACCGCCTGTTCGCCGAGGATGCCCGCGCGAACATCGACCTCGACCCGCTGGGCGCGCTGGAACAGGGGCGCAGGGTTTCGGTGCCGCAGTTCGAACTCCTTTTCACGCCGAAACTCTCGGCCATGCGCCGTGATGCGAACAACCGGACACTCGCCGGACTCACCCGCATCGATTCCGCAAGGCTTGACGAGGCGCACCGCATTTCACGCGCGGTGTTCGAGGATGCGAAGCGGAGCGAGCAAAACCTGCTAAGGCCTGAAATTGCTGGGTTGCTGGATGTTCAGCCATTCAACCATTTCGGCGGCTTCCACGTGAGCTATCCCGAACTGTCCGCCCCGGGCAGCGGCATCGCTCTGGACACCGTTGCAGACTACGATCTCCTGATCGCTCGCCACCGGGCCCTGCCCCGCGTAATGGACCAAGCCATGGCCCGGTTTCGGGAAGGCATTGCCAGCGGGGTGACCGAACCGAGACTGGTCGTCGACAACATGATCGTGCAGATCGACGGGCTTCTCGCCCAGCCGGTCAAAACATCTCCTTTCCTCGCCGCGGCAAAGCAGTTCCCCGACACGATTTCGGCGTCCGACCGGCAGCGCCTTACACGCGACCTCACTTACGTCACCCGTCATGATGTCTATCCCGCCTACCGCGCGCTGCGCCGCTTTCTGGCTGACGATTACCGGCCTGCCGCGCGAGAGCAGGTCGGACTTTCGGCGATTGCCGGCGGCGAACAGCTCTATCGCGCGCTTGCACGATCGCACACGACACTCGATCTCGATCCGGCGGCGGTGCACGAGCTTGGTCTTGCAAACGTTGCGCAAATTCAAACCCGCATGGAAGTGGTCAAGCTGGAACTGGGCTTTACCGGGCCGTTGCGCCGATTTTTCGATCATATCCGCAGCGATCCCCGCTATCATCCGCGCAACGAACAGGAACTGGCCGCAGGCTTCCGCGCGGCCGCGCAAAAAGTTGATGCGCTTGCACCGCGCTACTTCCTCCACCTTCCGCGCACCCCGTTGCAAATCCAGCCCTATTTCGCCTACCGCGCGCGCTTCGAGGCCGGCGGCAGCTATGCGCAGGGGTCTGCCGATGGCGTTCAGCCGGGGGTGTTCTTCTTCAACACCTATGACCTGAAAAGCCGTTTCCTCACCGGCATCACGACGCTCTATCTGCACGAGGGCGCGCCAGGGCATCACTTCCAGATCAGCCTTGCGCAGGAGAACGCCGATTTGCCTGATTTCCAGCGCTTCGGCGGCAACACCGCCTATATCGAAGGCTGGGCGCTCTATGCCGAAACGCTCGGCTACGAGATGGGGTTCTACAAGGATCCGATGCAGCACTGGGGCACGCTCGACGACGAGATGTTGCGGGCAATGCGGCTGGTGGTTGACACAGGCCTGCACACGAGGGGCTGGACCCGCGAAGAGGCCGTGACCTACATGCTGGCCAATTCCGGCATGGGCCGCAGCGACGCCGCCGCCGAAGTCGACCGCTACATCGCCAATCCCGGACAAGCGCTTGCCTACAAGATCGGCGCGCTGACCATCCAGCGCCTGCGCCGCGAAGCCGAAACCGCGCTTGGCGACCGCTTCGACA
>JAZKBJ010000217.1:6738-7068 GCA_040388685.1 Pseudomonadota bacterium
GTTCCACGAACAGGTGCTCGGCAGCGGCGCGCTGCCTATGCCGGTGCTGGAAACCAAAGTGCGCGGCTGGATCACCCGCACACGCGCTTTGGCTCGTTAGTCGCCCAGCGCTTCGGCAATCAGCTTGCGCGTGTTGGCTACGCCGTAGAGTGCAATAAAGCTGCCCATGCGCGGCCCCTGCGGCGATCCCAGCAGGGTTTCGTAAAGGCACTTGAACCAGTCGCGCAGCTGCTCGAACCCATAGTGCGGGTCCTTGCCGATCTCGTTGACGATGTTCTGCAGTTCCTCCGCCGTGGCATCATCGGAGGTTCCCGCCAGTTCTTCGTCCAG
>JAZKBJ010000217.1:7078-8335 GCA_040388685.1 Pseudomonadota bacterium
CGGCGCTGCAGTGTCGGCGCGATGAAATCGCGGTTGTAGGCAAGCGCGCGCGTCACCAGCCCGTCGAGCGCGGGATGAGCGGCAGGATCAGCGTTCTCGACATAGTTGGCCAGGTAGGACCACACCTGCTCACGCGTCGCCCCGGCGCCCAGCACGCCAACAAGGTTCAGCAGCAGGCCATAGGTTACCGGCAGGCTTTCGCCCTCGCCGCCTTGATAACCGTTCGTGCGCAGCAAGTGCCAGACCGGGTTGCCGAGTTGCTGCTCGACCGGCTGCGCAGGCAGCTTCTCGCGGAACTGCCAGTATTCGTCGACTGCGCGCGGAATGATGCCGACGTGCAGCGACTTGGCGCTCTTGGGTTCGCGAAACAGGTAGAACCCCAGCGATTCATCGCTGCCGTACTCGAGCCATTGCTCGATGGTCAGGCCGTTACCCTTTGACTTGGATATCTTCTCGCCCTTCTCATCTAGGAAGAGTTCGTAGATCAGCCCTTCGGGACGGCGGCCTCCCAGCACTTGCGCAATCCGGCCCGACTGCGTGACGCTGTCGGTCAGGTCCTTGCCGCACATTTCGTAATCGACGCCAAGCGCGACCCAGCGCATCGCCCAATCGACCTTCCACTGCAGCTTCGACCAGCCGCCGAGGACAGAATGCTCGATCGTCTCGCCGGTGACGTCCTCGAACCGCACAGTCCCGGCGTCCGCATCCACGACTTCGATTGGCACCTGCAGCACTTGACCGTTGGTCGGCGAAACCGGCAGGACGGGCGAATAGGTCTTGCGGCGCTCCTCGCGCAACGTCGGCAGCATGATGTCCATGATGCCCTGATAGTGACGCAGCACATTCTTCAGTGCTTCGTCGAAACCGCCCGCGTTGTAGCGGTCCGATGCCGAGACGAATTCGTAGTCGAACCCGAATTGGTCGAGGAAATCGCGCAACATCGCATTGTTGTGATGAGCAAAGCTCTCGTGCGTGCCGAACGGGTCGGGAATCCGGCTGAGCGGATGGCCGAGATGAGCCTCGAGGACGGCCTTGTTCTCAATATTATCGGGCACCTTGCGAAGGCCGTCCATGTCGTCCGAAAACGCGACCAGCCGCGTCGGGTGCCCGCCTGTCAGTGTCTCGTACGCGCGGCGCACCAGCGTGGTGCGCAGGACTTCCTGAAACGTGCCGATGTGCGGCAGGCCTGATGGACCGTAGCCCGTTTCGAACAGCACCGGCACCAGATTGCCAGCGGCATCACGTTTGCCACCCGGA
>JAZKBJ010000217.1:8345-10826 GCA_040388685.1 Pseudomonadota bacterium
GAGCTTGCGGGCTTCCTCGAAAGGCCATGCCTTCGAAGTTTGGGCGGAGGTGTGGATGGCGTCTGTCATAGTGCCCGCCCTTTTGCGCGCGGGCGCGGCTTGCGCAAGCAAAAGCTGGCGTAGGCCAACACCGAAAGGGCGGAACCGCGCACACGCGATCCCGCCCTTCCGTGGAGGCCGCTCCTGAGGGAGGCTTACTTCAGGAGCGAAAGAACGTTCTGCTGGGCCTGATTGGCCTGTGCGATCATTGCGGTCGATGCCTGGCTAAGTATCTGCGCCTTGGCCATGGCGGTCGTTTCCGCCGAATAGTCGGTATCCTGAATGCGGCTGCGGGCATCCGAAAGGTTCGTGACATTGTCGTTGAGGTTGTTGACCACCGATTCCAGCCGGTTCTGTGCCGCGCCGAACGATGCACGCGCCGCGCTGACCTCAGCAAGCGAGGTATCGGCGTCGGTAATCGACGTAGTGGCGTTGGCAACGTCGCTCACATCGAAGGCAACTGTCGAGATGCCCTTGCTGGTGATCGTCACGACGTCGGTCGTTTCCGCACCGACCTGAATGTCAAAGGTGGTGTCGGTCGTGCCGAAAACGTTGTTGCCGTTGAATTTCACGGTTCCCAGCACATCGTTGATCTGGGTGTTCAGTTCCTGGACTTCCGAATTCATGTAATCGCGGTCGGTGTCCTGATAGGTCGCCGACTTGGCCTGGACTGCCAGTTCACGGATGCGCTGCATCATCGCGGTCACTTCGTTCAGCGCGCCGTCGGCGGTCTGGGCGAAGGAAATGCCGTCGTTGGCGTTGCGGATGCCTTGTCCCATGCCCTTGATCTGCGAGGTCATAGTGGTGCTGATGGCGAGCCCTGCCGCATCGTCCTTGGCGCCGTTGATGCGCTTGCCGGTCGACAAGCGCTCCATCGCCATACCGAGCATCTTGTTGGCCGAGTTGGAAGCATTGGTAGCGCGGATGGCGCTGATATTCGTGTTGATGACTGCCATGTCCCATTCTCCACTATGGGGCGAAGCCGGGTTGCGCTCCGCGATTGGTCCCGGTGAGAAGGACGGCGGGTGGGCGGCGTTATTAACCCCGGGGGTAAATAAACCGGCGCGGTCTGCTTGGACGGGTTCGCGCTTGCCCCGTGTTCCATTCCTGTTCTAACGCAGTCGTGTGAAAGACCGCTCCGCCCTCCAGCTTCCCGCCATCCACGCAAGCCACGGCGGCTGTTGGCTGCGTGACGGATTTGCCACCCGCGGCGTCGGCAAGGGCGAGGCAATCGTGGCGGCGGCTGACACCCCGCTACTGATGCTCAACGCCCCGCTGGTGGCCAGCCGCCTTGGCTATCCCGATTTGTCGGGGCTGGATCTGCTCGAGCTCTACGCCTTCGTTCATCCCGCCCGCTTCGTCGTGCCGACGCCGAAAGGACTGGCGCATGCGCTCAGCCTCGACGAACCTCAAGGCGATGACCAAGTACCGCTCCTGCTGCAGCAAGCCGCCGAAGCGCTGCTGTCGATGTGCGAGCGCGCAGACTGGCTGGAGCGGGAGGGCGCATGGACCAGCTTGCAATCGCTGGTCAAGATGCGCTGGCCTTGGGCCACGCTGCTCACGCCCCGGATCGCCAAGCCGGAGCGCGCGGAGCGCTGGCTGTTCACGCGCCTGCCCGAATGGGACGAGACGCCAGACCGCCCGCAGCCCGCGCAAGTGACACTGGATGCCCAGGCCATCGCCACCCGGCTTGCCGAACTCACTGGTGCAGGGGCTGAAGCGCGGCCCGCGCAACAAGACTATGCGCGCGAGGCTGGCCGCACTTTCCAGCCGCGCACCTCGCAGCATCACCCGCACATGGTTCTGGCGCAGGCGGGCACTGGCACCGGCAAGACCTTCGGCTATCTCGCCCCGGCATCGCTCTGGGCCGAACGGTCGGGCGGCACAGTCTGGGTTTCGACGTATACCAAGGCGCTGCAACGTCAGCTTCGCCGCGAAAGCCGCCGCGCCTTCCCGGCCGAGCGCGACGGCAAGCCGCCCGTCGTGGTGCGTAAGGGGCGCGAGAACTACTTGTGCCTGCTCAACCTTGAAGACGCGCTGCAAGGCGGCTTCGGCGGACGGGCGGCCATCCTCGCGCAACTGGTCGCGCGCTGGGCGGCCTATTCGCAGGATGGCGACATGATCGGCGGCGATCTGCCGGGCTGGCTCGGCACGCTGTTCCGCAAGCGCGGCATTGCGGCGCTGACCGACCAGCGCGGCGAATGCGTCTATGCCGGGTGCCCGCATTACCGCAAATGCTTCATCGAACGCGCTGCCCGCGCTTCCGCGAGTGCCGAACTGGTCATCGCCAATCACGCACTCGTCATGGTCAATGCAGCGCGCGGGCGCGATGCGGCGCAGCGCCCTACGCGCATCATCTTTGACGAAGGCCATCACGTTTTCGAAGCGGCGGATTCGACGTTCTCGTCGGCCCTTACCGGTGCCGAGACGATTGAATTGCGT
>JAZKBJ010000218.1:0-4997 GCA_040388685.1 Pseudomonadota bacterium
ATGGTGGGGCGTGCCAATGGCGGCGCTGTTGGGTCTGCTGACCGGGTTGCTGGCGTTCCTGCCCAATATCGGCGCGCCGATTTCCGGGCTGCTGATGGTGCTGGTCGGCTTTTCGGGCGGGACCGAGATGGGGCTGTTCTGCCTTGCCGTCTATGTCGTCGTGCAGACGGTGGACGGAAACATCATCGTGCCGATGGTCGCCAAGCGCACCGCCGACCTTGCGCCCGCGCTGGTGCTGGGCGCGCAGCTGGTGTTCGGCCTCCTGTTCGGCATCCTCGGCCTGATGCTGGCGGACCCGATCGTGGCGATGATCAAGATCGCGCTTGAGCGGCAAGCCGAGCGCAACGACGCGAATCGCACCCCGGATTGATCGACAGGACTTCAACAGTGGCTCGCAAGTTCCTCTATTTCATCGTTGTTCTGGTCGTTCTGGTGATCGCGGCGCTATTGGTGCTGCGGATCTGGTCACGCGAACTCACCAATTTCGCGTTCGTGCCCCGCACCGCTTTCGAGCAGCTCGATCCGCAGCCCACCGGCGCTTATGCCAGCCGCAAGATGTGGCTCTCGCGACCCGATTTCGGCAGCGGCGACCCGGCACAGTGGGCCCCTGCGGGTCTTGCCGATGCGGACAAGCCCGGCAAGGGGAAGGCTGTCGTCTTCTTCATCCACCCCACCTCCTATCTGGCGCGGGAATACTGGAATGCGCCGATCGACGAGGCAGACAGCGCGCGCCGCGCGGAATTCTTCGTGCGCGGGATGGCATCCGCTTTCAACGGTCAGGCGCAGGTCTGGGCACCGCGCTATCGCCAGGCGGCATTCGGCGCGTTCCTGACCGACAAGGTCGAAGGCCAGCAGGCGCTCGACGCGGCCTATATCGACGTCAGGCAGGCGTTTGACACATTTCTGGCGGCCACGCCGAAGGATGCGCCGATCATTCTGGCCGGGCATAGCCAGGGCGCGCTGCACCTGATGCATCTGCTCAAGGACCGTGTGGCGGGAACTCCGCTCGCCGCCCGGATCGTGGCAGCCTATCCGATTGGCTGGCCGATTTCAGTCAACCACGATCTGCCCGCGATGGGCCTGCCTGCCTGCGATGCCCTAACGCAAAGCGGCTGCGTGATGACCTGGGCGAGCTTTGCGGAGCCCGCCGATCCTGAAATCCTGATCGACGCCTATCGCTCACGGCCCGGGCTGGACGGGCAGCGCAAGGGCGCCGAGGCGGTGTTGTGCACCAACCCGTTGACGGGTCGGATAGGCGGCAGTGCGCCAGCCTCGGCCAATCTCGGCACCCTTCGTCCCTCGGAGGACCTGACCGATGGCACGCTCATCGTTGGCGCCGTACCAGCGCGCTGCGACGGCAAGACCGGCCTTTTGATGATCGGTGACGCGCCCGACCTCGGCCCGTTCGTGCTGCCGGGCAACAATTACCACGTCTACGATATCCCGCTGTTCTGGTCGAACTTGCGCGCCGATGTTGCGCAGCGCACGCTCGCCTGGGAAAAGTCGCGCGTGCAATGATCACGCTGTCGGTGCTCGACATGCGCGACGCCCTGCCCGAGGGCGGGATGCTGCTCGGGCTGGATACCGGGACCAAGACCATCGGAATCGCCATCTGTGACCGCGAGTGGCGCTTTGCCACGGCGGGCACGACGATCCGGCGCGGCAAGTTCATGGCGGACAAGGCAAAACTTCAGGCGATGATCGCAGAACGCGGAATCAAGGGCCTCGTCATCGGATTGCCGCTCAATATGGACGGCAGCGAGAGCCCGCGCTCGCAAGGCGCGCGGGCGATGGCGCGCAACCTTGAGGACATCGGCCTGCCGATCCTGCTGTGGGACGAACGCTGGACCACGCAGGCCGCCGAACGCATGATGATCGAACAGGACTTCAGCCGCGCCAAGCGCGCCGAACGGATCGATTCGCACGCCGCCGCGCTGATCCTGCAAGGTGCGATCGACGCGCTGGCGGGAAGCGCGTTCTAAGCGCGCGATTAAACTCCTTGAATTTGTTGTCCTGCCCCGGCACTGCTGGTTGATGGACAGCACCCCTGACACCGCAGGCGACCAACCTGTCATCCCGCGGAATTTGACCTTCGATGCTGAGGCAGTCGGCAAATTGCTGACGAATCACGGTCATAGCGGCTTCATCGGCATGGTGTTTCGGGACCACGGGAACGACTGGGTCGAACTCGGCCTGCCATGGCGCGAGGATCTTGTTGGCGATCCTGAAACCGGCGTGCTCGCCTCCGGCCCGATCATCAGCCTGCTCGATATGGCAACGTCCATGTCGATCTGGGCCTTGCGCGGGGGCTTTCGCCCGCAAGTGACGCTCGACCTGCGGATCGACTACCTGCGCGCAGCGACGCCGGGGAAGACGGTGATAGCCCGCGCCGAATGCTACCAGCTCAAGCAGTCGATGGCCTTCGTGCGAGGCATTGCCCATGATGGTGACGCGGACGACCCGGTGGCCCATGTGGCGGGCATATTCATACAGGTCGAGGGGAACGCCTGGGCCCGCAATCAGGAGGGAGGCGCATGATGGACGACGCTCTCGCGCTCCTGTCGGAAAAACTGCCGCCCTATGCGCGCTCGCTGGGCGTGCGCATGGACCAGTTGCGGGACGGCGTGCCGGTGCTGGCGATGGATTTCTCGGACCGTACGCTTGGCCGACCGGGCTATCTGCATGGCGGCGCGATTGCAGGGCTGCTCGAAACGGCGGCGATCATGGCGCTGCGCGCCGATCTTGGGCAAGAGGATGCCAATGTCCGGATCAAACCGGTCAACATCTCGGTCGAATATCTGCGCGGCGGAATCATGGTGCCGACTTTCGCACAAGGACAGGTAATCCGCGCCGGGCGGCGCATCGCCAATGTGCGGGCCGAGGCATGGCAGGACAACCGCAACAAGCCGCTGGCGAGTTGCTGGATGAACTTCCTGCTCAAGCCGAAAGAGGCCTAATCCACCACCTTCATCAGGCGCCGCTCGAGCGGCGAGAGCACGCCTGCCAGATCGTGGCCGCGCTTGAGCACTTGGCCCGCTTCGCCGAACAGCGCCCACATGCCCTGCTTGCCGCGCAGTGACGGGCGCTTTTCGATCCGGGCTGAGGGTCGCTCCGCGGTGCGCTTGAATGCGGCGAAGCTGGCGGCGTCCTTGCCGAAGTCCATCGCGTAATCGCGCCACATGCCCGCCGCGACCATCCGGCCGTAGAGGTCGAGAATGCGCATGAGTTCAGGCCGGTCGAACGCGACCTGAGACACCGCGCGCGCATGGGGAAAGGGCAGGATCGTGCCGGGGGTGCCCGGTTCAGGCCCGCCCGCGCTCAGCGGCGCGTCCTTCCGGCAGTGGTGGGCGTGGGCGCCGGAGTCTCGCCGTCAGTGCTGGCCTGGGCTGCGATCAGCGCGGCGACCTGGGCTTTGAGTGCCACCACTTCGCTTTCGAGATCGTCGATCCGGCTGCCACCGTTCGGTTCACACGGCTCCTTGCAGGGGGTGCCGTAGGGGATGAATTCCTTGAGCCACGTTTCGGCAGGGACCAGTGTCGAGCGCGCCTTGAGGCCGACCATCGTCGCGCCTTCGGGCACATCGTCGGTCACCACGGCATTCGCGCCGACGCGAGCGCGCGGGCCGACAGTGATCGGGCCGAGAATCTGTGCGCCTGAGCCGATGATCGCATTGTCGCTGAGCGTAGGGTGGCGCTTGCCGGGGACGCCGTTGGCAGGGTTGGTGCCGCCGAGCGTCACGCACTGGTAGATCGTCACGTTGTCACCGATCTCGCAGGTTTCGCCGATGACGGTGAAGCCGTGATCGATAAACAGGTGCTTGCCGATCTTCGCGCCGGGATGGATGTCGATTGCGGTCAGGAAACGCGAGAAATGGTTCACCGCGCGGGCGAGGAAGAACATCTCGGCCTCGAACAGCCAGTGCGCGATGCGGTGCAATCCCACGGCCAGAAGGCCGGGATATAGCAGGATTTCCCAACGCGAACGCGGCGCGGGATCGCGCGAGCGGATCGAGTCCAGATAGGCGACAAGGCCGTTCAACATGCCCCAATTCTCTCTCTTAAGCAGCGCTAAAGCAAGCGCGGCTGAAATTCCCCTGATCGCTCGGCAAGTGCGTCGCGCACGAGTGATATGGTGACGGGTGATTTACGCTCAAGGGACAGGCGGTCAAGAGTTTCAATCAGCAACTCGATTCCGGCATGACTACGCTCGATTCGCGGCAGCAGATAGGCGATCGCCTGATCGCCCAGCACCAGCCCGCGACGCGACGCATGTTCGGAAATCAGCCCTGCGAGCAGTTCGTCATCGGGCGCGCCGATCTCGATCAGCAGGGCAGCGCCGAGCCGCGAGGCAAGGTCTGGCAGTGCAATCTGCCATGCACCGGGGGCGCGGTTGCTGACCAGCAATAACGGGCGGCCATCGGCCTGCGCCCGGTTCCAGCGGTGGAACAGGTCGTCCTCGGGCAAGGCATCGGCGCCATCGACCGCGCTGCCTGCCCCGCTTTCGGCAAACCAGCGCGCGAGGAGGCTTTTGCCCGAACGCGGAGGGCCTGCGAGAATCGCGGTGCGGAAGGGCCAGCGGTCCGCCGACTGCAACGCCTCGATCACAGGCACGAGCGACGGTCCGAGAACCACCGTCTCGGCACCGCGCGCGGTCACCAGCGGAAGAGCGATCTGCGACATATCCGGTCACGACGACGTACCCTGGCGCAGCCCTGCGCACGAAGGGCGGCAGCGAGTGCGTCGATTTCGCCCGCATAAGTCACGCGCATGACCGACGTGCCGCCGATGGCAATCGAGGTGGATACCGCGCTGCGCACCCCGGCAATGCTCCGCAGAGCCGCCATTCCGGCATCGACCGCAGCAGCATCGGCAGTGGCAAACTGCACGGTGACGTTCGAGGTAACCGCAGCCGTGGTCGGCGTGGCGCTGGCTTCAGCCTGCGGACCGGCGGCCGTCGTCGTTGTGAACGAGTTTTGACCGGGTGCGCCCGGTGGGCCG
>JAZKBJ010000219.1:0-2974 GCA_040388685.1 Pseudomonadota bacterium
GGTCCCGGACACGGAAAGTCTGGCTGGGGCGGCACAGTTGCATGGCGGCTTCGCGATTACGCATAAGCCGCTGGCGGATGAGGGTTGGGCTGAGGTTCTGCGGGATGGGCTGACGTTCGATGTGCGCGGCTTGTCCGGCGGGCCTGTCGCAACTTTTGACGGGATTGAGCGGTTTCTCGGCGTTCAGCGGAGCGAAATCGCTGGATCGTCCGCGCTCCTCCTGCTGCCCGGACCGCATCTTGCTGGGGCTGAACATCTCCTGCCGGTGATTCGCGTCGCTTGCGCTCTTCTAGTCGCACTCGCGCGAATCGGGTCGCCAAAGGCGATTTGCTGGAATCCTGCGAAAAGCGCGGTATCTCCTGCCATCTTCGAACAAGCGGTTTTGCCGTGGCTGGATGGCGGGCCATTTCCCGCCCTGGCGCTTGTGTCACTGCGCCTCGATGCGGAGGGCATGCTCGCGTCTGAAGGGCTCAAGTTCTTGATCAGGCAGGAGTTTCAACTGAGTGATGAACGTGGCCGGGGTCGCGAACATTTGTCTCGCGTTGCCATTCGCCTGATTGACTGGCTTGTCGCGCACGGTCCGGTTTCCAAGCCGGTCGAAGCAGTTCTTGCCGGAACGGGCGCAGTCCTTCTTGAGGCACAAGGTGGCGCACGTATCGTTGCAAGGTGCCACTGAATCAACGACATGATCTGGACAAGCGCGACACCTTGCCGTTCGGCAGCGTCAACGTCCCAAACCAGCCCGGTTATGCACCCGGGTTGCAGCGGCATCACCTGATCCCGCGTCAGATTTTGGGATCGTTCGCGCTGGGCCGGATGATAGCGCGGCTCGGGCTGGACCGGCTGGGCTTTCATGACTTCCGCCGAAACGGGCTGTTGCTTCCGGCGTCAGAAGCAGCAGCAATGCGCATCGGTCTTCCGTTGCACCGGGGGCCGCACCGCAGCTACAATGAACTGGTCCTGCAGCGTGCAGGACAGATTGAGGCGCAGTGGACTGAGAGCCGGTGCGCAGGCGCGGTTCAAGCCGACTACGAAGCCCTGATGCGCTTTGACCTTCTCCAGCGTGCCCTACGCCGCAAGCTGCTCGATCCGCGATCGTGGACGCGCAAGCCGTTGAACGCGCGCGATCCGGCGCTGGACTATACGCATCTCGACAGCATGGCGGACTTGCTCTGGTCCGCCACGGACTGGACCTCGCAAGCCGCCTGATACGCGTTATTTCAGGAAAGGTGCACTGTTGGCGGACAGCTCTGCCGCAGCCTCGCGGTACTGTTGCTCCAGCCGGTCGACCCGTGCTGCAACCGGCTCGACGGCGGTGACCGCGCCGATGCCCTGGCCCGAACCCCAGATATCCTTCCACGCCTTGGCGCCAGTGTTGCCGCCCGAACCGAAGTTCATCTTGCTGGGATCGCTGACCGGCAGGTTGTCGGGATCCAGGCCCGAATTGGCGATGGACGAGCGCAGGTAGTTGCCGTGGACCCCGGTGAACAGGTTGGAATAGACGATGTCGTCGGCACGCCCGTCGACGATGGCCTGCTTGTAAGCCTCGTCCGCCCGGGCTTCCTCAGTCGCAATCCACGCCGAGCCGATATAGGCAAAGTCCGCCCCAAGCGCCTGCGCCGCCAACACTGACCGGCCATGGGCAATCGCGCCCGAAAGCGCGACGAGGCCGCTGAACCACTCGCGGATTTCTTGCATGAGCGCGAATGGCGATTGCGCACCGGCGTGTCCGCCTGCACCTGCTGCGACCGGGACCAGACCGTCGGCGCCTTTCTCGACGGCCTTACGCGCAAAGCGATCGTTGATCACGTCGTGCAACACGATGCCGCCCCAGCCATGCGCGGCGGCGTAGACATCCTCGCGCGCGCCCAATGAGGTGATCATGATCGGCACTTGCCACTTTGCGCACATGGCCATGTCGTCATCGAGCCGGTCGTTGGTCTTGTGCACGATCTGGTTGACCGCGAAGGGTGCAGCGGACCGGTCCGGATTGTCGCGGTTGTGCGCGGCCAGCGTTTCCGTGATCTGATGCAGCCATTCGTCGAGTTGGCTTAGTGGGCGCGCGTTCAGCGACGGGAACGAGCCGACGATCCCCGCCTTGCACTGCGCGATGACCAGTTCGGGGCACGATATGATGAACAGCGGCGAGGCGATGACCGGCAGACGCAGATTGGCGAAAAGCGGGGGGAGGGACATGCGGCTCGAATCCTCGCGCTGGGTATTAATTGATTGATTAAAGCCTAGGCGGCTGGAGCCTGCTTGTCAAAGGAGAGGCTTGTCCAAGCGTCATCGCCGTACAAAATGCGCAATGCCATGCGAGACAATCGGGCGGATCGCTCCGCCCGTTGCCCTGGTTCAGGACGCTGCGTTGGCCGCGCTCAGCACGGCACGGACGCTGGCAGTGGCGACGTCCTCGTCGATGCCGACGCCCCAGATCGTGCGGCCATCGGGCAGGACGCATTCGACATAAGCCGCAGCCCGAGCATTGCTGCCCGATCCCATCGCATGCTCGGAATAATCGCTGACGTCGATATCGACACCGAACCCGTCCTTGAGCGTGGCGACGACAGATGAGATCAGCCCGTTGCCGCGCCCGCTGACCGAGCGCACCTTGCCGTCCACCTCAATCTTGCCCGCAAAGATGCGCGCGCCATCGTTGCCGCGCGTTTCCTCGTAATCCACGAGCTGGTAATGTTGCGGCGCGTCGAGGCGATAGGCCTTGCGGAACACGCCCCAGATGTCTGTGGCCTGCAGTTCGCGGCCGAGTTCATCGGCCAGTTCCTGCACGTGGCGCGAGAAGTGCGCCTGCATCTTCTTGGGCAGCTTGAGGCCCTGATCCTGTTCCAGCACCCAGGCAAAGCCGCCTTTGCCCGACTGCGAATTGACTCGGATCACCGCTTCGTAGCTGCGGCCGAGATCGGCCGGATCGATCGGCAGGTAGGGCACCGACCACAGGTCGTCGTTGCGCTTTTCC
>JAZKBJ010000220.1:0-2586 GCA_040388685.1 Pseudomonadota bacterium
GCGGATAAAAGCACAGAAAGAGTTCACTGGGAACGGGAAGGGCGCCCAGATCGTAAGTGCCGCTTTCCGTTACGGTGATCCTCGGATTCTGGGCATTGGCCTGCACCAGATAGGTCAGGGCTGCGCCAATCGATTGATACCGTGAGCCCGCCAGCACCGTCTGGCTCGGCGCAACCTGAATCTCGAAGTCGTGAGCGTTTGCCTGCGGACTGAACTGGCAAGGGCCGATGACTCGGGCCTGCATCGACCCATCCTTGGGCAGGGCCTCAAAATAGAGGTGTGCGTGCCCTGATGTCATCTTTTTCAGCACGACCCACCAACCCAGGTACGACCGCGACACGCCATTTGCGTCGGCGAAAGTCTGGTACGACGGCGCGGGGATCTCGATCGTCGCGCCTTCGTAGTGCACGATCACTTTTTCGAGACCGAGGTTGTCGATCAGGGTGCCTCCATTGTTCGCCCCGGCAATCACGCCGACCAGCAAATCCTGCGTGAAATACTGGTTTGGCGGGGTGATCAACCTCATGGCAGGCTTGGCGGTCGTGCGGACCGGATCGACGGGAGGCTGGCTGAAACCGCTTCCGGCCGCTCCGGTCCAAAGCGGCCCCGGCCTGATGCTGCGCAAAGGATTGGCGCTTCTGCCCGGACGCATCCTGCGCCGGCCAGAGCGGAAACCGAAGCCGAACCCGGGCATCACGCGAGGCCCACCAGATCGGCGGCAGTTGTGCCGGTCGCCAGAATGGCGCGCGCCCGCACATCCAGCATTCCGCCGTCGGGAAGGTTGCGAAACGTCACGGGCGTATCTCCGCGAAGCGGCATCAAGGAAAGGTCGCCGCCTTGGCCGATGTAGATGGATTTTGTCACCAGCGGCAATGGCGCCGTGTCATGAGGCGTAATGTAGAAGCAGTTCTGTGCGGGGGCTAGGGGGCTGTCGGTGGTCGATTGGAAAGGGTCCATGATGACTATCAGCTCCATAAGAACAAATACGGAACAATTGCGCTATCATGGGCGTATATCTGTAGGAAAACGTTTTTTGTTCATGTTGCGCTGCACCCATTTCGGCTTGCAGCCCTGCTGCAAATGCGGATAAGGGGAAGTCCTGAAGGAGATTGCGGAAAGACATGGCTTCGTCCAGCGTGCCTCTGACGGGCCGGCAGTCCCATCTGCCTCATCCCGCTACCGCAACTTCGCGTTCTCAAGCTCTGGCTGCAGCGCCGCTGCTTCCCATCGCATTGCTATTCTATTCCACGCTGCTGCCACAGGAAGTGCGTGTTTCGCTCGCTGGTCAGGTCATCTACCCGTACCGCGCAGCGACGTTCATTCTCCTGCCATGGCTCATCAACCGTATCGTGACCGGTCGTCTGCCGTTCAGGGCCGCAGATTTGTGGATGCTGACGGGCGTTGCATGGATGGTCGTCTCGTTCGTCGCCTTTTACGGCATCGGAGACGGCATCAGCCGTGGCGGCGCACTCGCGCTTGACGTTATCGCGCCTTATCTGATCGCTCGCGTCTGTGTGCGCAGCTTTGATGACGTGCGCCGCTTGCTGGTGATTGCCGCACCTGGTCTTTTTCTGGCCGGTGCCGGCATGATGGTTGAGAGTATCACCCATCGCCAGTTGGTCAGGCCGATGGCAGCAGCAATTTTCGGCCCGCTTCCCTATTACGAAAATGGTCAGGCTGTGTCGACGGCGAAGGACTTCAATGTCGTCCGCCTCGGGTTGCTCCGAGCGGCGGGGCCGTTCTCTCACCCCATTCTAGCTGGCCTTTTCCTTGCCAGCTTCCTGCCACTCTTCATCAATTCCGGGCTGATGAAATGGCCGCGAAAGCTGGGCATCGCAGCCGGTCTGATGGCGATATTCTCGGTCAGTTCGGCAGCGTTCCTGTCGTTCATCATTACTGGCGTCCTGCTGGGCTATGACTGGTTCCAGGCCCAGGCGCGAGGCATCGGCTGGCGCTTCTTCATTTTCTGTCTCACAGCGTTGGTTTTGATCGTCCAGGTCGGTTCGCAGAACGGTGTCGTGCCAATTCTTGTCCGCTACACGCTTGATCCGGCAACTGGCTGGTTCCGGCAGTTGATCTGGGAATACGGTACGCGTTCGGTCGCAAAACACCCGTGGTTCGGCATCGGTTTCACCGATTACGAACGCTTGCCCTGGATGATCAACAGCATCGATAACCACTGGCTGCTGCTTGCAGTCCGGCACGGCTACATCACGCCGATCTGCATCTTCTTGTCTTGTGTCGTCGGCATCGTCAGCCTGAGCCGCATGAGCGTGAGAGTGACCGAAAAGGATCGCAAGTTTGCCGTTGGCATTTGCGTGGCGCTGACCGGGCTGGTTCTCTCGGGCTTCACCACGTCTTACTTCGGCGGTACGCTCACCTGGTTTTCTATGCTGATTGCGATTACCCTTTCGCTCGGTGACATCAGGACGCTTCGCGCAGGCCCGGCGGTGCGGCGCAAGGCGATTGCTTCGGTAACAGGCTCCTCAACGTGATCGGCAAGGACGCAATGGTGTCTGACACAGGCAAGGTTGCTGTGCCCGATGTGACCGTGCTTGTAGGTTGTAAAACAGATAAATTCACGGG
>JAZKBJ010000220.1:2596-3182 GCA_040388685.1 Pseudomonadota bacterium
GTGCCCGATGTGACCGTCATCATGGTGAGCTACAACACCCGTGACCTGACGATCACAGCCTTGGAAACCCTGTTCGCCAACGCTGGCGATGTTGCAATGCGAGTGGTCGTCTGGGACAATGACTCGCATGATGGCTCGGCGGACGCGATTGCGGCACGTTTTCCTGATCTCGAACTGATCCGCAGCGCCGAGAATGTCGGATTTTCGCGCGCCAATAACGCCATTGCCGAAACCGCGACCACAGATTGGTTGCTCCTGCTCAATCCCGATACCGAGACTTACCCTCGCGCGGTCGAAAACATCCTTGCCTTTGGCAAGGCCCATCCTGAAGCGGGCATTGTCGGTGGCCGCACCGTATTTCCCGACGGCTCGCTCAACATCGCGTCGTGCTGGAATACCATGTCGCTGTGGAGCTTGTTCTGCTCGGCGACCGGGCTTGCCCGCGTCTTCGTCAATTCGCCCTTCTTCAACCGTGAGGGAATCGGCGGTTGGAAGCGAGACTCCGTGCGTCAGGTTGATGTCGTGGTCGGGTGTTTCATGCTGGTGCCGACTGCGCTGTGGCGCAAGCTTGGCGGGTTCAGCCCGC
>JAZKBJ010000220.1:3192-14240 GCA_040388685.1 Pseudomonadota bacterium
CAGCCCGCGCTATTTCATGTATGGCGAAGAGCATGATCTGTGCCTGCGCGCGGCCCAGCTCGGCTATCGCCCGATGATAACGCCCGACGCGCAGATCATGCACCTTGTCGGTGCCGCCAGTGCCAAGCGCGAGGACAAGATTCTCCGCCTCATGCGTTCGAAGGCCACGCTGATCCGAGATCACTGGCAAGGTCTTCGTGTGCCTGCCGGCATCGCCATGCTGTGGTTGTGGATCGCGGTCCGTCGCGCCGGCTCGCTGGTCAAGGGCAAGGCCGAGGACAAGGCGCGCTGGGCGGCCATCTGGGGCAAGCGTGGCGAATGGCTGAAGGGGTACTGATGCAGAGCGATCAGCCGCTTGCACATAAACAGCGACTTGGCCGTGGGGCAAAGCTTCTGCGTCTCATCGGCGCCACTTTTGACCCGCGCGCCTGGGCGCACCTGATCAAGCTGGTCAATTACTACAATTACAGCCACATCGCGCCCATGCGGCGAATCCGGTTCGGCAGCAGTCCGAGCGTCAGCCCGGATGTCGTGTTCTCCAACCCGGAGCGGATCGACATTGGTGACCGCGTGCGCATCGGATCCCGCTGCCATATCTGGGCGGGGCCGGGCGAGGGACGCATCCGCATCGGCAATGATGTGCTGTTCGGCCCGGAGGTGATGCTGACGGCCGCCACCTATCGCTACAACGACGGCTCTCCCGTCAGCGATCAGGCGATGCGCGAAGGCGACATAGAAATCGGCAATGATGTCTGGCTGGCCACGCGCGCGGTCGTTCTTCCCGGAACCCGCATCGGCGATGGTGCGATCGTTGCCGCTGGTGCGGTCGTGAAGGGCGATGTACCGGCAATGGCCATTGTGGCCGGAGCGCCCGCCAAGATCGTCGGTCAACGCGAGATTGTCGTCTAGCGCTCAGCCGTCACGGCGGTTGTCAAGCCTTCGGCAAAGGCTTCGCCAATCGCCTCGCGCGTAAACCGGCGTGCGTCCGGACTTTCCTGCCACGCCGCCAGTGCAGCCTTGATTCGGCCTTCTTCTGACACGGCGAACTGCATGGCTTTCGCAATGGCCGACGGGTCGCGGGCGTCTACGCCGATGGCAAAGGGTGCGCCGTCGAAAAATCCGTCCACCGCAGTGCCCGCAGGGTAGATGATTGGTAGCCCTGCAAACAGAGCTTCGATGAAGACCAGCCCGAAACTTTCGCGCAGCGACGGCATGACAAAGGCGGTGGCCGTCTTCATCCGGGCGCGCAGTTCATCGCGCCCCATTGGTCCTGCAAACGTCAGTCGCTCCGCGCCCTTGGCGAGTGCCTCGCACTGCGCAACCTCGGTCGGGCTTCCACCGCCGATGACGGTCAACGTGAGCGGGGTGCCCTGTTCTGCAGCCAGACGCATCGCCGCTGCCATCCCTTGCAGGTTCTTGCGGGAATGATTCTTCAGATGGAACACCGAAACGAAACCGTCCCCGCCCGTTGCCGGCGGATTCGGTGTATCGAGGTCCGTTGGGCAAGGCAGCATGCACACCGGTCCCTTGCGCAAGCCAAGCTTGCCTTCCACCCGCTTCAGTGCCCAAGGCGCAAAGGGAAACACCATCGCCGCACCATGGAATACGCGCGCAAGTTCTCCCCGCAAATCAGGGCGCGCGTCGATGATCTTGGTGTCGGTATCGCCCTGTATCGAGATTGCGTAAGGAATGCCGGTAACGTTCGCGGCGCGGCGTACCGCGATTCCTTCGATCGCAAGCTTGTGCCCGACAATGAGATCTGGCTTGCGCTGGGACCGCTCAATCTGTCTGGCGATCTCGTCGCCCAACTGGCGCAGCATGGCGGCGTGGTAAAGCCCTTTCGGCGGTGCGTCATAGCGCATCGCTGTACCGTCTTCGAAAGGCTCGCTTGCTGTGTGCAGCCGGGGTCTGCCGAGGCGGAGCAGGACGTCCGCCGCAAAGGAACCCATGGCGGGGTTGCGGCGATTCAGCGAGAGGACGTCGTGATGGAACTGTGTACGGGTCAGCGCGATAAGCGTCTTGATGACCGGAGTCTTGAAGGAATCTATGCTGTCCGGGTAGTCGCCGCTGACATGCAGCACTTTGCTGACTTCACCGAGAGTCCCGGACAAGCTCGCCTCCCGCCATTCCATCATGGGTACCGGATATTTTGCATGAGCAAGGGCAATGCTCCTTGCCAAAGCGCGCGATCCGGCCGCAGGCGTTTTGCCCGCGACCGGATCAGATCGCCGTTCAATCCTCGGATTTGGAGCCGTAGGAGTAGTAGTTGTAGATGTAATCGTACGACAGGCCTGCTTCAGCCGACCGATACTTGGTCAGCACCGCACCGGCGATCCGGGCACCGGCATTGCGCAGGCGGCGGATGGCGGCCTTGGTCTGGCCAAACTGCGAGCGGTTCGCTTCGACAATGAACACGACCCCGTCGACATGGCGCGAAATCAGCGGCGCGTCAGCCAGACCCATGACGGGCGAGGAGTCGATGATGATCAGCGAGTATTCGTTGCGGCAGCGCGCAATGAAATCGCTGAGCAGCTGTGACGAGAGCAGTTCCACAGGGTTGGCCGGGATCGAGCCGATCGGGAGCACGTCGAGCGAATCGGGCGTGTTCTTGAGCAAGGCATCGGCGAGCGGCACATCGCCGAGCAGTACTTCGGCAAAACCGATGGACGACCGCTTGGAACCGAACAGATGGGCAATCGTCGGCTTGCGCAAATCGGCGTCGATCAGCAGCGTCTTGCGCCCCAGTTCCGCATACTTCTTGGCGATGACCGACGAAGTCAGCGACTTGCCTTCCGAGGGCTGGCTGCTGGTAATCTGGATCACGCGGTGATTGCCGGTAATCGCGAAGTCGATCGACGTGCGCAGCGACGAGTAGGATTCCATCAGCGAACTGAATGGATCCTGCGCCTGCTTGGTCACTTCCTCGCTGGACAGATACGGCGTGAAGCCGAGCAGCGGCATGCCGAGCTTGCGCTCGACATCGTCGCTTGACCGCAGGCGGTCGTCGAAGGCCTCGCGCAATACTGCAAGAACCACGGCCACGGCGACGCCCATGATGAGCGCGACGAGCATGTTCTTTATCAGATTGGGCGTGACTGGCGACCCAGGCTGGGTGGCGGCATCAAGCTTTGAGATCGAGCCGCTGCGAACATTGGCCGCGGACGAGATCTGGTTGTAGCGTTCGAGCAGTGCGGCGAGCTGCGTCCGCAGTGCGCCAGCCTCGCGGTCGAGCAGGTTGAAGCGCACGCGGCGGTCCTGCTCGTCGAGGGTCTGGTCCGAAACCTTGGTCAGTTCGCCGGAAAGCGCCTGCTCCTGGCGCAATGCGATCTGATACTGGTCGCGGATCGAGTTCTTGATGTCCGATCCGAGACGATTGATCTGCGCGTCGAGCGAGGCAACCTGGGCCTTGGCTTCCTTCACCTGCGGATAGCTGTCGCCATAACGCTGGCGCAGTTCCGAAAGCTGGGTGATGACCTTGCCGCGCTCGCTGTACAGGTTTTGGATCGCGCTGTTCTGCTGAACTTCGGGCAGTTGCAGAGCTGGCATGCCAGAAACTGCGGCCCAACGCTGCTCGGTGGCAATGCGCTGTGCCCGTGCCTGGGTGTAGTTGCCGTTGACGCTGGCAAGGTTGGCTACGGTGATCGTTGGCCCGGCGCTGCTGGCTCCAGCCTTGTCGCCCGACGCGGCAGCCAGAGGGCTGCTGACGATGCGGTTCGACTTGGCGTAGGCATTGGCTGCCATTTCGGCATCCTGCAACTTCGCGCTGATCTGGGTGATCTGTTCTTGCAGGTACTTCTGCGCGTAAGTGTTGGCTTCAAGCGCGCGGCGGACGTCTTCCTGCACGAAGTTGTCGGCATAGGCGTCGGCAATGACTTTCGCCATTGTCGGATCGCCCGAGCTGTAGTTGATCGAAATGACCCGGTTATCGATCGGAATGTCGACCGCAACGCCGCCCTGAACCATGCCCGCCGCCATTTCGCGGCGCATCGTCTGCCACTGCTTGGCGGTGTATTCCGCTGGCTTGCCTTCGCTTACGGCCTTTCCAAGAAAGGCGTCGTTCTGGTCAAGCTTGAGCGAATCGACGACCCGGAACGCCATGCGCTGGCTCATGATCACCGAGCCTTGTGTCTTCATGTACCGGTCGATTTCGTTGGTCGCGATCGACGGTGCAAGATCCTGCCCCTGCACGATGTTCGCGCCATCGGGATCGATCCGGACAGTTGCTGTCGACTGGTAGATCGGCTTGGTCAGCAAGGTCGTCACCAGACCCAGTACCAGAGCTGCAAGAACGACGCCGATAAGGATGATGCGCTGGCGGAACAGCAGGCCCCGGATCATCGACAGGTTGATCAGGCCGGCTGGTTGCGAATGATCTGCCTCTCCCGCACCGGGAAGATACTGATCGGTCCACGAAGCCCTGTTGCTGGCAGCTTCTGTCATGCTTGCGTCAACTTTCTCATGCGATTTGCAAGGGGGCGCTTGGCGAGTGGCCTGGCGGTCACAGGTTCGTGAACAGCGCGAAGGCTGGCAGGGTCTTGAGCAGATCCTGCCAGAACACCGACAGCCCGGAGGTGCCGACCACGACGCGATCGCTCGGTTGAAGCACCGGGTCCATCATCGTGCCGGACCTGACAGCTGCATAGTCGAACTTGGCCACTGCCATGCCGCTCGTCGTCTGGCGGAAAACGGCAACTTCCTTAAGCTTGGCGGTCCGGTTCGGTCCGGCCGCGAGCGAAATGGCACCCGATAGCCGCGTGCCGGGCTTGAACGGATACATGCCCGGCTTTTCGACCGACCCTTCGACCGTCACCACGTGAGAGCCGAACTGCATGATGTTCACGCTGACGTTCGGGCTTACCAGTGAGGACGCAAGCTTGCTGCGCACTTCCTGTTCCAGCTGACGAGTCGTCAGTCCGTCAGCCTTGATCGCGCCGGCCAGTGGCAGCGAAAGCATGCCGTCTGCACCGATGGGCACGTTCTCAACCGAGAGGTCGGGCTCGCGGAAAACTGTGACCGACACAACGTCGGACGGGCGCAGCAAATATTCGGTCGGCTCTGTCGCCGAATATCCGTCCTGGCCGTATGCAGCTACAGGCGTTGAATCGACCAGCCCGATCTTGGCGACCGGTGAGGACGAGCAGCCAGCAAGGGTAGCGGCGGAAGCCGCCAGCAGTACCAACGGCGCGATTTTCAAGGGATTATTCCTGATCATACTGTAGAACACCCTGTGTTGATACGTATTTGGGCATAGACATCGCCTCTACCGAGCGCAACCCTGCATAGGGTTTCGTGCTGCAATGCAAAATGGACGACGCTGGAACTGGACCCTGCTGTCATCGCACGATAGTGGGATTCTGACGGATGGGCAGGGCGCTGCGAAGCCTCGGTGCCGTCCAGAATGAGCAGACGCGAAAGACTTTCATGCAGCTGACCCTTTCCTTCTTCAGCCTCGCCGCAAGTGCTGTCTATCTTGTCGTGTGCGGGCAGTGCCTCTGGGCGGGACTTGCCGCGCGCAAGCGTGGTCGCCCCGGCAGCGATACGGCCTGGTGGATTGGCCTTGCCACGCTGTTCGTCGCACTTTTTGCCTGGCGCGTGACCGGAATTGAAGAGAGCCTGCGCACCGTTTTGCGCGGTATGCTGCGGGCCGATGGCGAATATGGCGCGCGACAGGAACTGCAGGGGCCGCTTAGCGCTGCGGCAGTGCTTGCGGCGTCGCTGATGGCTTTCCTCGGCTGGCGCGTTTACGCCCGCACCCGTACAGGATCGCTGACCCGGCTGGTTGCCGTGGCCCGGCTGGCCATGATCGGGCTCGTCGGCCTTGTCGCGCTGCGCCTGATATCCCTGCACGTTGCCGACAAGCTGCTCTATGGCCCAGCCCACCTGAACTGGTTGATCGACATCGGCTGCACGCTGGTCATCGGAACTTGCGCATTTCGCTACGCTCGCGTCTTGCCCCGGCGCCGCTGAGCGTCGCGCCAGGCATGGCGCCGCGGGACGATGACCAGGAGCGTCCTTACGCATCCAGACGCAAGGCCTTGCGGTAGGCCGAGATCAGCGGCGTTATCTGGTGCCCCCAGTTGAGTTCTGTCTCGACCCGGCGCCGGCCGAACGCGCCCATTGCCGCGCACCGATCCGGGTCCTCGATCAGTTCGATGATCTTTTCTGCGAAGTCCACCGGATCGTTGGCCTTGGCATAAAGCGATGCCTCCTGCGCTGAAAAGCGTCCTTCGGTTACATCGAACTGCACCATCGCCTTTTCGAGCGACATGTATTCCATGATCTTGTTCATGGTGGACTTGTCGTTCATCGCGTTGACGCGGTCAGGGTTCACACCGACGTCCATGGTCGAAAGAACCTCGAAAAGATCTTGGTCGGGTGCGCGACCGGTAAAGTGGACAAAGTCCGCAAGACCCTTCTGACTGACCAGTTCCTTGAGCTTGGCGAGGCTCGGGCCGCCACCGACGAGACAGAACTGGATGTCCTGCCGTCCCTTGGTCCGGACGATGTGCTCAACCGAATCGATCAGCAGGTCGATCCCCTCCTGATCGCCCATCACGCCGACATAGCCGACAAGATACCGCCGCCCATTCTTCCAGCTTTCCACAGGCGGCACGCGCTTCAAGCGACTGAGGTCCGGCCCCGAGCGCACCACGAACACCTTGTCTGGATCCATGCCGCCGCGCTCGATCGCGATTTTGCGGTAGGACTGGTTGGTCGCCATCGATACGTCCGCGGCCTTGAACGTCAGCTTCTCGAACAGCACCATCAGCTTCCAGAAGAAGCCGCGCTTGTCGAACTTGGCTTCGTAAAGCTCCGGATTGATGTCGTGGTGGTCGAAGATGTACTTCACCCCCAGCAGCTTGAACGGCAGCGCCACCAGGAAAATCAGGTCAGGCGGATTGCAGCCTTGGATCACGTCGATCCCGCGCTTGAAGTAGATCTTCCACGCCAGAACCGTTTCCCAGAACAGCGCCGCTCCATATTCCAGCAGGAACCCAAGCGCGCCGCTCGCCTCGATTGGCAGGGGATGACGGTGAATGTCGATCCCGTCTATGACCTCGAAGCGCTTTTCGTAACCCTTGCCTGTCGGGCAGATGATCGAAACGAGCGCGCCCGCCGCCTTGAGTGTCCGCGCCTCCTGCCACACCCGCCGGTCGAACGGCAGAGGCAGGTTTTCAACCACGATCAGGATTTTCTTGCCTGCCAGCGGCAATCCGGGAATTTCCGTCGGGAACTCGAAGTCCCCGGCTGCAACCGGCATGGTCATGCAATCGCGCTCACGTCGACGATGCGGGCGGCACCAAGGTCAAGGTCCTTGATCAGCCTGTTGGTCGACACCACGACGGCATAGTCGCGGGTTTCGGCGGTGGCCTTGTCGACCAGCAATCCGTCGATCGACGGCAGGATTGCATAAGCGTAGCCAAGGTTCTGCCCGACCAAGCTTTCAGGCTTGAGCTGCGGATCGTAGATGTCGAGCGCGTACCCGGCATCTAACAGCTTGCGCGCCATGTCCACTGCGGGACTTTCACGCAAGTCGTCAGTGTCGGCCTTGAACGCAAGGCCGACCAGCAGCACCCGTGCTCCGGGCGCAATGTCCTTGGTCACGTGAAGAAATTGGTGATGCTTGTGCGCGTCGTTGCTGCGCAGCAATGAGTCGAACAGGTGCGTCTGCGATCCGGTGTCGGCTGCAATATGCTGCAGGGCGCGCACGTCCTTGGGCAGGCATGACCCGCCGAATGGTCCGCCGGGGCGGGTGTAGTAGGGCGAGATATTGAGCTTCGTATCCGAAACGAAAATCTGGTGAACCTGCCGCGCCGAAATGCCGATGTTCTGGCAGACCCGGCCCACCTCGTTGGCGAACGCCACCTTGACCGCGTGCCAGGTGTTGTCGACGAACTTGGTGATCTCGGCTTCGCGGATGCCGACATGGAAGATGGGCGCTTCGATGCCCTCGTGCAGCGCGACCATCTTTTCCGAAGGCGTGCCGTCAATCGTGCCAAGCACGATCTTTGGCGGGTTGAAGTAATCCTCGATCGCTGTCGCCTCGCGCAGGAACTCGGGATTGTAAACCAGCTCGACAAGGTCGTCCGACCGCTCGCCCAGCAGCGAACGGAAGATCGGCTGGATCATCTGCTCGGTCGTTCCGGGCCGCATCGTCGAACGGTAGACAACGGTCAGCGGTGCCCTGCGATCGGACTTGATCGAGGCGGCTATGGCCCGCGTCACCTGGACGATATAGCTCATGTTGTGGGCGCCATCGACACCGCTCGGCGTGCCGACGCAGACAATCGCGATGTCGCAATCGTCCAGCTTGTCGCCGATTTCCGTTACGGCCTCCAGCCTGCCTTCCGCGCGGGCCTTGCCGATAAAATCGTCCAGTCCCGGCTCATAGACAGGTGACTTTCCCGAATTGAGCGTCTCGACCTTGGCGGGACTTACGTCGATTCCGAGAACTTCATGCCCCTGACTTGCAATACACCCTGCTGCAGTGCAACCCACGTAGCCGAGGCCGAGAATGGCAATCTTCAAATGTATTCTCCTGACGCGAAATCATGCCGCCTGGAATCAGGGGGGCTCGACAAGGATATTGAACCAGTCAAATCAGGTGCTTGCAGTTCCGTGCTGAATGGCTGCGGGAAAATCCGAAATGAACTGAAGTTGGTCTAGCAACTCGGCGATTATGGTGCAATGCAATATGATGATTAACATTGGCGCACATGCGTGCCGTGAAACGCCCTTGGCCGGGACGACGCGCTTCAGACGCGGGCTTGTCGCGGTTTTGACATTTGCGGCTGCAAGCACCTCTGCCATGGCGCAGCAGGCCGCGCCGGATTGGCCCTTGCGCCTGCGTGCTGATCTTGCGCGGGTGGCTGCACTCGAATGGCGGTTGCGGGACGCTGCCGGGAACAGCTGCCCCGCGCGAATCTCCGATGCAGGCCTCGCGATAGATGATCGCCGTGCCTACGCGCGACGTGATTGGCCGCTGCTCCAGTCCAGCGCCGGCTTGGGTGAACTTCCGGTTGTGGTGGGGGTGGCGACTGGCGGACCCGCCGAGCGCGCGGGTCTGCGCCCGGGCGACGAACTGGTTTCGATCAACAGCGAAGCGGTCGATGCCGTTGTTGCACGGCGCGGCGCGGGTGCGCTTGCAGCAGACGCCTTGCTCGACGAAATTGGTGCCGCTCAGGCGGGCAGCGACGTGGCGGTTGAAGTTCGCAGGGGCGGCGTATCGATGACATTGTCGCTCCAGCCGGTCCGGCACTGCGCGATCCGGCTGGTCCTGTTCACCGATCGCGGCGTCGATGCGCACAGCGATACGCGCAACGTCGCGATGTCCACAGGTATGCTCGCATTTGCCCGCACCGACGATGAACTCGCGCTCGCGGCGGGGCACGAATTCGCGCACGTCATCAACGGGGACCGTCGCGGCGGCGGCATGGCGAAGCGGCGTAACATGGAAGATGCCGCCGATGAACGCGGGTTTCGGCTGATGGGCTGCGCTGGTTTTGACGCGGCGCGCGGCCTGACCCTGTTCGAGCGTCTTGGTGCCAACGACTGGTTGGGATTTCTGCGCGCGCCGACCCACAGGTCGTGGAAGGATCGCATTGCGCGGTTGCGCGCCTTGCCCGAGGCAGGCCCATGCCCGGCGACGAAGGTCTGACCTCGAGCGGGCGGAGAACAAGGCGCTCAGAAAGCCCGGTCGTGAACCAGCACGCGCACCGTGTTCATGATGATGTTGAGATCACGCCAGATCGTCCAGCCATCAAGGTATTCCAGATCGGCCTGAAGACGGTTGGCCAGATCGGTTTCGGTGTCGGTCGCACCGCGCAAACCGCGCACCTGCGCAAGACCGGTCAGGCCTGGCTTGAGCGAATGCCGCAGCCAGTAGCGATGGTCGACTTCCCAGAACAACTTGTCGCCCGCCAGTGAGCCGATGGCATGGGGCCGAGGCCCGACGATCGACATTTCGCCGCGCAACACATTGAAAAGCTGAGGCAGTTCGTCGATGCTCGTGCCGCGGATGAAGCGGCCGATGCGGGTGATGCGGTCGTCGTCCTTGCTGGCCGAGCGCGCGCCTGCGGAGTCCAGTTTCTCGACCCGCATCGAGCGGAACTTGAAGATCGGGAAGAACCGGTTGCCTCGTCCCGTGCGCTTCTGCACGAACAGGACCGGACCTCCGTCCTGCAGCTTGATCGCCAGCGCGACAACGGCCAGCAGCGGCGCGAGTGCCAGCACGGCGCTTCCTGCCAAGGCGAAATCGAGCGCGCGCTTGAGCGCCCGTGACCGAAGTCCCAATGGGCCACTCGCCACGATCAAGGCGCCGAAATCGCGTTCTCGTCTGGCCCCGATGACACCGAGATTGCTCACTTCGGGGTCGATGATCTCACCGGAGACGTTGGCGCTCTTGAACACCAGCGCCCATGCGCCCCTGCGGTCTGCGGGGCAACTGACCATGACCCGGTCCATGTTCATCATGTAGAGGCCAAGGCGGTCCATCATGTGCGGATCGGAAAGATCGGGTGCGAGGTGATGTTCACGCGCATCGATGTGATAGGCGTGCGGAATACGCAGCGCCGCGCCGCCATCATCGATCAGCAGCACATTGATGCCGACCTCGCCACAGCGCCCCTGGATGACGGGGCGCATCATCGAGCGTATCCAGATCAGCAGCAGCATGGCCATGACCAGCCCAAGCATCGAGGAAACGCGCGAAAAATTGTCAGTGCTCTTGGTTGCAAAACCGACGAACAGAAGCGCGCCTTCCGCACCGATCAGCGACAGGGCCGAGCGCGCTCGCGCAAACGCCGGACGACGCAATGCCTGAAGGGAATAGACCTTGATGCTGAGCGCGATGGTCCAGTAGATCGGGACCAGAACCTGGCCGTGCAGCAGAGACGACTCTTCAAAGAAGTGCCCGAGGTATAGCCAACTGGCAGTGCACAACCCGCCCATCACCGCTGCGCCGTCCAGCAGCAGCAGCATGATGTAGATTTGCAGCCTGCGCTGTTCGAGCGGCGGGGCAAGCGGAAGGGTTATCCTGCGCCGATCCT
>JAZKBJ010000221.1:0-856 GCA_040388685.1 Pseudomonadota bacterium
TATCAAGTCTGGCGACACACAGCTGAACACCAATCCGAACACGACCATCGATGATCCGGCCAGTGCCGATCCGCTCGATCGCCTTCAGGTCGCGCCGTACAGCACCGGTCTGCGTCGCTTGCAGGACTCGTCACGCACGCCATTCTACGGCGGAAAGCTCGACTTTCTGCCATTCGATGGCCACCGTCTCGAGTTCACCTACTTCAATTCAACCGCCAAGACTCTTCGTCGCTCTTATGGCGTGACCGATGTAAACGGTGGCGGCTATGATTCGCGCGTCGACCCTGAAGGTCCGATCACAGGTGCCTATCAGAGCACTGCGGTCCTGCAGGAAGGCGGCGAGAACTTTGTCGGTCGTTACACTGGCCAGCTCACTGATTTTCTTACCGTTTCGGCGGCTTACGGCAAGAACAAGAACAGCCAAATCACCGGTTCTTCGCAGCCGAACTATCCGGGCATCCAGGACACATCCGGCAACTTCAGCCCTGCGCTTTCGGGTAATCCGGTCAATGCGATCGAGACCAACCTCGACACCCGCGAATTCTATCGTGCGGACGCAGAGTTGTTCATCAACGCATTCGGTGAGCATCACTTCAAGGGCGGTTATGATCGTGAAAACCTGACAACCGACGCCACCACCAGCTACACCGGCAACGTGTTCTACACTTACGTGAACTCGGGTCCAACGGGCGACGTTTACGTTTCCGCGCCGAACACGCTTTACGTGACCGGTCGTACGTTCATCAACGGCGGCGTGTTCAAGTCCAAGAACGAAGCGTTTTATCTGCAGGATAGCTGGTCGCTGCTCGACAACCGCCTTGTACTGAACCTTGGCGTGCGTAACGATAAGTTCTCT
>JAZKBJ010000221.1:866-7245 GCA_040388685.1 Pseudomonadota bacterium
CTCTGGCAGCCAGTGGGCACCGCGCCTTGCCTTCACCTTCGATCCGTTCGGTGACAAGCGCACTAAGGTCTACGGTTCGTACGGTCGCTACTTCCTGCCGGTTGTGGCAAACACCAACATCCGTCTTGCTGGCGCCGAGCTTGACTACACCCGCTACAATTACGTTACCGGGGTAAATCCTGACGGCACGCCGATCCTCGGTGCGCCGGTGCTCGGATTTGCCGATGCCACAGCATGCCCAGATACTAGCACACGCAACTGCGACATCATCTCCGACGGCGTTGCAACGCCGACTGAAGCAACGGTTTCAAAGAGCCTGCGCCCGCAGTCGGTTGACGAGTTCGTCTTCGGCGTGGAACAGCAACTCGGTGATCGCATCCGCGTTGGTCTGTTTGGCCAGTATCGCAAGCTCAACGACTCGCTCGAAGACGTTGCGATCGATGCTGCCGTGAATAAGTACTGCGACGACAATAAACTCGACTGCACTACTTCTTCGGGCAGCCCAATCTGGTCCGGCTTCCACCAGTACGTGCTGGCCAACCCGGGCCGTGACGCTACGATTACGCTCTCTAACCCGGTCAACGGTGAATCGACCCTGCGAACGGTCAACTTCACAGCAGCAGATCTCGGCTATCCCCGGGCAAAGCGCACCTACAAGGCGATCACTGCCACGTTCGATCGCGACTTTGACGGCACTTGGAGCCTTTCGGCTTCGTACACGTGGTCGAAGTCCGAAGGTAACATCGAAGGCGGTATCCGTTCGGATAACGGCCAGACCGATTCTGGCCTGACCACCGCATTCGACCAGCCGGGTCTAGTCAACGGTGCGTTCGGCCCGCTGCCCGGCGATGCGCGTCACAAGTTCAAGGTGTTCGGCTCTTACAAGATTGCGGACTGGTTCACGCTTGGTGCGCAGTTCCAGGCTGTCTCGCCACGTAAGTTCGGATGTATCGGTCGCGTCCCGGTCTCGGTCGATCCTTACGCGGGTGCCTATGGTGCCGCTGGTTTTTATTGCAACCTTGACTCCAGCGGTAACGTGATCACCAATCCTGCCTACAAGGGCTTCCAGAACAACGCCGCCGGCACGAGCCTTCAGCTCACGCCGCGTGGTTCGCAGCTGCAGTCGGATTGGAACATCTTCACAAATCTTTCGGCCGTATTCACGATCCCGAGCGACGCCTTCGAAGGCACCTTCCGCGTCGACGTTTTCAACGTCTTCAACCAGAAGGGCGTGCTCGACGTTCGTGAACTCGGAACGCAGGGTAATGGTCGTCCGCGTGGTGACTACGGCACGCCGCTGTCATACCAGCAACCGCGTTCGGTTCGTCTTCAGTTTGGCGTGAACTTCTGATCGTAAGTGCAATACCATAAAGATGGAGGGGTGGCTTTCGGGCCGCCCCTCTTTTTTTGCCCGGTATATTCTTATAGGCCTGCGACCATGACCTCAGAGCAAGCCGCGCATTTCTTGCGCACTTTCGTCGCCGCGCTAGAATGCCGCAACCGCCGCGCGGCCAATACGGCAGCTTTTGCGTTGATTGAGGGCAATCCTGCGCTGGGCGACCGCTGGCAGTCCATCGCGAAGGTGATGCAGACCAACGGCGAATACAGCGCCGCGCATCTCGCCATGGAGCGTTATGCCCGCCACCGGGCCAGCGATCCGCATGCGCGGTTCCTGCAGGCCGCGATGCTAGCCCAGACCGGCAATCTCGAACAGGCGTGGGCGCTGATGGGCGAGGTGCCGTTCGGCGTGCCGACGGTTTCGGGCCATCAATATATTCGCGGCACCATCGCGGTGAATCTGGGCGACGTGGAAGAGGCCGAGCGAAGCCTGCTCGCCGCGCTTGATTCAGAGCCGCAGCTTGGACAGGCGATGCTGTCGCTGGCCGCCGCGCGCAAGCGTGTGAGCGGTGACGCCATCGGCGACCGGATCATTGCGGCGGAACAATCGATGACAGGCGCGCCCGCGATCGAGCGCGCGCATTATCACTACGCCGCAGGGCGCGTGCATTTCGACCGCAAGGAGCCGGACGCCGCTTTCCGGCATTTTTCGGCAGGCGCGGAGCTGGTCAAAGGCTGGCGCTCCTATGACGCCGCCGCCGACGCCCGCGATGCCGCCGAGTGCCGCGATGGCTACGACCGCGCCTTCGTCGACAGCGTCAACGCGCAAGTGACGATCCCGACCGACACACCCATCTTCGTCACCGGCCTGCCGCGTTCAGGCACGACGCTGGTCGAACAGATCCTCGTCAGCCATTCTGCCGTGGCAGGCGGCGAGGAACTGGGCCGCATGTCGGTGCTGCTGCGCGACCTGCCCTCGCTCGGCGCCAAAGGGCTGGCGACCTACCTTTCCGCCGGGGGCAAGGCCAATGATCTCGCCGCGCTCTACGTCCATCTCGGGCAGGAGCGCTTTGGCAAGCGGGGCCGCTTTGTCGACAAGGCGCTCAACACCAGCCGCTTCATGGGGCTGATCGCCGCGCTGCTACCGCAGGCCAAAGTGGTATGGATGCGCCGCGATCCCGCCGATTGCGCATGGTCGGCCTATCGCACCTACTTTATCCATGGACTCGACTGGAGTTGGGATCTTGCCGACATCGCCGCGCACTTCGCGCTGGAAGACGAACTGTTCCGGCACTGGAGCGCGATGTTCCCCGACCGCATCCTCGTCGTCGATTATCAAGCGCTGGTGCAGGACCCCGAACCACAAATCCGCCGCATTCTCGCCCATTGCGGATTGCCGGAAGAGCCACAAGTGTTCCGCCCGCATGAAACCAAACGGATCGTTTCGACCGCAAGCGTGATGCAGGTGCGCGAGCCGATCAACACCGGCGCTGTCGGCGCGGCCGATGCCTATCGCGCCAAACTGGCTCCGTTTACCGAACGCTACGCGGCGCTGGTTGCGGACGAACCACCCACACGCTGATCCCGCTTTGCGGTGCAAGCGGAAGGGGTTCGAGCCATGACGGCGCCTTGCCATCGGCCAGATGCGCCATGAAGCCATTGGGCGCGAGGCGGCGGTAGAGCCGGGTTTCGGCACCCTTTGCGCAAATCACGACCACGCGCGCGCCGCGCCGCGCCATGATCGCCCGCGCGCCCTCGTCCGGGCCGAGGAAGGCCAGCAACAGGTCACGCATCGCGGCGCTGGCGCGGTGGTGCCCTGTCGCCACCACCGTGTGCGGCGTCGTCACGAGAATTGCCGGGCCGAGATCGAGACCAGACAGTACCGTCGTGGCAGGCAGGCGGGCAAGCGCGGGCAGGAATTCCGGCAACTTGCACACCTCGTTTGACGATGGCGGTGCCGGTTTGCGCGGCAGGGCACTCGCCGCCATGCCAACAAGCGCGCCCGGCATGATCAGGCCAATCAGCAAGGCAATACGGGCAAGTCTGCGAAGGACCAACCGGTCGGCGCGCCATGCCTGCACCTGACCCTGGAATTGCCATGCCGCCGGAATGGTTGCGAAGAGGCAGGAAACCCCGGAAGCCCGCGCCACAAGCAGGCCCACAAGCGTGGCACCTGCCAGCAGCAGCGCCATGTCGGTCCACCAGTCGCGCATCGCCTGATCGTTTGCTGCCAGGCGAAGGCGGATGCAGGCGATGAGGCCGAACAGCGGCAGCAGGATGATCGTCGCGCCCAGCACAAGGCCCTGACGCCAGACCGGCAGCCCTTCGACCACCGAATCCAGCCAGACCCGCTTCACCAGAGGGTCGAGCGCGGCGAAGGCATCCGAGCCCAGGCACTGCGGCGCGCGCATTGCCATGATCGCGATGGCGCCCGCGCCGATGGCCCCCAGCGCGACAAGGCTCAGCCCCGGCGGACGGTGCCGCAACCGGGGCAGGACCAGCGCACAGGCACCCGCCACCCACAGCAGAACCATGACATGAACCGGCGACAAGGCGTCGCAGTGATCCGCGATGTCCGAAAGGCCGCGCGAGAACAGCAAGAGCACCGCGCAGGCAAGCGCGACGGCCGCCATGTAAGCGCCCAGCCATTCGCGCTGACCGCGCCACAGTCGCAACGTGCACAGCCCGGCAAAGATCACTGTCAGCGGTAGTGATTCCAGCGATATGCCAAGCGCCAGCGCCAGGGCCAGTCCGGCCACGGCCCCACCGACTTTGGGCGTGCGCGCCGCCATGCCGTTCAGCGCGACGAGGGCGAGGACGAATTGCCACGCGTGATGATCGATACGCATTGGCATCATGCGGAAGGAGGCAGGGATGGCGGCAGCCACCATCAGGGCGGCCATCAGGCCTGCCCCGGAACCGAACTGGCGGGCGGCGAGCCTTGCCGAGAGCAGCATCGCAGACAGCAGCCCGAGCAGCGGGATCAGCGTCATTGCGACCACTTCCGCCTGTGGCTGGCCCAGCAGCGGACGCAGGATGAGGATAACCGCCGCGATCGGCAGATCGACCACGCGGGTCCAGTGCATTGCCACGCCATCCGGCGGCGCGATGCGGTATTGGTGAAGGTCGAACCAGCCTTGTCCGGCGAGCAGGTCTCTCACTTGCTGCAGGCGCAGCGCATCGTCGCCATCAAGGAACCATGCTGGGCCGATCTTACCGCCGGTTGCCAGCAGCATGAGCAAGGCCGTGGCCAGCCAGATCCGCAACACGCCCAGTACCGGCGTCGCCGCACGGCGCTCACCCGGAGGGGCGCCGGCCTGAATGGCCCTCACTGGAAGACGACCCGCTTGCGCAACAGCCAAGTGACGGTGAAACTGGCGCCAATCGCGACGATCTTGGACAGGCGGGAGTCAAGACCTGCCGCAGTGCCCGCGCCGACGATCATCGTGGTCAGGGCAAGGCCGATCAGCGCGGAGCCTACGAACAGCGCCTTCTGCCGCGTGCGCTGCACGCGCTCCGCCGAGACGCTATCGGCAAACACCGCGCGGCTCGAAAGCACCCAGTGCGCGACGATGCCCAGCGAATAGCCGGCGGCAGAGGCAAGCACCGGCACTACGCCCAGTGCCAGCAATGCAAGGAACGAACCCATATCGACCGCCAGCGCGCCGACGCTGGCCAGCAAGTAGCGCAGGAGCACGATACGGCGAAGGCGGTCGATCATCGGCAGGATCATCCCGGTCATGGTAAGGGTCAGGCTGCCTTTACGGCGGGTGCTGCCGGAACGATACGTTCGGGCACATCGCGCACCGATGCAAGCGCTGCGGCCTGATCTTCGGTGATGGCCTGGCGCGCAGGGATCGCGGCTTCGGCTCCTTCGTCACCTGCCTCGTGGTATTCCGCGTCCTCGTTCACGCACCAGGTGTCGTAGACGCGCGCGCCTGCCGCGATGTTCTCGACCGTCAGCATCGCGGTCATCATCGCGTGATCCTGATTGTTGTAGCGGTGCATGCCGTTGCGCCCGACGAGGTGCAGCGTCGGATGCGCCGCCTCGAGTTCGGTCCGCATCGCGGCGACGTTCGCGGCGTACTCATCGTCATAGACGGGGTAGGCCTTTTCCTGCCGTACGACCACGCCGCCGATCACCTTTTCCGGGCTGACAAGGCCGAGGATCGCCATTTCCTTCGTGGCCAGTGCGATCAGGTCATCGTCGGTCGAATCCCACAGATCGTCGCCTTCGAAGCAGAAGTATTCGAGGCCGACGCAGGCGACGCTTTCGTCGGGCACCATTTCGGGCGACCACGAGCGGAAGTTCTGGATACGGCCGACCTTCACCTTGCTGTCGTGAATGTAGATCCAGTTGTCGGGAAACAGCTCTTCCGAGCGGATCTTGAGCGCGACAGTGAGGAAGTCGCGGTAGCGCAAGCGGCTGCCTTCGAGCGAGGTTGCAGGCAGCGGGTGCAGTCGCGCGCCGAGTTCGCGCATCGGCGCCGAGCTAATCGCATGGCGCGCCTCAATCACCACATCGCCGTGCTGTCCCGTGGCGGAAAGGCGCCAGCCGCCCTGCCCGTCAGCGGCGAGCTGCTTGAAGGCATGGCCCATCAGGACCTCTCCCTTGCCGGTGGCGAGGATCTTGTCGCGCGCGGCGTCCCACATCATGCCCGGCCCCAGGCGCGGGTAGCGGAAGGTCTCAAGCAGCGTCTTGGTCTGCATCCCGTCGTTCGGGCGCTTGTTGAGCCCGAGGCTGCGCTTGAGACCGTCGGTGACCGCGCCCCACAGCGACAGACCCTTGATGCGCTGGGCAGCCCAGTCGGCGCTCATCTCGTCGCAGGGCATGCCCCAGACCTTCTCGGTATAAGTCTTGAAGAAGATCGAATAGAGCTTTTGGCCGAACTGGTTGACGGTCCAGTCCTCGAAGCTCTTCACCTTGCGGTTCGGGAAGGCCTTGGCCTTGGCGAAGCTGGCCATGCACAGGGCCGAACGCACCAGCCCGAGGTTCCACAGCGCCTCGAACGCGCGCAGCGGATAGGAGTAGAACTTGCCC
>JAZKBJ010000222.1:0-1940 GCA_040388685.1 Pseudomonadota bacterium
AAAGCTGGCCAGGTCGTCCGCCTCGCCGAAGGAGACATGGATCGCGCGACCGTTTACGGCGACGATCCCGCGCATCAGGCGGCGTTGTTTGCTGAGGCCGGATCGCAATTCCTCCACGTCGTCGATCTCGACGGTTCGTTCGCGGGCCGGGCCGAGAATCGCGAGGCGGTTGAAGGCATTCTCAAGGCCTTTACCGGCCATGTGCAACTGGGCGGCGGCATCCGCACGCGCGAGGCGGTTTCAGGCTGGTTCGACCTTGGCGTCAGCCGGGTGGTGATGGGGACCGCTGCGCTGAAAGACCCGCAGTTCGTCAAGGACATGGCGAAGGAATTTCCCGGCGGCATCGTCGTCGCGGTTGACGCGCGTGACGGCATGGTGGCGACCGCAGGCTGGGCCGATGTGTCCGACGTCGAAGTGGTCGATCTCGCTCGCCGGTTCGAGGATGCGGGCGTTGCCAGCCTGCTGTTCACCGACATTGGCCGTGACGGATTGCTCAAGGGCGTGAACATCGAAGCGACCGTGGAACTGGCGCGCCGCGTGGACATTCCGGTGATCGCCAGCGGCGGCGTGAAGGGGCTTGACGATATTCGGATGCTCAAGATTCACGAAGTCGATGGCATTGAGGGCGTGATCACCGGGCGGGCACTGTTCGAAGGACGGCTCGATCTGGCCGCCGCGATTGCGATGGCTGAGGCCTGATGGCTTACCTGTTCGCCCTCCTCGTTGGTATGGCGGCATGGCAAATCGTGGTTGGCGTTCGGACTGGTGACATTTCGGCGGTTGGTGGGGTTTACAGTTCGGCAATCCGAAGCACTCAACCTTTCAGGTTCTGGCTGTATTTCCTGCTGAACACGATCTACCTCATCGTAGGTCTCGTTCTCTTTATTCAAGAGTTGAAGCCATGACCGTCCGCGTCCGCGTGATCCCTTGCCTCGACGTCCGCGACGGTCGCGTGGTCAAGGGCGTCAACTTCGTCGACTTGCGCGATGCGGGCGATCCGGTCGAGCAGGCGCGCGCCTATGACAAGGCGGGCGCGGACGAACTGTGCTTCCTCGATATTTCCGCCACGCATGAAGGGCGCGGCACGCTGCTGGATGTCGTCGCGCGCACGGCAGAGGTCTGTTTCATGCCGCTGACGGTTGGCGGCGGCGTGCGTGCGGTTGAAGATGCCCGCGCATTATTGCTGGCGGGGGCGGACAAGGTCGCGGTCAACTCCGCCGCTGTCGCGCGGCCCGAACTGGTGCGAGACATCGCCGAGAAGTTTGGCGCGCAATGCGTGGTCGGATCGGTCGATGCCCGCCGGGTCGCGCCCGGCAAATGGGAAATCTTCACCCACGGCGGGCGCAAGGGCACCGGGATCGACGCGCTGGCCCACGCGGTGAAGCTCGCCGAACTGGGCGCGGGCGAGTTGCTTGTCACCTCGATGGACGGCGATGGCACGCAGCAGGGATATGACCTCGAACTGACCCGCGCGATTGCCGATGCGGTGCCGGTTCCGGTGATCGCCAGTGGCGGTGTCGGCACGCTCGATCATCTGGTGGCAGGCGTCACGCAGGGGCATGCCAGTGCGGTGCTGGCCGCCTCGATTTTCCACTTCGGTACGCACTCGATTGCAGAAGCGCATGGCGCCTTGCGCGCCGCTGGATTGCCCGCGCGCTCGTAAACGCCGGGATCAGTCCCGTAATGGGGCATTAACCAACCAAAGTAAGGGGTTATACCGAATCGCACGGTCTGGCAAGACTCTTTGGTGAACCATGTCAGGTTTGCCTAGAACAGGTCGTCCCCAGTGCTTCGCGTTTCCCTTGCCATGTTCGTCGTCCTGTCCTCCGTCGCGCCTGCGATGGCGCAATCGGGCGGCATTTCCATCCCCGAGCCCACCGATGGTGCAATGTTCGGCATGGGTCTGGTCGGGCTGATCGTTGGCAGGCAGATCGCCAAAC
>JAZKBJ010000222.1:1950-7653 GCA_040388685.1 Pseudomonadota bacterium
CGCAAGTAAGCCGCCGGTCACTTGACCGCCGCCCGCCTCCGTTCCATGCGGAGCCGATGGAACACAGCGACATTCTCGCCCGGCTCGAAGCCACGATTGCCCAGCGCCTGCAGGGCGATCCAACCGCCAGCTATGTCGCCAAGCTTCATGCCAAGGGCGTTGCCAAGATCGCGCAGAAAGTGGGCGAGGAGGGAACCGAGACGGTCATCGCCGCGCTTGCCGGAAGCCGTGAGGAACTCGTCGGCGAAGCGGCGGACCTGATCTTCCACCTGATGGTGCTGCTGGCCGCCAAGCAGGTGCTGCTGGCCGACGTTTTGGCGGAATTGCAACGCCGCGAAGGCACCTCGGGAATTGCCGAGAAAGCCAGCAGGAGCAACTGATCATGGCGGTCGATGCCACGCTTCCTTATGACGACCAGAACGTCTTCGCGAAAATCCTGCGCGGGGAAATCCCGAACAGAACCGTCTATCAGGATGACTTCGCTTTGGCCTTCCACGATATCAATCCGCAGGCACCGACTCACGTGCTGGTGATCCCCAAGGGCGCCTATGTCAGCTGGGACGATTTCTCCGCGAAGGCTTCCGACGCCGAAATCGCGGGCTTCGTACGCGCCGTGGGCAAGGTGGCCCGCGATCTCGGGCTGGTCGCGCCGGGCTATCGACTGCTCGCCAATGCCGGAACTGACAGCCATCAGGAAGTGCCGCATCTGCACGTCCACCTCTTCGCGGGACAGCCGCTCGGCCCGATGCTGGTGCGCTGAAAAGCGCCATTGCACCGGTAAGGCGTTAACCACCCCTTGCCCAACGACTCGTCGCAAGGGTAGAGTCCGCGGCGAATGACTTTGCCTCAGCCGCCCTCCGGCCGTTTCGACGGAAACGAGCACCTGTTCCCGGTCCGCGTCTATTTCGAGGACACGGACCTTTCGGGCGTGGTCTATCACGCCAATTACTTGCGCTGGTTCGAGCGTGCCCGCTCCGACATGCTCCGCGCGCTGGGTATAGACCAGCGCGCCGCGCAAGAGGCGGGCGAGGGTGCCTATGCCGTTAGCGCCATGGACTTGCGTTTCCTGCGCCCCGCCAGACTTGACGATGCCGTGCTGATCCGCAGCCAAGTTGCCGAACTTTCGCCCGCGTCCTGCCGGATCGTGCAGCGTGCGTTCAGGGACGACACGCTCCTGTGCGAGGCCAAGGTGCGCGTGGCATTCGTTGCTCCATCGGGCCGTCCGCGCCGCCAGCCGGCGGATTGGGTGGCCGCATTCCAGACCGTTGTTTCGCAAGCTGAAGGACTACCATCCGCATGACGTTCGAGTTGCTCAGCCAGGGCGTTTCCTTCGCGCCGACTTCGCTCAACCCGGTGAAACTGTTCCTCGATGCCGACTATGTCGTGCAGGCGGTGATGGCGGGACTGGTGCTGGCCAGCGTGTGGACGTGGATGATCATCATCGGCTTTTCGCTGAAAATGCGCAGCGTCCAGCGCGGTTGCGACAAATATGAGCGCGAATTCTGGGAAGCGCGCGACATCGACCAGTTCCAGAAGGACAACAAGGGCCGCGATCTGCCCTCCGCGCGCCTTGTGAACGCTGCGCTGGCCGAATGGCGGCGTTCCACATCGGGCAAGGCGATCGACCGCGAAGGCACCCGCCAGCGCCTGTCGAGCGCACTTGAGGGCGCTGTGGTGACCGAAACAGACACTCTGGCGAGCCGGCTCAATTTCCTCGCCACGGTCGGCTCGGTCGCGCCCTTCGTGGGGTTGTTCGGCACGGTATGGGGCATCATGGACAGCTTCTTCAATATCGGCGCGCAGCAGAACTCGTCGCTGGCGGTGGTGGCGCCCGGTATTTCCGAAGCACTGTTCGCCACGGCCATCGGCCTGTTCGCGGCCATTCCGGCGGTGATCGCCTACAACCGCTTTTCGCACCGGGTGAATCGCTTCGAAACGCGGCTCTATCGCTTCTCGGACCGGTTCCACGCCACGCTCAGCCGCGAACTGGAAGCCTGAGCGTGGCGATGTCTCTTGGAGGCGGCGGAGGAGGCCGTGGGCGGCGGGGCCGGGGTGGCCGCGCCGCGATGAGCGAGATCAACGTGACTCCGCTGGTCGACGTCATGCTGGTGCTGCTGATCATCTTCATGGTCACCGCGCCGATGCTGGCAGCGGGCGTGCCGGTGGACTTGCCCGACAGCAAGGCCGATCCGCTCGACCAGCAGCAGGACCAGATCACCGTCAGCATCGACGCACAGGGGGCGATTTTCCTTGGTGAAGAGCAGCTTGCCCCGGGCGAACTGACCGACCGGCTCGCCGGTCTGGACAAGGGGCCGAAGCCGCCGCTCGTCACCTTGCGCGCCGATCGCGTGCTCGACTGGGGCCGCGTCGCCGCCGTGATGGGCGAGTTGAATGCTGCGGGCTTCAAGTCGATCTCGCTGGTCACCAACAGTTCATCCGCGCCGCAATAGGGCAGACGCGATGCGAGATCCCACCGCAGGCGGACTTTCGAAGCAGGAAGCAGCAGGGCTGGTCATTGCGGCCGCGGCCCATGTTGCCCTGCTCGTGGTCCTCTCGCTCGCTCCGCCGGGAAAAACGGTCAAGCCCCCGCCCGAGCGGATGGAAGTGACCTTTTCTGAAGAGATTTCCGACCAGTCGACCTCACCTGATCCGCTGGCGCAGGCGGCACCCGATGTCGCGCCGGAACTGGGCGAGCCGCAGCCCGAGCCTGTGGCTCAGCCGCAACCGCTGCCAGAGCCGCCCAAGCCAGTCCCCGCACCGCCCCAGCCTCAGCCGAAACCCGTCCCTGCGCCGCCCAAGCCCACGCCAAGGCCGCAACCTCAACCCAAGCCGGCACCGCCAAAGCCCACACCGCCAAGACCTGCCCCTGCCAAGCCGGTCCCCGCGAAGCCCGCTCCGGCAAAACCTGCGCCGGCCAAAGCTTCTCCGGCGAAAGCCCCGGCAACCAAGCCCGGCGATACCAGCCCGCGCCGCCGCCCGGATGCGCCCGCAGGGGGCAGCCGTATCGGCTCGGACTTCCTGCAGGGCGTTCCCGGCTCTACGAGGCCGGGCACCGCCAAGACCCCGCCGGCCGCCGTTGCCGGGCCAGAGGTCAAGGCATCGCTTGCAAGCGCTATTGCGCGCCAGATCAAGGCGCACTGGACCGGTCCGCAGGGCGTGGACGTCGACAAGCTGGTGACCGTTCTGGCGTGGGAGTTGAACGCGGACGGGAGCCTTGTCGGTCGCCCGCGCCTCGTCAGCCAGACCGGCGTCACGCCTTCGAACGAGGCGCAGGCCAAGCGGCATGTCGAACTGGCAATCCGCGCGGTGCAGCTTGCAGCCCCGTTCGATCTGCCCGATGAATATTATGCTAACTGGAAGCGCATCTCGGCGTTCCGGTTCGACAAGAGGTTGTCCCAATGAAACTTCGTGATCTTCTCCTGTTCGGCACCCTGCTGACGGTTCCGGCGATGGTCGTGGCGCAGCAGGCCGCGGTGCCGTCGTCCTCGGCTCCTCAGGCAGCGCCCGAGGAAGAAGGGCTGACGGGATCGGTCACCGATGAAAGCGAATGGCAGGATCTCGGTATCGCCATCCCTGCCTTCCCGACCAATGAAAGCGTCTCAACCGCAGCCGAGGGCGGCAATACCGAAGCCTTGGGGCGCAACGTGGCGCGCGTCGTGTTCAACGATCTGCGCAACAATGGGTTGTTCAAACCGGTCGGACCCGATGCATTGCCCGCCATCGATTTCCCGCAAGTTGCCGCGCCTGCCTTTGATGGCTGGCGCGGGCGCTCGGCCGAAATGCTGGTGCAGGGCTTCGTCAAGGCGAACGGCGACGGCAAGCTGACCGTGGGTTGCTATCTCTATGACGTCGCTCTGGGCAGCGAGCTCGCTCGGCAGGGCTATGTGGTCAAGCCCGAGGAATGGCGCCGTGCCGCGCACAAGTGCGCCGACATGGTCTATTCGCGCCTCTCTGGCGAAAGCCCGTTCTTCGACAGCAAGATCGCCTATATCGCCGAGACCGGCCCCAAGGACCGCCGCCGCAAGCAACTGGCGATCATGGATTCGGATGGTGCCAACCACCGCTTCATCACCAATGGGCAGGCGACCGCGCTTACCCCGCGCTATTCGCCCGACTACAGTCAAATCGTCTATCTGAGCTACCTCAACGGCGCGCCACGCATCTACATCTACAACATCGGGACCGGCCAGCAGAAGCTGGTCACATCGAGCACCAATCCCACCTTTTCTCCGCGCTGGTCGCCTGACGGGAAGTGGATTCTCTATTCGATGGCGATCGCCGGAAACACTGACATCTACCGCGTTTCGGTAAACGGCGGAGCGTCTACCCGGCTGACCGATTCGCCGGGACTCGACGTCGGCGGATCGTACTCGCCCGATGGCAGCCGGATCGTGTTCGAGAGCGACCGCTCGGGCGGACAGCAGATCTACGTCATGAACGCCGATGGATCGAACCAGAAGCGCATCAGCTTTTTCGGGGGCAGGGCTGCCACGCCCGAATGGAGCCCGCGCGGCGACCAGATTGCTTTCACCAACATCGCAGGCAATTTCCGCATCGGCGTCACTTCCCCCTCGGGCGGCGATATGCGTTTGTTGACAGATAGTTGGCAGGACGAGGCGCCGACCTGGTCGCCCAATGGCCGCATCATCCAGTTCTTCCGTACCGAGCGCGGCAGCGGCAAGACCGGCATCTGGCAGGTCGATCTCACCGGCCGCAACGAGCGGAAACTTAATACCCCCGTCGATGGTTCTGATCCTTCGTGGGGACCCGTCCTGCCCTGACAGGATGATTCGCAAAGGGTGAATTGAGTCACTTGCCATTGTGCGGTGCAAACATCACCATGCGCCGTCCCTCTTCGTCCCCATCCGAAAGGAGCACCTGATGTCCCGTCCGCTGATGATCGCCGGCCTTGCCGCCTTTACGCTGAGCTTGGGCGCCTGCGCGTCCAAACCCAAGGAACTGCCGCCCGAGCCGGGCACTGCCAACACCACGCAGACGACGCCCCCGCCGATGCAGCCCACCGGACCGGTTCCCGGCAGCCAGGCCGATTTTCTCGCATCGGTCATGTCTGACACCGTCAATTTCGACACCGACCGTTACAACATCGATGCCGCCGATCAGGGCATTCTGCAGAGCCAGGCTCAGTGGCTTGGCCGCTATCCGTCCAAGTCGATCACCATCGAAGGGCATTGCGACGAACGCGGAACCCGCGATTACAACATCGCGCTGGGCGAACGTCGCGCCAATGCCGCAAAGAACTACCTCGTCAGCCTCGGCATCGATCCGGGCCGGGTGACTACGGTCAGCTATGGCAAGGAACGCCCGCTGGCGATCGGGTCCGACGAGGATTCGTGGGCGCGCAATCGCCGTGCGGTCACCGTCACCGTCAACTGAACCGTCCCGTAATGCGTAAAGGCCCGGGCGCGTTCGTCCGGGCCTTTGCATTTGCGGGCACCCTTCCCATCTTGACCTTTTCCGCAATGTGCGGCTTTGACAGGACGTATGGCGCGACACGGGCGATCTTCTGATTGGGGTTTTCCCCGCTGGCGCGGCTACGAAGGCGCGCGCGAAGCGGCGCAGGTGCGTCTGTGCGATCGCGCCGGTTGCGATGAGAAGGGCGATTGCCCTGCGCCCAAATCGCCCAACAATCCCGACCGCTGGTATTTCTGTCAGGAGCATGCCGGCGAATATAATCGCGGCTGG
>JAZKBJ010000223.1:0-6542 GCA_040388685.1 Pseudomonadota bacterium
GTCCCTTCAGTTTGAGATCGGCCACAAACTTCTCCGCGATGGGCAGCAGATAGCGCACATCATCCACCGCATACGAAAGCATGTTCGGCGGCAGCGGCCGGCGGCTCCAGTCAGCCTTTTGTGAGGCTTTGCACAGATCCAGATCAAAGGCGTTTTTCACCAGCGCAGCGAGGCCAAACTGGCGTGCCCCCAGCAGACGCGCAGCGATCTGCGTGTCACGAATCACCTTCGGATTCCAGTCATAGGTCCTCCGCAGCATCGTCAGGTCGTAGTCAGCCCCGTGAAACCAGAGCTCATGCGCATCCAGCAGCTCCAGCAATGGCGTGACGTCTGAGACGGCCAGCGGATCCACCAGCGAAATCTTCAATCTTCACGCGTGGCTGTCCCGACTACAAAAGCCATGCGCGAACCGGTGCGGTCCGCGCAGGCACAAATTACCCCCGCCCGTCAACGCAGGTTGCGCAGCAGGCCCCGATCAAAAGGATTTCAGTGACACCGGATGACAGTGATTCCCGCCCCCGGTTCACACTGTCTATTGGCCGACCGGCCCTTAGCGCAAGCGGGGCGACCGCAAAAAAACTGAAATAAATACCCTTGACTCGCCAAGGCCCGCAGGAATGCATCAAAGCATTGTTTTATAAGCGTTTTTACTTATGCGAGATGCGAATCGCGTAGTTTCCGTGACTTGTTGCAATTGCACACAGTCACATTGAAACATTCATGCGCGCGCTGCGGATTATTATGCGTCACAAACAAAAACGGCCGACGGTAAACCGTCGGCCATGTTCTGACTTTGTGCGCAATTCAGGTCCGCGGCATCACCCAAGGTGAAGCCGCACCCGAATCGATGTCAGCGAATCAGAGAGCGGCGACGCGCTTCGTGAGACGCGACATCTTGCGAGCCACGGTGTTCTTGTGGAGCACGCCGCGGGCAACGCCGCGAGCCAGCTCAGGCTGGGCAGCCTTGAGGGCTTCAGCAGCAGCCGTCTTGTCGCCACCATCGAGCGCCGATTCGACCTTCTTGACGAAAGTGCGGATGCGCGACAGGCGATTGCCGTTGATTTCGGCGCGACGGTCATTGCGGCGGATGCGCTTGCGGGCTTGCGGCGTGTTGGCCATGTGTCTCTGTTTCTCGTCCTCTGGCGGGCCGCATGAAACGGGCCGCTGAATTCCATGATTTGATGGTTACGCACCACCGGAAAGCGGCGCCCTTAACCGGCGGGCATCGAATCGTCAACAGATTCGGCGCAATTCCACGCGAAGGCCGTCACGCGGCTTGGGTATGGGCCAAGCCTGCCAGGAAGGCTCGCTGCCCGGCTGCATGACCACCTCGTAGCGGGTGAGGATGTGGCTGACCAGCAGCTTCACCTGCATATAGGCGAAATGGAGGCCGAGGCACATGTGTGCGCCCCCACCGAACGGCACCCAGGCATATTTGTGACGCCCTGCAACATTTTCCGGCGTGAAGCGCAGCGGATCGAATCGTTCGGGATCGGGCCAGTGCGCCGGATCGGCATGGACCGCCGCAGGGCTGATTCCCACCGTCGTTCCTGCGGGAATGGCGTAGCCACCAAAGCTGAAGTCACGCAGGGCGCGGCGCGGCATGTTCGGCACCGGCGGCATGAAGCGCAGCGCTTCCTTGAACGCCATCTCGGTCAGCTCCATTCGGCCCAGGTCGTCGTAAGCCACGGGGAGACCGTCCCCGCCCGTCACCGCGCGCGATTCGGCCCGCAGACGGTCCTGCCAATCGGGGTTCTTCGCCAGCTGCCAGAACAGCACGGTGGCCGAGCTGGTAATCGTGTCGTGCGCGGCCATCATCAGGAAGATCATGTGATCGACCACGACATCCCCGGGCAGGAGCGTGCCGTCCTCGCGGGTGGCGAGCGCGAACTGGCTGAACATGTCCTGCCCGGGATCGGCACGCCGCTCGCGCAGGAGTTTGCCGAAGTAATCCGCCATCAGGCGGCGGCCAGCCACGCCCTTGCCCATCTTGGTGAAGGGCAGCGGACGGCGCACCACGCCGACCGAGGCCTGGACCATGTCGACGAAGGCCTTGTTGAGCGCGTCTGCCTCTGGCCCGAGCGGCAGGCCAAGGAAGCTCGCGGCGGCGGTGTCGAGTGTCAGCGCCTTGATTGCGTCGTAGAAGCGCATCTGACCGCCCCACTGCGCAACCGCACCTGCAATCCCTGTGTTGAGCAAGCTGCAATAAGCGCGCATCGGCTCGGGCTTGAACGCGATCGACAGCGCGCGGCGATCGACGCGGTGCGCCTCGAAATCCATCAGCATCAGCCCGCGCGGAAACAACAGGTTGAGTACCGGCCCCCAGCCCTGCTCATTCGAGAACAGCTTGTCGCGGTCAAACAGCACCAATTCGTTGGCATCGGCGCCCATCAGGTTCACCGCGCGCCGCCCGAAGCTGCGCGTGCGGTAGACCGGGCCATAGGTTTCGGTCATGCGGCTCTGGAAACCGAGCGGATCGGACAGCTGCATGAGCGTCGTGCCGAGCGCGGGCCAGCCGTCCTCACCCGGAATGTGATCGAGCTTGTGTTCGCCGCCCAGCCGCACCCAGTGCGGATTAGCGCTGTCCAGATGCAAGTTGGCCCGGTGCAGATCGGCGCGAAGGTCCGGCGCGAGGCTGGCCATGGTCTCTCCCAATGTGCGTGTTAACTGAACAATTAACACGCATGTCAGCAGAGTCAAATCCAGCCGGAAAGCTCTCTTCGCACGAGCGTTTCGAGAAGCGCCATGCCTGCCTCTCCCGCGTTGAGGCAGGCGAGCGAGGCGAAATGGGTGCCGCCTGCGGCCAGAAATTCATCCCGCCCGCGAATGCTGAGTTCCTCCAGCGTTTCGAGGCAGTCTGCGGAAAAGCCGGGCGCGGCAATTGCAATGCGTTCCGTGCCCTTCTGCCCTTCGGCGACAAGGACCGTGTCAGTGGCAGGTTCGAGCCACTTGGCCTTGCCGAAGCGCGACTGGAACGTCGTTTCGATCCGCAGGGCCGGATGGCTTTGCGCGAAGCGTTCTGCCACCAGGCGTGAGGTCTTGCGGCAGTGGCAGTGGTAGGGATCGCCCAGATGCAGCGTGCGTTCGGGCATGCCGTGGTAGCTGAGCAGCAGCAGTTCGGGTGTGAAATCCAGCCCCGCAATTTGCTCCGCCAGATCAGTATAAAGCGCGCCGATGTAGGCCGGATCATCGTGATAGGGCGGCAGCGTGCGTAGCGCGGGCAAGCGGCGGCGCGCCTTGATCCAGTCGGCCACGGCATCGAGCGCCGATGCGGTCGTCGCGCCCGAATAGTGGGGATAGAGCGGCGCGACGAGAATGCGTTCGCACCCGGCTTCAAGCAGCGCGTCCAGTTCCTTGTCCATCGCGGGCGACTGGTAGCGCATGGCGTGGCGCACGATCGCCGCATCGCCCAGCCGCGCCTGAAGCGCACGCGCCTGCGCCGCCGTGATCGCGGCCAGCGGCGAGCCTTCCCCGGTCCAGACTTGCGCATAGGCGTGCGCCGATTTCTTTGGGCGGGTGTTGAGAATGATCCCGCGCAGGATCGGCTGCCACACCAGCGCCGGAATCTCGACCACGCGCTTGTCCGAGAGGAACTGCTTGAGATAGCGCTTCACCGCGCCCGCATCGGGCGCATCGGGCGTGCCAAGGTTGACGAGCAGGACTCCGACCTTGCCGGTGAGAATGGTCGGATGATCGGCGGGGCGTTGCATCAAAGTCCCTCGGAAATCAGCGGCAGGCGGCGGAAACGCGCGCCCGTGGCGGAGAACAGCGCGTTGGCGACGGCAGGTGCCACCGCGACCATGCCGATCTCGCCGGGATCGAACGGCTGTTCGTTGCTGTCGGCAAAGGCAATATCGACCTTGGGGCAATCGGCCAGCAGCGGCAGACCCAATTGCGACAGGCGGCCCGCGACGGGACGCCCACTGGCGTAGCCGCTCGACCCGCCCACGGCGTGAGCGAGGCCGAACATCAGCCCGCCTTCGATCTGCTGGCGGGCAATGTCCATGTTCACGATCCGGCCGATGTCGACAAAGGCGCTGAGGCGATCGACGCGAACCACTCCCGCTTCCGACCGCGCCGTGGCGACGACCGCGATCTGGCCGGAGCGCATCGTGCCATCGGCGCCCGCGAGGTCCATGCGGTGGCAGGCAATGCCTTGCCCCGATGCCTCGATGCCGCCGCCCCATTGCGCCAGCTTCGCAACGCCCGTCAGGCAGGAGACAAGGCGCGGCTCGCCCTCCAGCATCCCGACGCGAAACGACAGCGGTTCCCTGCCCGCAAAGTGCGCGAGTTCATCGACGAAGCTTTCGGTGAAGAACGCGGTGTAGCCATGGGCCTGCCCGCGAAACCGCGCGGTGGGCAGGCCGAGCGCCACAGGAACATGATCCACCGCCTTTTCCGGAATACGGTAGAGCGGCATCGCCCCTTCGCAGGCCATTGCGTCCCGGCTGTCCTGCAGGTCCAGCGCATCGCGGATGCCCCAGCCGTCGAGCAGGCGCGCGCCCGATTCCAGCGCGGTAGCAGGCACCGCCAGCCGGGCGCGCCAGCCGAGCACGCGCGCCTTGTCCGGGCTGAGCGCGCCGTCCAACTGCGCTGAAAGCGGGGTGCGCGGCACGCCAGCCAGCGATTCCTGCCAGCGCGAATATGTCAGCTGCACCGGCTTGCCGAGCGTGGTGGCGATGGCGGTGACTTCAGCCGCGATCCGGACATCCAGCCGCGCATCGAAGCTGCCGCCTGCGTGGAGCGGATAGACGATCACGTCATGGCGCGAGAGGCCTGCCGCCTTGGCCGCGGCGCGCCTCGCGCGTTCAGGGGCCTGCGTGGCGATCCACAGTTCCAGCTTGCCCTGCCGCATTCGCGCGGTGGCGCTCGCGGTTTCGAGCGGAGCGTGGAAGGCTGGTTCGATATCGTAGCGGGCGGTCAGGGCGGGTTTCGCAAGGAGTGCATCGGGATCACCCTCTGCATGGAGCCGCGCCGAAGCTCCTTTGGTAAGCGCCTTGTCGAGCGCGACGATCACCTTCTCGCTGTCGGCAATCGGGCCGTCGGCTTTGAAGCGCGGCTCCATCGCGCGGACGGCCTTGTCGGCGGCGTGCCATGTCGTCCCCGCAGCAGCGAGCCAGCGCTTGGCATGAACCACGCCTACAAGGCCACGCACCGAAGCCGCTGCCTGCTTGTCGTAGTTCGACAGGACGCTCGCCCCTTGCGGGCCATGCGCAATCGCGGCGAAGACCATGCCGGGCAGGCGGATGTCGCCCGCGAAGGTAAAGCTGCCGTCGACCTTGGCGGGCAGGTCGAGCCGGGGATGACGAGCAGGCGCGCCTTCGGGGAACTGGCCGGGCCGTTCGCGCGGCGGCTCGGCGCGCAGCACGGCCGGTTCGGGCGGGTCATAGTCCACCGCGCTGTCTAGCAGTTCGGCAAAGGACAGCCGCTTCTTCTGGTGCGTCACGAAGCTGTCCTTCGTCTCGCACTCTTCCCAGCCGACACCCCACTTGTCTGCCGCCGCCTGCGCCATCATCGCGCGCAGGGCCGCGCCTGCCTCGCGCAAGGGCAGCTCGAAGGCTGCCAGCGCGGTGCCGTCCGCCGTAATCATCAGCGGTTCGCGTTCGGCATGGAGGCGCGGAAGCAGGCCCGCCGGGTCGTCGCCCAATGAGGCAAAAGCAGGCATCCACAGCGGTGCCCAGCGCGCGGACAGCACCGGGTCGGCATAAGCGGGGCTAAGCGGCGCGGCTTCCACCGCCACCTTGCGCCAGTCCGCGCCTGCTTCGTCAGCGATGATCTGCGCGACGAGCGTGGTAATACCCTGCCCCATTTCGCAGAAGGGCACCGCCACGGTCAGCACGCAATCGGCCTTGCCGCCGGGGCCTTTGACTTTGCCGACCTTGAGGAAGGCATCGACGACATGCTCGCCCTTGCCCGCCTGCAGCGGCACGGCGTGGCGGCGCGGGATCAGGGGAAAAGCGATCAGCAGCGTGCCGCCGATCCCTGCTCCCACCAGCAGCCCTCGCCGCGTCAGCCGCACCGGTTCAGCGCTTCGCGTCAAGCCAGGCGAGCACCCCGCTGGCGATGGAGAGGAAGGCTTCCGCCTGCGGCGTGTCGCCAGCCGCAGGTGGATTGCCTGCATCAGATTCCCGCCGGATCGCCAGATCGAGTGGCACGCGCCCGAGGAATGGCAGGTCCATCGACTTGGCCGCAGCCTCTGCCCCGCCATGGCCGAAGGGATCGCTCTCTTCGCCGCAATGCGGGCAGATGTAGCCCGCCATGTTCTCGACCATGCCGATCAGCGGCACCTGTCCTTGTTCGAACAGGCCGATTGCGCGGGTGGCGTCCATGAGCGCCAGATCCTGCGGCGTGGAGACGATCACCGCGCCCGCAGGCTTGTGCTTGGCCAGCATGGTCAATTGCACATCGCCGGTGCCGGGCGGCAGATCGACCACGATGATCTCGGTTTCGCCCCAGTGCGCATCGATCAACTGGCCCAGCGCATTGCCCGCCATCGGGCCGCGCCAGGCAATCGCCTGTCCCGGCTGGACGAGGTGGCCCAT
>JAZKBJ010000224.1:0-1246 GCA_040388685.1 Pseudomonadota bacterium
GCGCCCTTCAGGGGAGGAGGCAGGGCGCGCGCCCGATCAGAGCGCGATCTTCAGCAGCTTGATCGCGTCGCTATCCAGCACCTGCCCGCCAACGCGGCGCGTGGCATAGAACTGGACGTAGGGCTTGTTGGTGTAGGGATCGCGCAGGATCGTGGTCTGGCGGCGCTCCGCAATCAGGTATCCGGCCTTGAAGTTGCCAAACGCGATCGGGAACTGATTTGCCGCCACATCCGGCATGTCTTCAGCTTCGATCACCGGATAACCGAGCAGGCGGTCCGGCTGGCCGTTCACAAGACCCGGCTGCCACAGGAACGCGCCGTCGGCGGTCTTGAGCTTGCGCACTGCAGCCAGAGTGGCCGAATTCATCACCCAGACAGCGCCCTGGCGCAGCGGGGCCTTCATCTGACAGACCAGATCGATCAGCTTGGCTTCCGGCGCGGCATCGAAGCCCGCTGCATTGCCCGAACCGATGAACTGCAGCGAGCCGAATGCGCGGGTGGTGTCGCCCGCCGCGCTCATCGTGGCGGCGAGAAAGCCCTTGGGCTGGTTGGTGCCGGTCCCGCTAATGAATGCCGCGCCCTCGGCCCGTGCAAACTCGGTGGCAATTTCATTGGCCAGCCAGCCCTCCAGGTCGAACACCGCATCGTCCAGCATGGCCTGTGTCGCCGACGGGTTGGCATAAAGCTCACCCGTCGGCGGTACGATTTCCGCAAGCTTCGGGCTTGCCGTTTCGGGCCGCGCACCCGTTTCGCTCACCCACCCCGAAGCCGTGCCACCGGCCGAGATCAGGCGGCGGAAGCCCGACGTCCCGGTCCGGACCACATTGGCAACGGAGCGGATCGGGCTGATTTCCACCAGGCGGCGGGCAATCATTTCATCGATCTGCTGCGGCACGGCATAACCGCCATCGGTCGCCACCGCACCCGAGAGTGATTTCAGCTCGGTCTCGCGGCCATAACGCAGGTAGCCGTCGACAAAGCCCTTCACTTCCGGCCCGGTGACCAGCCCTGCGCCTTCCAGCATCGGGCGGGCCGCAGCACGGCTGACCTTTTCCAGCCGGCCCTTCACTTCGTCGACATCACTGCGAAGCCTCGCCAGCGCAGCGTCCTGCGCTTCCTGACGTCCGACGATGTCGAACGAACCGGTCAGTGCGTCGGCCTTGGTCTCGAGGTTTACGGTATCCATGGGGTACAACGTCCTTTCTGCATCAAGTGGGCCACCCCATGGGGCAGCCGTGGGGTAATTC
>JAZKBJ010000224.1:1256-3392 GCA_040388685.1 Pseudomonadota bacterium
TCCGGTCGTCGTCTTGAAGATGAATCAGGCAGGCGTGGCCGCCACAGGCTCCACGAAATGGACCCGCGCCAGCGGCTGCATCGGCCGCGTCACCAGGCTCACTTCCATGATGTCGAGGTCGTGCAGTTCGCGGCCACCGGGCAGAGTCTGGCCCTGCCGCACCCGGTAGCCGAACGAGAGGCCGTCAACGGCCCCGTCCTTCAGCGCCCGCCACGCCGCTGAATCGGTCGCCGTGATCGATGCAACCACGCGCAGGCCGCGCTGGTCCTCACCCGCCACATCGATCCAGCCGATCTGCTGGTCCGGCCGGTGTTGCCACAGCAGCGGCAAATGCAAACCCTCGGCAAGTTGCCGGTCAAGGCTCGCACGGAACGCGCCGGGCAGGATCGTGTCGCCGCCGCTGTCGCGCTTGCTGAAAATGGCGGCGTATCCGGCAAAGCGCAGGGGCGCTGCGTTTGAAAGCGTCGTCATCGCACCAGATCTCCCGAACCGAACCGAACCGCGATGGCAAAGAGCAACAGCGCCAGAACGGCCCGTACGACCCAGCCCACCGCCGCTTTCCAGGCGCTTGCCTTGGCGTCGCGCCATGCGCTCAGCAGCTGGCGCAATTCCGCCAGATCGTGGTGCGCATCATCGTCCGCCAGCCCCATGCGGGAAAGCACCCGCACTGCGCCAAGGTCGCTCGCTTCCTCGACAATCGCACGGAGCGTCACGAGGTCGCCGCCCTCGTCCTCGGCCTGTGCCACCAGCCGCGCCAGCATGTCCTCGCGGTTCACGCGTCGATCCCCAGCATCGCCCGCTTCTCTTCAGGCGAGAGGAAATCCGCGCTCGAAACCTGCGACCACAACCGTTCGCGGTCTTCGGCCAGCGCGGGCACCCCATCGAGATCGACGATTAAGCGCGCATCGGTGAACCAGGGCCGCAACCCTTCTGCCAGCGCCGACAGGATCTTGCCCGCCACCGGCAACAGCGTCAGCCGCCACAGCGCCCGGTTGGCCTCGCGATAATTCGCATAAGTGTTGTCGCCGGGAATCCCGAGCAGCATCGGCGGCACACCGAAAGCCAAGGCTATGTCCCGCGCAGCCGCGGCCTTCAACGTGGCAAAGTCCATGTCGGCCGGCGTCAGCGAAAGGCTCTGCCATTTCAGCCCACCCTCCAGCAACATCGGCCGCCCGGCATTCACCTGCCCGGCATAAGCCTGCGTCAGCTCGGCCTTGATCCGCTCGAACTGGTCGGGCGTCAGCGACGCCCCCGGATCGCCCGGATCATAGACCAGAGCGCCCGATGGCCGCGCTGCATTTTCCAGCAGAGAGCGGTTCCAGCGCGCCGCCGCATTGTGGATCGCCACTGCCTCTTCCGCCGCTTCCAGGCAGCCCGCGCCGTAGTGATCATCGGTGGGGTGAAAGTGTTTCACATGGATCAGGTTCGCCCGCCCGAAATCGTCGAGCGCCTCGATCCGCATGGCCTTTTCGCCTACCTTGTAGGCAAACGCGGCAGGCCACCCACCCGCATCGGGCAGGATCGTCACGCGCTCGGGCCGCAGCGCAAACAGCTCGACCGGGACGCCATCCGCGTCGCGCAGCACCTGCACATAGCCATTGCCATGCAGCATCAGGTGCGCCGCCAGCGTCTCCAACAACGGCTGCCCCGCGCTTGTCTCGCTGACCAATGCCAGCAGCGCCGGATCGGAAGCTGTGACCGGCGCGCCGCCGATCCCTTCGGCCACCAGCCGCACCGCGCGCTGCGCCACCGGATTGCGCAAATAGGCCTCGCGGATCGCCACCGGATAATTGATCGGTCCGCGTGATGGCTCACCCTGCCAGTCAGCAGCGGCGATCCAGGGGGATACGAAACTCCTCCCCAAAGGCGCACGCGGGGTCACCGCCTCGCCCTTGAAGGCGGCGGCAAGCGATTGAAAGAACGACATGATCAGCCTTTCGGTAAAGTAGGCCCGCCAAGCGAAGCAAAGGCGTCGAAAATCTCCCCTCTCGCGAGCGGGAGGGCGCGTCTCAAGCTCCCCCCTCCCGCTTGCGGGAGGGGGTGGGGGAGGGCCTGTTCACCCAATCACCCGCCTCAATCAAACCAGATGCGCGGCTCCCCGGTGCGGCCCAGCATCAGCTCGGTCAGCGCCCAGAC
>JAZKBJ010000225.1:0-3018 GCA_040388685.1 Pseudomonadota bacterium
GGCGATGATCTCGTCCACCGGCACGTCAGGGTTGGCGATGCGGTTGACGAACGAGGAGTTGGCGCCGTTTTCCAGCAGGCGGCGCACCAGATAAGCGAGCAGCGTCTCGTGCGTGCCAACCGGCGCATAGATGCGGCACGGCCGGTTCAGCTTGTCCGGCCCGACGACCTCGTCATAGAGCGGCTCGCCCATGCCATGAAGGCACTGGAATTCGTAATCGCCCAAGGTGAAGTCCGGCCCGGCCATGCTGGTGATCGTGGCCAGCGTCTGCGCGTTGTGCGTGGCGAATTGCGGGAATACCACCGCTTGCGCGGCGAGCAGACGGCGGGCGCAGGCGATGTAGGCGACGTCGGTATGGGCCTTGCGGGTATAGACCGGAAAATCGGCCTGCCCGTCCACTTGCGCACGCTTGATCTCGGCGTCCCAATAGGCGCCCTTGACAAGGCGCACCATGATGCGGCGCCCCGAACGACGGGCAAGATCGACGATCCAGTCGATCACCGCCGGGCAGCGCTTGCCATAGGCCTGGACGACGAAACCAAGGCCGTTCCATCCCGCCAGTTCCGGGTCCATCGCGAGAGCTTCGAGCAGATCGAGCGAAAGTTCGAGCCGGTCGGCTTCCTCGGCGTCGATATTCAGGCCGATGTCGTGGCGCATGGCCATGACGGCCAGCGCTTTCACGCGGGGGAGCAACTCGGCGATGACGCGATCCTGCTGCGCGCGGACATAGCGCGGGTGAATGGCCGAAAGCTTGATCGAGATGCCGGGGCCTTCGTAGATGCCGCGCCCTGCCGAGGCTTTGCCGATGGCGGCGATGGCGGTAACGTAATCGGCGTAATAGCGGTCGGCGTCCTTTGCCGTCATCGCCGCTTCGCCAAGCATGTCGTAGCTGTAGCGGAAGCCGCGTGCCTCAAGCGGGCGGGCGCGCTTGAGCGCTTCGGCGATGGTCTCGCCGGTTACGAACTGTTCGCCCATCATGCGCATCGCAAGGTCCACGCCGCGCCGGATCACCGGTTCGCCCGCGCGGGCCAACAGGCGGGTGAGCGCGTTGCCGAGACCCTTGTCATCGACGCTGGCGGTAAGCTTGCCGGTGACGACGAGGCCCCATGTGGCGGCGTTGACGAACAGCGAACGGTCGCCGCCCAGATGCGCCAGCCAGTCGCCGCCCGAAATCTTGTCGCGGATCAGGTCGTCGCGGGTGGCGCTGTCGGGGATGCGCAGCAGCGCTTCGGCAAGGCACATCAGCGCGACGCCTTCCTGTGTGGACAGCGCATATTCCTGCACCAGTTGCTCGACGCCATTGCCGCGCGGCTTGGAGCGCAGGGTCTCTACCAGTTTGCGCGCAAGCGCCTGGGTCGATGCGCGGACCTCTTCGGGGAGCGTGGCCTCGGGCAGCAGCACCGCCATGCAATCACGCTCGGGGCGGCGGGTGGCGGCAGTGATCGCGCGGCGCAGTTCTGTGGGCGCGGCAAGCGGGGGGGCAAAATCGGCAAAGGGGGCGGGCTTGGTCATCCCCGCAGAATATCACCCCGGCGCACGGCGTTCAGACTTATGCAGGACAAATTCGCAGGTGATTGGCCTTTATTGATGGAAGAATTCAGGATATTCATAGTGTATGAACGGCACCGACAGGCAACTTGACCAGTTTGACCGCAAGATCATCGAGCATCTATCCCGCGATGGCCGCATGGCCGTAACGGAACTTGCCGAAAAGGTCGGGCTGTCCAAGACGCCGTGCCAGGTGCGCCTCAAGCGGCTGATCGATGATGGCGTGATCAAGGGCTTTCGCGCGGTGCTGGATATGGGGCGGCTTGGGCTGGATCACATCGCTTTCACCGAAGTGAAGCTGTCGGATACGCGCGAACAGGCGCTGGCGGAGTTCAATCGCGGTGTCATGGCCATTCCCGAGATCGAGGAATGTCACATGATCGCCGGAAACTTCGATTACCTGATGAAAGTGCGTACGGCCGACATTCGCCGCTTTCGCACCGTGCTGGGGGAGAAGATCTCCACCCTGCCGCACGTTGCCAATACATCGACTTTCGTGGTGATGGAGCCAATCAAGGACCGGGCGTGATCGTTCAGAACATCGGGTGCGGGTTGGCGGATTTTTCCGGGATCGGCTGGATAATGTCCCAGTGCTCCACGATCTTGCCGTCTTTGAGCCGGTAGAAATCGGCCACAGCCGCGCCGCGGGCTTCGGGGTTGGGCCGCGCGAAGATGTGAATCGCGGCCAGATCGCCATCGACCAGAATCTTGCGGACCTCGAAGCTGCGCGTGCGGTCGGCGAACATCGGCTGAAGCAGGGCAATCGCCGCATCCCGGCCATCGGGAACGCCGGGGTTGTGCTGGATGTAATCGGGCACGACGTATTTCTCGAAGGCCCCCTTCACGTCGCGCTCGCCATAGAACAGGCGCGCGAAATCTTCCACGATCGCGCGGTTGTCCGGCGTTGCCGGACCATTGCCGAGCAGAGCGAGAGCGGCGAAAGCAAGGACGCGCCGCATCAGGCGATCTCTACCGTTTTTTCGTCGTTGTTGAACGAGGGGAACGGCATGTACGAAATGCGCAGCTTTTGCTGGAGCGTCAGCTTGTGCTCGCCTTTGGGAAAGCCGCCGGGATGATCGACCAGGATCGTGGCAGGGGCGCCAAAGCACCAGCGCCTGTCAAAGGCGGTCTCAAGCTCGTCGAGGGTCAGCGGGCCGGGGCCTTCGTCAAAGCGGATGGCTGCGCGCGGCAGGACTTCTCCGTCGATGCCGACGTTCAGTTCCTCGATCATCGACAGGCCAAGCCCGCGATAATAGCCAAGCTTGGCCTCGAAGGCGAAGCCAGTCGGGGCGTCAGCCGGGCCAATATTGCGCACGGTGGCGGCGTCAATCAGGTACTTGTCGAACATTATGCGACTTCCTTCGCGGCGTATTTCGCTTCGGACTGTACGATCAGGCGTTCGAACATGGCGTGCTGGCGGCGGACCTGTTCGCGGCTGTCGACTTCGTGAACATCCTGAATCCAGCGGTT
>JAZKBJ010000226.1:0-300 GCA_040388685.1 Pseudomonadota bacterium
CTGGCCTCATGATGACTATGATCGTTTGCTTGTCGAAGCCGTCAAGGCGGCCGAAGCGCAACAGGACAACGCATACAGTCGAGTAGCTGTTTCAGCATGGCCGATCCGCGCCTATCTTGAGCGCGATAATTCACCACCAGCAAAACGCCTTCTGGAACAGCACACCGCGCAAGCAAGTTCTATTGAGAACATGGGTGGCCGAGCCGAAGCGCTGCTATTGTTGTTTCAGGCTTCCAGACCCTTTGAAGATCGCTTGTGGCAACCAGTCTTTTGGAGGTTGGTAGACTCCGCAGAGCCTGC
>JAZKBJ010000226.1:310-7989 GCA_040388685.1 Pseudomonadota bacterium
CTGCGCTTGCTTGGCGCCAACGTCGAAATGTCAGGCTTGCCACAACGATGATAAGTGCTGACTTTCCTGAGATGGTGACGGAGGCGGTCAAGCGACTAACTGACAATAAGACCATCGCTGCGATCCAGCGCGATGCTCAAGACAACAAGCATGAACAACCCCGGCAATTTTTTAACTGACCTGTGGGGGCAAATTTGAGTCCCTTTCACTTTGCCCCCGTTCGTCCTGAGCCTGTCGAAGGACCGTGCGCAACGCTGCCCTATTTCCCCGCATCCAGCCGCAAGAACCGCGCCGCGTTGTTATAGAGGATGTCCCGCTTCTCCTCCGCGCTCAGGTAATCCGCGTTCTGGATCAGGCCAATCGAGTAGGCCATCAGGCCCGGCCAGGCGAGTTGGTCGGTGCCGTACATGATCCGGTCGCCGAAGCCGCCATCGACCAGCCGCTCGATATAGCGGTTCACGTCCTTGCGCGGATAGCTCCAGATCAGCCCGGCGAGGTCCACATAGACGTGGCTGTTGGCCTGCAGCAGCGTCAGCATGTTGTCGATCATCGGATAGCCCGCGTGCATCACCTGCACCCGCAGCCTGGGATGGCGCGCCAGCAGTTCCTCCAGCAGCAGCGGATCGCCCGCCGATCCCCGGAAGGTGGGCATCGCCACATTGGCGCGGCCCGAACCGCCCGTGCCCATGTGGATCGCCACGGGGATGTCCAGCTTCTCGGCCAGCGCAAAGTACTGGTCCACGCGCATGTCGGATGGCGAAATGCCCTCGTACTGCAGGCCGATCTCACCCATCACCTTGAAGCCGTCCTTGCCGAACGCGACCTCCAGCATCTTCAGTTCCTTGGCCGGGTCGCTATTGGCCACGCGTCCGAACGCGGTGCCGGGGATGACCCGCGCGGGCGCTGCGGCCTGCCACTTCTTCACGTCGGCAGGCGCACCAAACACCACCCCGCGCACGTTCAGGCGCTCCATCTCGGCCAGCACCATCTTCATGTACTGCCCCTTGGGAGCGGGGTAGAGTTTGGGCGAGCATTCCTCCTTCGACCAGCCAAACGGCGCTTCCGGACCGTTTTTCGGGTCCGACGCCTCGAACCGCGACTGGTTCGGGCAGACCGGCGTCGCCCACGACGCGTCGTCCATCGCATGCATGTGCACATCGATCACCGGGGCGGCATCGGCAGTGGTATTCTGCGCCCAGGCGGCACTCGCGCTCACCAGCGCGACAGCAGTCATGGCAACAAACGGGATTCGCATGTTCAGGCTCCTTCAATTATCTTTGACAGCGTTATCAGTCCTGTTTGCCGAGCGATCAAGCCCTTGATTTCCTGTCGGCCAAGGATCCCGGGAAGCTGACTTTGCAGAGTCAGAAAGCCGCGCTACATGATTGCGATGGAAACCACTGAAACGATCATTGCCGCGCTTTCACGCTATTACGATCAAGCCGTCGCCCTCCTGCGGGCCGATATTGCCGCTTATGCCAACAATGGCACCCTGCCCCCGGCCGGACGGCGCGATGACGGCAGCTACTGCTATCCGCAACTGACGATCCGTTTTGATGGAGATGCCAGAACGGAATCGACGGGTCGCGCCTTCGGACGGCTGACCCAGCGCGGCACTTATGCCTGCACCGTCACGCGCCTGGCCCTGTTCGCCGATTATCTGACCGAACAGATCGACATCATCCGCGCCGGCTTCGACGTGGCGATCACAGTCGAACCGTCACGTCAGGAAATGCCGTTCCCCTATGTGCTCGACGGCGCTTACGGCGCGCAGATCGGCAAGGTCAGTCCGCACGACCTTGCCCAGCACTTCCCCACCACCGACCTTGCCCACATCGGCGACGAGATCGCCGACGGCGAATACCACATCGGCGACGGCCCTTTCCCGCTCTCGCTGTTCGACGGCCTCCGCACCGATTTCAGCCTCGCTCGCCTCGCCCACTACACCGGCACCCGCACCGAGGATTTCCAGCGCTACATCCTGTTCACCAACTACCACCGCTATGTCGACGAGTTCGTCGATTGGGCAGGCCAGCAGATCGACGGGACGAACTACGTCGCGCTCACCGGCGCGGGCGGCCTCAGCCTTGATGCACCGACGGAAAACGCCCGCGCCCGCCTGTCGGACACCGCATGGCGACGACACCAGATGCCCGCCTACCACCTTGTCGCGCCAGACAAGTCGGGCATCACGCTGGTCAACATCGGCGTCGGCCCGTCCAACGCCAAGACGATCTGCGATCACCTCGCGGTCCTGCGCCCGGAGGCCTGGCTGATGATCGGGCACTGCGGCGGCCTGCGCCCGACCCAGAAGATCGGCGACTACGTTCTCGCCCACGCCTATTTGCGCGACGATCACGTTCTCGACCCGGTGCTCCCGCCCGAAATCCCCATTCCCGCCATCGCCGAAGTGCAGGTCGCTTTGCAGAAAGCCGCCGAAATGGTCAGCGGCGCGGGCAGCATCGATCTGAAGAAGCGCATGCGCACCGGCACCATCGTCACCACCGACGATCGTAACTGGGAACTGCGCTACACCCATTCCGCGCGCCGCCTGTCGCTCAGCCGCGCGGTCGGCATTGATATGGAAAGCGCCACCATTGCCGCGCAGGGTTATCGCTTCCGCGTGCCTTACGGCACCCTGCTGTGCGTTTCGGACAAACCGCTCCACGGCGAGATCAAACTGCCGGGCCAGGCCAACCGCTTCTACGAACAGGCCATCGCCGCCCATCTCGCCATCGGCACCACCGCCTGCGCCTTGCTGCGCGAGGAAGGCGGACGCCTCCACAGCCGAAAGCTGCGCGCGTTCAACGAGCCGCCGTTCCGCTAAGGCCCGTCACACTTGCGCAAGACAAGAAAAAGGCGGCAGGCCCAATCGGACTTGCCGCCGCTGTCTTGTTATCCGATGGGGCCGTCAGCCGACCATCTGGAGAACGATTTCGCGCAATTCACTTTTGGAAAGCACGGCAGAGGTGCGCTGCGGTTCACTCCGAACCGGGACCGCGAAGAGCGGCATCTTGAGCGCGATGTTCGAATTCACGTAACTCGTATGCATTAAATTCCTGTATTTCTGATAAAATCAGCGGCGCCGTCTGACGCCACCGGGACCACCACCGCCCGCGATCTTTTCGCGGAAGACGATACGGCCCTTGGTAAGATCGTATGGGGTCATCTCGACCTTCACACGGTCACCCACGATCGAGCGAATGCGGAACTTGCGCATCTTGCCTGCAGTGTAGGCAATGATGCGATAGCCGTTTTCCAGCATGACGCCGAAACGGCCGTCAGGAAGAATTTCGTCGATTTCGCCATCGAGGGTAAGCAGTTCTTCTTTTGCCATCGGTCAGGCCACCCGGTACTTGATTTTGCCGCAAGGCATGGATGTTTTCCTTTCACGAAAACAGAAGAAACCCGCCGCACTGCTGCGAGTCGGGGCTGGTAGCGCGTGAAAGGAAGGAACGGCCAGACAGCCACAAATTCCGTCGCATGCGACGATAGCCCGCTGCACGTGGGGATTAAACACACAAAAGTCAAGGAAAAGCGGCGACGTCCGGCTCGGCACACAGCCAAAGCAGGAACATCCTTGCATCATATACGGCATTGCCGTATATAGCATTCATGCAGTCCGTCGTTGAGACCGTTAGCTATCTTCGCGCTGCGAAAGACAGTGGAATGTCCACCGAGGAAATGATTGCGGCTGTCGATCTTGTTGCGTCCAACCCGGAGTCGGGAGATATTTTGCAAGGAACGGGCGGCGTCCGCAAAGCACGTCTTTCTGGCAAAGGTAAAGGAAAATCCGGCGGTTACCGGATTGTGTGGTTTTTCGGAGGTGGCGACATGCCGGTATTTCTCCTCACTGTATTTGGCAAAGGAGAAAAGGGGAACCTCAGCCAACGGGAACGCAACGCCCTGCAATCTATGGTTGGAAGCTTGCGATCAAGCTTGAAGTAGAAAGACTCATCTAGATCGGATTGCCCGACCGATCACTAAAACAGGGCATAGGACAAAGTGATATGGGAATCGCATTCGAGAAAATTGCCGCTGGACTGGCAGATGCTATTGCCTTTGCAGAGGGCGATACACGCAAGGGACGGCTTGCAGCAGGGCCAGACGTTAAGGCCATCCGGGCAAAAACACGACTCAGCCAGACCGGGTTCGCTGCCAAACTGCGTGTCCCTGTGGGCACCGTACGCGATTGGGAGCAGAACCGGCGCATTCCCGATGCGCCGGCCCGGACGCTACTTGAAATGGTCAATGCCAATCCCGTTGCGACATTGGCCCTTATTGATCAAATCCGGTAAAATTTCACCTGAGTGATCACTCTTCGCCCATCCGCAAGGCCGCGATAAACGCTTCCTGCGGAATCGAGACGTTGCCGTATTCGCGCATCCGCGCCTTGCCCTTCTTCTGCTTTTCCAGAAGCTTCTTCTTGCGGCTGATGTCGCCGCCATAGCATTTGGCGGTCACATCCTTGCGCATCGCGGCAATAGTCTCGCGCGCGACGACTTTGCCGCCGATCGCAGCCTGAACCGGGATCTTGAACAGGTGGCGCGGGATCAGATCCTTGAGCCGCTCGCACATATGCCGCCCGCGTGCCTCGGCGGCGCTGCGGTGGACGATCATGGAAAGCGCATCGACCGGTTCGTTGTTGACGAGGATGCTCATCTTGACAAGGTCGCCCTCGCGCAGGCCGATCTGCTCATAGTCGAAGCTGGCATAGCCCCGGCTAATGCTCTTGAGCCGGTCGTAGAAATCGAACACCACTTCGTTGAGCGGCAGTTCATAGGTCACCTGCGCACGCCCGCCGACATACGTCAGCCCGGTCTGCACCCCGCGCCGGTCCTGACACAGCTTGAGGATCGAGCCGAGATATTCGTCCGGCGTATAGATCGTGCCCTTGATCCATGGCTCGTCGATCTGTGCGATGCGGCTCGGGTCGGGATAGTCAGCCGGGTTGTGCAGCATGATTTCACGCGCATCATCGGTGCGGCTCTTGTTGAGCTGGATACGGTACACCACCGACGGCGCAGTGGTGATCAGGTCGAGGTCGTATTCACGGCTCAACCGCTCCTGAATGATCTCCAGATGCAGCAGCCCAAGGAATCCGCAGCGGAACCCGAAGCCCAGCGCGGCGCTCGATTCCATCTCGAAGCTGAAGCTCGCGTCGTTCAGACGCAAGCGGCTGATGCTCTCGCGCAGCTTCTCGAACTCGGCCGCATCGACCGGGAAGATGCCGCAGAACACTACCGGCTGCACTTCCTTAAAGCCCGGCAGCGCCTTGGTCGCGCCGTTCTTCACGGTGGTGATCGTGTCACCCACGCGGGCCTGCGCAACTTCCTTGATCTGCGCGGTGATAAAGCCGATTTCGCCAGGGCCAAGTTCGTCCAGCGTCTCGATCTTCGGGCGCATGCAGCCCACGCGGTCGATCAGGTGTTCGGTCCCGCCAGCCATGAACTTGACCTGCAGCCCCTTGCGGATCACGCCATTGATCACGCGCACGAGGATGACGACGCCGAGGTACTGATCGTACCACGAATCGACCAGCATCGCGGTGAGCGGCGCATCGCGGTCCCCGCCCGGCGGCGGAATGCGCTCCACCACGGCGTCGAGAACTTCCTCAATGCCGATGCCCGATTTCGCGCTGGTCATCACCGCATTGCTGGCGTCGATACCGATGATGTCCTCGATCTCGGCCTTGACCTTTTCAGGCTCGGCAGCCGGCAGATCGATCTTGTTGATGACGGGCACGATCTCATGGTCATGCTCGATCGACTGGTAGACGTTCGCCAGCGTCTGCGCTTCCACGCCCTGTGCCGCGTCCACCACCAGCAGCGCGCCCTCGCAGGCAGCAAGGCTGCGGCTGACTTCATAGGCGAAATCGACGTGGCCGGGCGTGTCCATCAGGTTCAACTGATAGGTCTTGCCGTCCTTGGCGGTGTAATCCAGCCGCACGGTCTGCGCCTTGATCGTGATGCCGCGCTCACGCTCAATATCCATGTTGTCGAGCACCTGCTCGCTCATCTCACGCGCGGTCAGCCCGCCCGTATATTGGATCAGGCGGTCGGCCAGCGTGGATTTGCCATGGTCGATATGGGCAATGATGGAGAAATTGCGGATCAGCGCGAGGTCGGTCATGGCCGCGCCGTTAGCAGGTGTGCTGGCCAAAGTCACGATAGGCAGGGCGGAGATGCGGAAATCGGCACCAGCAATGATTCATTACAATTCAAATTCGACATGGTGACAGGTGCAACGGAACTGAAACAATCAATTTATTTATGGCATTTCAGTATGATAACCGCCATTCCACCTCTGGTGCCACCCAAATAATCCGTCAATTTTATGTCACATATCCGTCATTTTACCTGCCTAGCCGGGACCGGTACGTGGCATGACGGAGCAGGCAGTGATAAATTCAAGGGCCTTCAAGGCAACTTTGGCGGCAAGCGTGTTCATCGCGGTGCCGCATGTCGCTGCAGCAGCGGAGGATCAGTCCGCCAGGATCGCCGATCTTCAGCGGCAGGTCGATGAACTCAAGGCCATGGTCATGGCGCTGAAAGACGCACAAGCCGCTGGGCCCGCACTTGCGCCCGTCCGCGCGCCTGCTCCGCCTGCCACCCCCGCAGTCCAGATAGCGTCCACACAGCCCGCGCCTACCCCGGTTGCAACACCTGAAAAGAAGAAAGCCTGGTACGAAAAGCTGCAACTGCGCGGCTACACCCAGCTTCGCCTCAACGAGGTGATTGCGGGCGACAAGAACGCCCCTGCAGGCATTTCACGGCTCCGCTCGGTTCAGGACGGCGGCATCAACGAGAACGGCAACTTCTCGATCCGCCGCGCCCGCCTCGTCGTTCAGGGCGACATCTCCAACCGCGTCTCGCTCTACATGCAGGGCGATCTCTCCGCCGCGGTGAGCAACCAGACCGGCGGTGAATCCCGCCAGAACTTCTTCCAGATGCGCGACGCCTATGCCGACGTCTGGCTGGACAAGGCCCGGACGCTGAAAGTGCGCCTGGGCCAGTCCAAGATACCATTCGGATGGGAGAACCTGCAAAGCTCGTCCAACCGCGTGCCGCTCGACCGCTCCGATGCGATCAACGCCCCGGTTCCGGGCGAGCGCGATCTCGGCGTGGCCGCCTATTACACCCCGCCCAAAATTCAGGCGATCTGGGACGAACTCACCCACGATGGCCAGAAGCTGTTCGGCAATTACGGCGCACTGGGGGTCGGCGTCTATAATGGCCAGTCCATCAATCGCACCGAAAAGAACGGCGGCATGATGACCGTGGCGATGGTCACCATGCCACTCCGCCTCGACGGACTCGGCGGCCCATTCTCCGGGCAAGTGGCCGAGTTCGGCGCTTCGGCCATGCGCAACAAATTTCGCCCCGAAATCCGCACTGGCGGCGTCTCGGCGGTGGATTACGACGACAATCACGTCGGAATTCACGCAATGCTCTACCCCAAGCCCTTCGGCATTCAGGCCGAGTGGACGTGGGGGCGGTCGCCGGAATGGGACCGCGCCACCGGCACGGTCATGTCAAAGGATTCAAGCGGCAGCTATGTCATGGCGCTATACCGGGTGCCAACGTCGCCCATCGGCCAGATCATCCCGTTCGCCCGCTGGCAGCACTATCGCGGGGGTTGGAAGGCCGCGACCAACGCTCCGCGCCTCGAAACCGACG
>JAZKBJ010000226.1:7999-12866 GCA_040388685.1 Pseudomonadota bacterium
ATGAACTGGGCGTCGAATGGCTCCCGCTCAAGGAACTGGAACTCACGTTCAGCTATGCCAACCTCAGCCGCACCGAGGCCGACGAACGGCGGACCGGTCGCGCCAAAGGCGACCTGATCCGCGCGCAAGTCCAATGGAATTACTGACCGCGGCTGAGGTCAGTTTGCCGCCATCGTGCTGGAGATGCGAAACACGGTCTGCGCCGCCGCACCGTTCACATAACGGACACGGTACAGTGTCGCACCGGCATAGCTCCCGGTGATCCGCACCGAAAGCTGGCCATTGCCGGCTGCTGCTACGGCCACGGAGGCGGCGGCAAACCAGGTCGCCCCGGTGTCAAGCGACTGGTCTATGAACAGCGTTCCGGCGGCATCGGCATAGGCCTGCGCCGCAAAGTAGCCGTGCTGGGTCGATGTCGCCGCCCTGCCAGTGCCGGTATAGGTGGCAGAGGCCGCAAGCGCGGTCGTGCTGTCGGTAAAGCCGGAGTTGGGGTTGATCGTACCGCTGACCGCCACTGTGCCGATGGTCGCGCTGCTACCCGCCAGCGATGTGCCCATGACGTTGAGCGGGCGCCGCTTCATCACCAGCGCGATGGTCACCGTGCCACTGCCGAACGTTGACACCCGTGCCCGTACAAAAGCCGCAGCCGTGGCGAAGGCGTACATTCCGCCCAGCGTCGAGGAGTTGACCGGACTGCCGGCAGATGAGGCTGCCCCGATAACCGGAAGCGCCACCCACACAGCCCCGTCGTTCGATTGTTCATAGCTGATGGTGCAGCCCGTGCCGCCGCCCAGCACCTGAAACGTGCCCCCGCCGAAGCCCTGCGTCGAACTGGAAACAACAGTCGTTGCCGAGGTGGCACTGCCGGTGATCGTGAGATTGTCGGCAACATCATCGACGAAGACATTACCAATGTGGTTCGTGCTCGCAGCCAGACCGGTGGTGAACGCGCGATAGATCGCCGAAAGCCAGCCGGTCAGACCAGTTCCGCCCGCCGGCATCGTAGTGCCTGTCACCGCTGTGCCGCCTGGCTCCAGACTAGCCCCAGCACCAGTCAATACCACCGGCATCGGCGTGATCGTCGTCACCAGCTCGGTCGAACCATCCGCCTTGGCATAAGCCACGGCGCTGACCGGTGTATAGCGTCCGGGAAATGTGATTTCTGGATTGGGCATCGTTGTCTCCATGATTAGGCGGTACAATCGACGCAATGAGATAACCATAATGGTTCGTGTAGGAAAACGAAAAATTGGCTCGGCAGACCCCACATGTCACCGCATGCAGTGCACGCTCCGGCGCATGAAGGGCAAACCCCGCATTCGTTCATCCGACGTTGTGGATCATATGGCGAAACCAGACGTTACCAGCATCGAAGTCCGCCAAACGTGGGCCTGCTCATGAATTTCAAGGAATATGCAGCCATGAAAAAAACCATTCTTGCGGCCACACTCGCCGCCATCGCCTTGCCCTCGGCCCCAGCCTTTGCCGATCCGCCGCGCTGGGCCCCCGCCCACGGCCACCGCGCCAAGGAGCGCGCCATGTATGACAGCCGTGGCCGCTATCTCGAACCGCGCCGCATCAGCAGCAACGACCGCGTCTGGCGCGGCAACGATGGCCGGTATTACTGCAAGCGCAGCAACGGCACGACCGGCCTGATCATCGGTGCAGCGGGCGGCGCGCTGCTCGGCCGCGCGATCGACACCAGTGGTGAACGCGCAACCGGCACCGTCCTCGGCGCAGTCGGTGGTGCCTTGCTCGGCCGCGAGATCGAGCGCAGCGGCGCGCGCTGCCGCTAAGCTTCAACGCCATTCAACCGGAAGGGGCGGGGCCACAAGGCCCCGCCCCTTTTCATTTGGCTTTCAGTTCCCGCACCAGCCCCGGCGCCGGATAGATCACTTCCAGTGCCTGCTGGATTGCCGCCGCGCTCACTACCACGGTCCGGTTGACGTCTGCCTGATAGCCGTAGTTCCCACCAATCGAGTGGATGTTTCCATCGAACGCCGCGCCGATGACGCTCCCGGCGCGGTCGATCACCGGGGATCCCGAATTGCCGCCGATGATGTCGTTGGTGGTGACGAAATCGAACGGAACAGCCTTGTCGATCTTCGCGGCATTGGCCACGAACCCCGAGGCAAGGTCATAAGGCGTCGCACCCGTCGCGCGGTCGAAAGCCCCGCCCATCGTCGTCACCGGCACCACCTGCCGGCCCCGCTCGGTCCAGCCCTGCACCTTGCCGTAGCTGATCCGCAGGCTGAACGTCGCATCCGGATAGACCTTGTCGCCATAGGCCGCGAAGCGCGCATCGGCCAGTTTAGCCCCCGCTGCCGCCAGCGGCCCGGCATAGCGCTCGTCCACCAGCTTCTTCAGCCCCCGCTCGCGCGCATCCAGCCCCCTTGCATAGACGATCAGCGGATCGGTCGACGCTTCAATAGCCTTCATTCCGCCATCCCACAAAGCCTTGCGCGCCGCCGGATCGGCCAGCACGGTGCCCCCCACCAGCCGCTCGGCCAGCGCTTCGGGCGCTTCCTTGCCCAGCATCAGCTTGGTGTCCGGGTCGTCCGCGCCAAGATATTCGCGCGCCTTGGAAAGGCTCCACGCCAGTTCGATCTGCTCCAGCCAAGGATAGACCGGCGCGGCATCGAGCAGCGTCTTCTCGGTCAGCGGCAGATTGCTCTGGCTGAACCCCGGCAGTCGCTCCCCGTCGGGCTTTTCCCGCTCCGCCGCCCCCTGCACCAGAGTCTTGGCATAGCCCATCAGCGTCCCCGAAGGCGTGATGTAGCGCCACGGCAGGTAGATATCCCTGTAGGCCTGCACCGCGCGACCAACGTTGCTCCACGGATCGCCGATCCCTGGCTTGCCCAGCGTCTTCGCCTTGATGTCCGCCTCTGCATCGGCCAGCGCCTTCACGAATGCCGGATCGTTCAGCGCCTTCTGCCTTCCGATATAGACCTTCAGGCTGTTCTCGATCCCGAACAGCCCGTCGGCCCCCTCGCGCTTCTGCTGCGCGCTCTCGTCCATGGCCGAGATCATCCGCCCGCGAAGTTCCGACAGCGTGGTAATGGTGATCGGCAGCGAAACCTCCCGCTGAAACGCGATCTGGTCGCTGGTGAACAGCCGCTGCGTCGAGCCGGGATTGCCAACCACGAACGTCGCCTCGCCCACTTGGGGCGCGCGCGGGTTCCACTTGAGGAACGAGGTCACCTTCACCGGCTTGCCGTTTTCATAGGCCCGCAGGAACGCGGCATCCAGGGCGTAGCGCGGATAGTTGAAGTTGTCGGGATCGCCGCCGAAGAACGCCGCCTGAAACTGTGGCGCCCACGCCAGCCGCACGTCGGAGTACTTGCGAAAGGTATAGAGCTTGTACTGCCCGCCGCCGAACAGCGTCACCACCTCGCATTGCGTGGTCTTCGCGTCCGGGCACCCTTCCTGCTCGATTTGCGCGATCACCCCGTTGCGTGCCTTGACCAGCGCTTCGCCCGACAGCGCACCAATCGCTGTCTTCACGCGCCCCGTCACATCGCTGATCGCGGTGACCACTTCGGCCTGCTGGCCCGGACACTTCAGTTCTTCCTCACGCCGTGCGGGCACGAACCCGTCCTTGAGGTAGTCCTTCTGGTCGGTCGAATTGTCCTGCGCACATTCCACCACGCAGTGATGATTGGTCAGGATCAGCCCCTGCGGCGAGACGAAGCTGGCCGAACATCCGCCCGTCAGCCGCACCGCCGCCGCGCGCGTCCGGTCGAGCCACTTGGCGTCAGGCGCCCAGCCATAGTCCTTCTGCATCTGCGCCGCCGGAAAGGCATCGAAAGTCCACATCCCTTCGTCGGCGCGGGCGGCAGAGGCAAAGCCCAGCCCGAGGGCAGCGGCGGTGAGCGGAAAACGGCAAATACGCATCGGGTCTGACCCTAACCTGGTTACACCTGCAATCGCTTCCCCTCTGCCACGCCGAACCCCGCAAGCAAAGCGGATCGAATGCCCGGAATGCGCGTTTTTCCGCTTGCGACTGAAACGCTGGAGAATATCCTTCCACCATGTGGCTGCTCGATCAGATGTTGAAGCGGCTTGTCCGCACCGGTCCCCTCGTCGTGATCGATCATGACGGAAAGGAATACACGTACGGCACTGGCACCGCGCCCCTACGCATCCGCTTTACCGACAAGGGCGCCGCGATGCACATCGCGCGCGATCCCCGCGTCGGCGCAGGCGAGGCTTACATGGACGGCCGCATGGTCGTCGAACCGCCACACGACATCCGCGATGTCATCCTGCTGGTCATGTCCAGCGCCAAGGCGGCTGGCGGGATCGACCGCAAGGGCCCGATGCGCAAGCTGCTCGGGAAACTCGCCTCACGCGCAGACCAGATCAACGAACGCGCCAAGGCATCAAAAAACGTCGTCCACCACTACGACCTCACCCGCCAGTTTTACGAATTGTTCCTCGATGAGGACCGGCAATACACGATGGCCTACTTCCGCGACCCGGCAAACACGCTGGAGCGCGCGCAAGTCGACAAGAAGGCCCTGATCGCCGCCAAACTGCTGCTCGAACCGGGCAAGGCCGAAGGCATGCGCGTGCTCGATATCGGCTGCGGCTGGGGCGGTCTCGGACTTTATCTCAACCGCCACTTCGGCTGCGAAGTCCTCGGCGTGTCGCTCGCCCCCGATCAGGTCCGGTTCGCCAACGAGCGTGCCGAGGCTGCGGGCGTCGCAGATAAAGTGAAATTCCAATTGATCGATTACCGCGACGTCACCGGCAGTTTTGACCGCATCACCAGCGTCGGCATGATCGAACATGTCGGTGCGCCGCACTTCACCGAATATTTCGCCAAGACCCATGACCTTTTGGCAGACGATGGCGTCATGCTCAC
>JAZKBJ010000226.1:12876-13419 GCA_040388685.1 Pseudomonadota bacterium
ATACATTTTCCCCGGCGGCTACATTCCCGCGCTCAGCGAACTTGTGGCCGCGCTGGAAAAGACCCGCTGGGAAATTGGCGACATCGAGTTCCTGCGCTATCACTACGCCTATACCCTGGCTGAATGGTATCGCCGCACCTGCCGCCACGAAGCCGAAATCACCGCGCTCTACGACGCCCGCCTCTTCCGCATGTGGCAGTTTTACCTCGCCGGCGCCGAACAGAGCTTCCGCCACGGCAATATGGTCAACTTCCATATCCAGTCGGTGAAACGCCGCTCTACCCTCCCCATGACCCGCGACTACATCCAGCACGAATGGGCACGGCTGGCCGCGCTGGACGAAGCACCTGAATGGCATCTGGAACGAAAGGCGGCCGTATAAATTCTCTACTGCCGGTTGAGGCTCCTATGTGCCCCGTCACCGCTGTAGCCTTCAATAGATCGCTCGATTTCTTCCTCGTCGCAAACGACTTGCAGTCCCTGCCGCAATTCGCTGTGCAGCTGGTTTTCGGCATGCCTGCGGTCGTCACTTTCATTCGTTGG
>JAZKBJ010000226.1:13429-13711 GCA_040388685.1 Pseudomonadota bacterium
CCCATTGATCGGTCGGGCTGCCAGCGGACGAGAAGTGTTTCATGAAAACCCGCATCACATGGGCAACGCCTTCTGGCGTCACGCTTCGCAGATCGGATTCGAAGTACCGCCCTCGACTGTAGCTACCCGTGATGATCTCATACGAAGGAAAGTACTCTACGCGGCTGTCGGTGCGGGCCACTTCCTCTGCCACCACCCGAAGAACCGACTTGCTGTAAGTCGTGGCAACAAGCGCGTGACGGTTTTCCGCGGTGGCAACAAGCGGCACAGGCGATACAGTCA
>JAZKBJ010000227.1:0-4321 GCA_040388685.1 Pseudomonadota bacterium
GATCGCGGTCAGCAGGAACGACCATTGCAACCCGTAAAGGTCAGCCAGCCAGCCCTGCACCACCACCAGCGCACCGCCCGCGATGGCCATGATCAGCAGGCCCGATCCTTCCTCGGTCAGCGGCCCGAGGCCCCTGATGCCGAGCGAGAAGATCGTCGGGAACATGATCGAATGGCACAGGCCCACCGCGATCAGCGCCCACATCGCCGCAGGGCCATGCGCGAATGTCGCCACCAGCATCACGACGAAGGCCGCAACGCTGAACCCGGCCAGCACCTTTTCCGCGGGAATCGTCCGCATCAGGAAACTTCCGGCAAAGCGCCCGACCATCATCCCGCCCCACAGCAACGCGAGATAGCGCGAGGCCTGCTCGTGCGTGATCCCGGCAATGTCGGGCTGCGACACGAAGTTGATGAACAGGTTGGCCACGCCGATCTCGGCGATCAGGTAAATGAAGATTGCCGGAATGCCGAACACCAGATTGCGGTGCTTCCACAGCGACAGCCCGGCGCGGTCGGCCTCGGAAACGCGCTGGGTGCCTTGGCCGATGGCGGGCAGCGGAAACCGCGCGATCACCACCGCCAATGCCACCAGCACCACCGCCACCAGCACATAAGGCAGGATCACCGATTGCGCATCGGCATAGCGTTCAGCCGCCGTCAGCACCGCGCCGCCTTCGGCCATCGTCCCGCCCTTGGACCGCCCAAGGATAAGGTATCCCGCAAACAGCGGTGCCAGCGTGGTGCCCAGCGAATTGAACGCCTGCACCAGATTGAGCCGCGACGATCCGGTCTCGGCCGGGCCGATCACGGTGACATAGGGGTTGGCCGCAACCTGCAGCAGCGTGATCCCGCTGGCGATGATGAACAGCGCGGTCAGCACCACGCCATACGAAGGCAGCTTGGCCGCAGGCACCATCAGCAATGCGCCCCCCGCCATGATGAGCAGCCCGATGACCATCGCGCGCTGGTATCCCACACGGCGGATCAGCTTGGCCGAAGGGATCGAGGCGAAGAAATAGGCGATGAACCACACGCTCTCGATCAGCGTGGTCTGGGTATAGTTCAGCTCGAACACGCTTCGCAGGTGCGGCAGCAGCGTGTTGTTGATGACGGTGATGAACCCCCACATGAAGAACAGGCTGGCGAGCAGCGTCAGCGCTGACCCGTAGCCGCCCTTCGCCGCTCCGCCGGGCGCAGCCTGCGCGCTGGATGACATACTCGGTATGGCCATGTCGCCTCTCTCACACTGCTCGGCAAGGTTGTGCACCGATGCTGTCGACACAACTTGCTCTTGGGTTATTAGTCGGAGTATATCCGTGACTGCGCGGCGTCAATGGCCGCTCTGCCGGAGGGACGATCCTAATGCTCTTGCCCGTTGAAAGTGGCCGAATTGCAGGCACTCTTGCGGCGATGCTGCTGTCCGTTGCACCGGCGATCGGCGCAGAGGCCCAGCGCGAATCGGCCGGCACGCTGGCCGATGGCACGCGGATCGAGGCGATTACGCTTTCGGCCAGCAATGGCGTCTCGGCCCGGATCCTGACTTACGGTGCCACACTGCAATCGCTGATCGCACCAGACCGCAAAGGCCAACGCGCCGATGTCGTGCTCGGATATGACGATGCCGCAGACTACGAGACCCATCCGAACTACTTTGGCGTGACCGTCGGCCGTTATGCCAACCGCATTGCAGGCGGGCGCTTTGCGCTCGATGGCAAGACATACCAGTTGCCGCTCAATAATGGTGCCAACTCCTTGCACGGCGGGACACGCGGCTTCGACAAGGTCGTGTGGAAGGTCGAGAGCATCAGCAGCGGGCCTTCGGCAAGCGTTGTCCTGTCCCATGTCAGCCCGGATGGCGATCAGGGCTATCCGGGCGCACTGACAGTGCGGGTCATCTATTCGCTTGATGACGCAGGGGGCCTCAGGATCACGTTCGAGGCCGCGACGACAAAGCCGACCGTGGTCAACATGACCAACCACGCGCTGTTCAACATGGCAGGGGCCGGATCCGCCGAGGGCGCAACCGGGCAATTGCTGACCATCCCGGCATCCGCCTTCACCCCGGTCGATACCACGCTTATCCCCACCGGCGAACTGCGCCCGGTCAGCGGCAGCCTATTCGATTTCCGTGCGCCGCGCCGCATGGCCGAGGGCATTCGTGACGGGCGGGACCAGCAAATCCTTGTCGGACGCGGCTATGACCACAACTTTGCGCTCGACAAGGGCACGACGGCGGAGCCCGCTCTTGCGGCAAGGCTGGAAGACCGCGCTTCGGGCCGCGTGCTCGAAGTGCTCACCACCGAACCCGGACTGCAGCTCTATACCGGCAATTTCCTCGATGGCACGCTGCGCGGCAAGCAGGGCCAGCTTTACCGCATGGGCGACGGGATTGCGCTGGAACCCCAGAAATTCCCGGATTCACCGAACCGGCCCGCCTTCCCTTCCGCACGCGTCGATCCCGGCAAGCCATACCGGCATGTCATGATCTACCGCCTTTCCATTCAGCCGTAACGAGAGCTTCATGACCACGACATCCATATCCAGTCCGGGCCTGAAACTGCGTTCGCGCGCCTGGTTCGACAATCCCGACAATGTCGACATGACCGCGCTCTATCTTGAGCGCTATCTCAACTTCGGCCTCAGCCTCGAGGAGTTGCAATCGGGCAAGCCGATCATCGGCATCGCCCAGACCGGCAGCGACCTGTCGCCGTGCAACCGCCACCACCTCGTTCTGGCCGAGCGCCTGCGCGACGGTATCCGCGAAGCAGGCGGCATCCCGCTCGAATTCCCGGTCCATCCCATCCAGGAAACCGGCAAGCGCCCCACTGCAGGGCTTGATCGCAACCTGGCCTACCTCGCGCTGGTGGAAGTGCTCTACGGTTATCCGCTCGACGGCGTAGTGCTGACCATTGGCTGCGACAAGACCACGCCCGCCGCGCTGATGGCCGCCGCCACGGTCAACATCCCTGCCATCGCGCTGTCGGTCGGCCCGATGCTCAACGGCTGGCACAAGGGTGAGCGCACCGGATCGGGCACGATCGTGTGGAAAGCGCGCGAACTCCTCGCCAAGGGCGAGATCGACGATGCGCAATTCATCAAGCTCGTCGCCTCATCCGCGCCATCGACCGGCTATTGCAACACCATGGGCACCGCCACCACGATGAACAGCCTGGCCGAAGCACTTGGCATGTCGCTGCCCGGTTCCGCCGCGATCCCCGCGCCCTATCGTGACCGGCAGGAATGCGCTTACCACACTGGCAAGCGCATCGTCGAAATGGTGCATGAGGATCTCAAGCCCTCGGACATCCTGACCCTGCCCGCTTTCCACAACGCCATCCGCGTCAATTCCGCCATCGGAGGATCGACCAACGCGCCGATCCACTTATGCGCCATCGCCCGCCATATCGGCGTCGACCTGCCGCTCAAGGATTGGGAGACGCAAGGCCACAAGGTGCCGCTGCTGGTCAATCTCCAGCCCGCAGGCGAATATCTGGGCGAGGATTATTACCACGCAGGCGGCGTGCCCGCCGTGGTGAACCAGCTGATCGGACAGGGTCTGATCGACGAGAGCGCGATGACCGCCAATGGCCGCACCATCGGCGAGAACTGCCGGGGCGTGGCCATCGAGGATGAAAAGGTCATCCGCCCGTTCGCGCAGCCGCTCGTGACCGACGCGGGCTTTATCGTGCTCAGCGGCAACCTGTTCGATGCCGCGATCATGAAGACCAGCGTGATCTCGCCCGAATTCCGCGCGCGCTATCTGTCTAACCCCGCCGATCCGGGTGCCTTCGAAGGCCCAGCCGTGGTGTTCGACGGGCCAGAGGACTACCACGCCCGAATCGACGATCCCGCCACCGGCATCACGGCGGAAACGCTGCTATTCATGCGCGGCGCAGGGCCGATCGGCTATCCCGGCGCGGCCGAAGTCGTCAACATGCGCCCGCCCGCCTATCTGATGACCGAAGGCGTCGGCGCGCTGCCGTGCATCGGCGATGGCCGCCAGTCGGGCACCAGCGGCAGCCCCTCGATCCTCAACGCCAGCCCCGAAGCCGCCGCGATGGGCGGTCTCGCGCTGCTGCGCACGGGTGACCGCGTGCGCATCGATCTGAACAAGGGCACCGCCGATGTGCTGATCCCGGACGCGGAACTGGCGGAGCGTCGCGCCGCGCTCGAAGCGGCGGGCGGCTTCGCCTATCCCGCCTCGCAAACCCCGTGGCAGCAGATCCAGCGCTCGATGGTCGGGCAGATGAACACCGGCGCGATCCTCGAAGGCGCTGAACGCTACCAGCGCATCGCCCAGCCGATGGGCCTGCCGCGCG
>JAZKBJ010000227.1:4331-5928 GCA_040388685.1 Pseudomonadota bacterium
CAATCCCGCGCGAAACCCGCGACCTGCTCGGCGAAGGCCCGGTCTGGGTGCCTGAGCGGAATCGGCTGTTCTGGGTCGACATCCTCGCGCCCGCGCTCAACTGGCTCGACCTTGCCAGCGGTGAAGTGGGCCGCCGCGCATTCCATGAGCGCATCGGCTGGATCATCCCCCGCGCGGGCCGCAGCGATTTTGTCATCGGCCTCAAGAGCGGTTTCCGCCTGTTCGATCTCGACAGCGGCGAAGTCACCCAGATTGGCGATCCCGAACCGGACCGCCCCGACAACCGCCTGAACGACGCCAAAGTCGATCACGCCGGGCGCATCTGGGCAGGCACAAAGGACGATACCGATGCCGCCGCCACCGGCGCGCTCTACCGGCTCGATCCCGACCATCGCTGGTCGCGCCATGACGATGGCTGTCAGGTCACCAACGGCCCCACTTTCAGCCCGGATGGCTCCACGCTCTACCACACCGACAGCGGTGCGCGCACGATCCACGCCTTCGATCTGGCCCCCGATGGCACGCTGGCGAACAAGCGCCTGTTCCTGCGTTTCGAGGACGCATGGGGCTACCCCGACGGCATGACCACCGACGCCGAAGGCTGCCTCTGGGTCGCGCATTGGGGGGCTGCGCGGATCAGCCGCTTCGATCCGGCGGGCAAGCTGATGCACGGAATTGCCCTGCCCGTCACGAACGTGACCAGCATGACCTTCGCCGGGCCGGACCTCAGCCGCATGTTCGTCACCTCGTCCGCCGATGGCTTGGCCCACGAACCGCTCGCTGGCGCGCTGTTCGAAGTCGATCCCGGCGTGCGCGGGTTGCCGCCCCGGGCCTTCGCCGGATGACCGCGCTGATCGGCATCGACTGGGGCAGCACCAACATGCGCGCCTTCCGCTTCGGCGCATCGGGTGAAGTGCTCGAACGCCGCACCTCCCCGCGCGGCGCGGCAGGCCTGACCCCGCCCGAGTTCGAACACATCCTTGCCGAAACCGTGGCGGGCTGGACCGATGGCTTCACGCACATCGTGCTTGCCGGCATGGTCGGCGGGCGCACCGGCTGGCGCGAGGCACCCTACCTGCCCTGCCCAGCCTCACCCTCCGCGCTGGCCACCGCCGCGCTCTCGCTCGATACCGCACTGGGCCGCGCCGTGATCGTGCCGGGCCTGTCCACCCTCTCGGCATACGGCAGCGCAGATGTCATGCGCGGCGAGGAAACCCAGCTGCTTGGCGCAGGGATAACCGATAGCCTCGTCGTCCTCCCCGGCACGCACAGCAAATGGGCCGCATCACCACTTTTGCCACCGCGATGACCGGCGAGCTTTACGCGCTGCTGCGCCACCAGTCGCTGCTCGGCCAACTCGCCAGCGAAGGTGCATTCGATGAAGCTGCCTTCACACGCGGCGTCACCCGCGCGCTGGACGCAGGCAGCTTCGGCCCGTTGCTGTTCTCGGCCCGCGCCGATGTCCTGCTGGGCGATCTGCCGCCCGAAGCGATGGAAAGCTACCTGTCCGGCCTGCTCATCGGCGGCGAAATCGCCGGGTTCGGCGCGAAACCTGCCACCCTGATCGGCAACCCGCAACTAGTCGCCCGCTATCAAA
>JAZKBJ010000228.1:0-6986 GCA_040388685.1 Pseudomonadota bacterium
CGCGCGCTTGCCCGACGCCCGCAGGAGGCGCGTGCAGGCGTGGAGTGGGTACAGGGCGACCTGTCAGACCGCCGCGCCCTGCAGCGTCTGGTCGGCAAGGCCAGCGTCGTGCTCAACATCGCGGGCGTGGTCAACGCACCCGACCCGCAAGCCTTCGAGGACGGCAACGTCTGGGGCACGCTCAACGTGGTCAACGCCGCGCTCGATGCGGGCGTGCCGCGTTTCGTCCACGTTTCCTCGCTCTCGGCGCGCGAACCGGACCTGTCGGTTTACGGCAAGTCGAAGCTGCGCGGGGAGAAGGTGGTCAAGGCGAGCAGCCTCGACTGGACCGTGGTGCGACCGCCTGCTGTCTATGGCCCGCGCGATACCGAGATGTTCGAGCTGTTCAAGCTGGCAAGGCGCGGGATCGTGCCGCTACCGCCGCAGGGGCATCTCTCGATCATCCATGTGAACGACCTTGCGCGCCTGTTGCTCGCTTTGATCCCCGGCGGCGAGGAAGTAACGCACCTGACTTTCGAGCCGGACGACGGCACACCCGGCGGCTGGACTCACAATGACATGGCAAAGGCTATCGGCATTGCCGTGGGCAAGCGCGTGACGGCGCTGAACCTCCCCGCCGGAATGCTGCGCCTCGGCGCCAAACTCGACGCGCGGTTCAGGGGCAAGGGCGCCAAGCTGACGATGGATCGCGTCGGCTACAAGTGCCACCCCGACTGGCGTGTGGGCGAGGGCCTGCAGCCGCCTCCTGCAATCTGGACCCCGCAGGTTGAAACCCGCATGGGCCTGCATGCCACCGCCGGATGGTATCGCGAAGCCGGTTGGCTGAAATGAAAATGTGCTGAAAGGCACTGGCGCGACGTTTAATTACCGTTAACCCTGAACGGACGTGGGAACCGTGCATCGGGGGGCTGGAAATGGCGAGGATGATCTGGGCAGCCGCTCTTGCAGTGGCCCTGCCGTGCAATGCCTATTCGGCCGAACCTGCCAAGAGTGCAGTCGCGCCCAGCCTGACCGACGAAGTCAAGGCGCTGAAGACCATGGACACAGCCGGCAAGCCTGACGAGGCGCTGGCAAAGATCGATGCCGTTCTTGCCCGCGCGCGGCGGACCAAAGGCATTGACCGCCTGGATATGATCTACGCCGAAGCCAGCCGCGCCAACGCCCTGTTCTGGCTTGACCGTTATGACGAGGCATTGGGCATCTACCACAGGCTCGAAGCTGAGCTGGATTCGGGCAAGTATCCGATGACCGCTGACCGGGCGGAACTCGTCAACAACATCGGCTCGCTCTATTCCTCGCTCGGCAAACTGGAAGAGGCGACACGCTACAAGCTGCGTGCGCTTGACCTGACCGCGCAGGCCGCCGGAACCCAGAGCATAGAATACGCCTCCGCGCTCTATGGCATGGCGCTTGTCGAATTTCGGCAGGGTGAGCCGCTCAAGGCATTGCCTCGCGTGCGCGAGGCGCTGAGCATCGCGCGCTCGCATGCCAACCTGACCGGCGACGATCTTGAACAGCCCGCCATTTTCGGCCTCAGCCTTGCGGCGCTGCTGATCCAGGCTGGCGATACCGCCTCGTCCATCGAACCGGCGCGCGAGGCAGCGGTCTGGGCCGAAACGCATCTCGGCGAAGATCACCGCGTCACGATGGCCACGCTCAACCAGCTTGGCACGTCGCTCAGCGATTCCGGCCTCTATGCGCAGGCGATCCCGGTCATCCGCCGCACGCTCGATTTGCGCGTGAAGGCCTATCCGGCAGGCCACACCGATATTGCGTTTTCGCTCAGCGCGCTGGGCTTTGCGCTCGATAACTCCGGTCACAAGGATGAGGCGCTGCCGTTCTACGAGCGGGCTGCCGAAATCTTCGAGAAGAGCAACAATCAGAACAACCCGACGATTGCGGCCACAGCCATCGGACAGGTCGCACGGCTGGCCTCGTGGCGCGGGGACAAGACGGCATCGCTGGCATTGCGCGAAAAGGCCCTGCGCATCGGACGCGAGCGCGCAGCGTCGCCGGAACATCCCGACGTTATCTTCGCCGAAGTGAACCTTGCGCGCGAATACATTGCCAACGACCGGAGTGCAGAGGCGTTGCCGCTGCTGGCCCACGCCAACGAGGCCTTTCGCAAGCGGGCGCTTGAATCGAACGCCCGCCGTCTGGCCGGAATGGTCTTCGCCGAGCAGATCGCCGCCAGCAAGGGTGACAGGAGCGGCGCCATGATGCGCACGCGTGAGATACTCGCACCCGCTCGCACGCGCTTGCTCGATCGCGCCACGCCGCGCAGCGAAGTGACGCGCCTTGCCGAACAGTATCATTTTCTGTTCGTGCAACAGGCCCGCCTCGCCATGATGGCAGGCGATCCGGCACAGGCCTTCGAAGCCCTGCAACTTGCCAATCTCGGCGATCTGCAGAGCGCAATGTCCAGCCTTGCGATGCTGCGGGCATCCGACAGCCCGGAAGCGACCGAAGTGATCCGCCGTTATCAGGCATTCGCGGCAGACGGCGCGCGCCTTCGCCGCACGCTCAACGCGCAAGTGGCAGCCGGGAAAGGCGATCAGGCCGAGGATATCAACCGCCAACTGGCCGCAATCGATGCCAATATCCGAAGCGAAGACGCCCGGCTTGCCGCGTTGATTCCCGGCTATTCGATCCGGACAGCGGTGGAACCGGCCACGCTTGCCGCCGCGCAGAAGTCGCTGGGCAAGGGGCAGGCGATGATCCTCTATGGCCAGGACGAGGAAGGCCTGATCGTGCTGGCGGTTACACCGGAACGGTCGGTCGTCGCCACCACGGCGATTGCCCCGCGCGTTCTGCTCGACCTCGAAAAGCGTCTGCGTGGTTCGATTGATCTTGGCCTTGCCAACAGCGGGCAGGGCGCGTTCGACCGGACGGCGGCGTTCGAACTCTATCAGGCGCTTTTCCCCGGACCGATCCGCGAGGCGGTCAAAGGCTCGCCTGACTTGCGCATTCTGGCCACCGGTGGCCTGGCTGCGCTGCCATTTGCCGCGCTCGTTACCGAAGCGCCGAAGGGCGCGGACGATGCACCAGGTGCGCTGCGGCGCACGCACTGGCTTGCCGAGGCGCACGCCGTTTCCATCCCGCTGGCCGCAGTCCCGCTGCCGGAGCGTCCGCAAGGCAAGCGCGCGCTGACCTTTGCCGGGATCGGCGCGCCGGTGCTGGGCCAGCCTGTCCGGCTTGCGACGCGGTCAGCGCCGTTGCTCCGGTCAGGCGATACCAGCGCCAGGGCCTTGCGCGAACTTGCCAGCCTCCCCGGTGCTGCCGACGAACTGCGCCAAATGGCCAGCGGCTTTTCCGGTCAGCCTTCGCTGTTGATCGGCGCTGATGCGACCGAAACGGCGGTCAAGGCCGCGCCGCTCGAACAGGCCAGCGTGATCGCCTTTGCCACCCATGGCCTTGTCGGCGGGAGCTTTCGCGATCTGGTCGAACCGGCGCTCGTCCTGACCCCGCCGGACAGCCCGAGCGATCTCGACGACGGCCTGCTGACGGCCTCGGAATTCGCCAAGCTGCGGCTCGATGCCGACTGGGTGATTCTGTCCGCCTGCGATACCAGTGCGGGCGACGGCGAAAGCGCGCCGACCTTCTCAGGGCTGGCGCGGTCATTCGTCGCGGCGGGCGCGCGTTCGCTTCTGCTGTCACACTGGCCCGTCCGTGATGACGTGGCCAGCCGCCTTACGCTCGACACGCTGCAAGGCGCGAGCAAGGGCGCGACGCGTGCCGAAGCCCTGCGACGCGCCCAACTGGCGATCATGAAAGACAAGAATGTGCCCGGCGGAGCGCACCCCGCCACCTGGGCACCGTTCGTGCTGGTCGGTAATTAAAAGACTGGATCGTAGCCCGGCGGCAGCTCGTCGCCCGGCGTCCCGTCGGTGGGCGAATGGATGCCGCATTCGGTCTTGTCCCACCCCTTCCAGCGGCCCGAGCGGGGGTGCCGGCAAACCGTTTTCGGCGAAGTAGGCTTCGAGCATGTCCTTCGACCATGACGCCAGCGGGTTGATCTTGAACCGCCCCTGCGCGTCCGACCGGTCGATCTCGAAGCGCGGCAGGCCCGCGCGGGTCTTGGACTGGAAGCCCTTCCGCCCGGTTATCGAAGCATCATAATGCAACAGCGCCTTGGCCAGCGGCTCGACCTTGCGGATTTCGCAGCAGCCATCGGGGTCCCACGACCAGCGCAAGCCATTGTCGTCCTTCTTGGCGATTAGGTCCGCGTCCGGTTCGACGATCACCAGATTGGTCAGACCGAGCACGTCGACGAGCTGGTCGCGGTAGCTGATCGTTTCGGGGAAGTGCTTGTGCGTTTCAAGGAACAGCACCGGCAGGGTCCGGTCCACTTGCGCCACCAGATGGAGGAGCACGGCGCTTTCCGCACCGAAGCTGGACACCACCGCAAGGTCACCCGCCAAGCCGTCACGAATCACCGACCGCAGCATTTCCTGCGAATCGGTGCCCCGGAACAGGTTGTTGAGCCGGATCGCATCGGTGTCGCTAAAACGCGGCGCGGTGTCGATCAGGTCGATCTTGCGGTCGAGATTGCGAGTCACGGTCTGGTCCATTGCAGAGGTGTCCATTCGGAGCGGAACTTGGTTCAAGCGGGGTGACGCTTGGCCCAGATCGCGGGGCGGCCATCGACGGTCTTCTGATAGACCTCGGGCCAGGTGGCGAAGGCCTTGTCGGCGGCCTCGGCGCTGATCGGTTGCTCAGGTGCAAAGCTGTCGAACCCGCAGCGGCGCATGTGCGAAAGCTGATCGAGCAGGACATCGCCCACCGCGCGCAGTTCACCGGCATAGCCATGCTCACGCAGGATACGTGCCGCCGAATAGCCCCGACCGTCGCCATAGACCGGGAAGTTCACTTCCACGAGCGCGATACGGTCAAGATGTGGCAACAGCGCGCGCGCATCGTCGCCCGGTTCGATCCGCACGGCGGTGGCGTTCGACTGATCGGCGAAAGCGTCCACCGTCACGGCGGGATCGCTCACCGGCTCATCGCTGCGGTAACGCAAAGTTTGATCAACCATAGATCGCCTCCTTGAACGGGGCCATGCCGATGCGGCGGTAAGTATCGAGGAAGCGTTCGCCGTCCGTACGCTGGGCGAGATAGACGTCGGTGGCCTTTTCGACCGCATCCACGATCCCGTCCTCGTTGAAGCCGGGGCCGGTGATCGTGCCGAGCGAAGTATCCGCGCCTTCCGATCCGCCGAACGAGAGCTGGTAGTTCTCCACGCCCTTGCGGTCGACCCCGAGGATGCCGATGTGGCCCGCGTGGTGATGCCCGCAGGCGTTGATGCAGCCCGAGATCTTCAGCTTCAGCTCGCCGAGTTCGCGCTGACGGCCAAGGTCGGCAAAGCGCGTCGAGATCTTCTGCGCCACCGGGATCGAGCGGGCATTGGCCAGCGCGCAATAATCGAGGCCCGGGCAGGCGATGATATCGCCGATCAGGTCGAGATTGGCATTGGCAAGGCCCGCCGCGTCCAGCTTCTGCCAGATCGTGTAAAGGTCAGCCTTCTTCACATGCGGCAGGACGATGTTCTGGGCATGGGTCACGCGCAGTTCGTCGAACGAGTATTCGAGCGCGAGATCGGCCATCAGGCGGATCTGGTCCGCGCTGGCATCGCCCGGAATGCCGCCGACCGGCTTCAGGCTGATGTTGACGATGGTGTAGCCCGCGCGCTTGTGGGCGTGCGTGTTCTGATCGACCCACAGCGCGAAGTCAGGATCGGACAGGTCCAGATCGTCCGAGGCATCGGCCACGAAGCCGGGCTGTTCGAAGTAGCCCTTGATCCGCTCCAGTTCAGCCGCAGGCGGCTCAAGGCCGAGCGTGAGGATGTGCGCGAACTCTTCCTCGACCTGGCGGCGATATTCATCGGCACCGATTTCGTGGACGAGGATCTTGATGCGCGCCTTGTACTTGTTGTCGCGGCGGCCATAGCGGTTGTAGACGCGCAAGGCGGCTTCCAGATAGGAAATCATCTGGAGCGGCGGCACGAAATCGCCGATCACCGGGGCGATCATCGGCGTGCGGCCCATGCCGCCACCGATGTAGAACTTGCAGCCGATTTCGCCCGCATCGTTCTTCACCAGCTGGATGCCGATGTCGTGCAGCTTCATTGCCGCGCGGTCGGTTTCGCTGCCGATGATCGCAATCTTGAACTTGCGCGGCAGGTAGTCGAATTCCGGGTGGAAGGTCGACCACTGGCGCAGCAGTTCGGCATAGGGGCGGGGATCGACCAGTTCGTCCGCCGCCGCGCCCGCAAACTGGTCGGACGTGGTGTTGCGGATGCAGTTGCCGCTGGTCTGGATCGCGTGCATCTCGACCGAGGCGAGATCGGCCAGAATGTCGGGCGCGTCTTCCAGCTTGATCCAGTTGTACTGGATGTTCTGGCGCGTGGTGAAGTGGCCATAGCCGCGGTCATACTTGTCCGCGATGTCGCCCAGCAGGCGCATCTGGCGGCTGCTCAGCGTGCCGTAAGGCACCGCCACGCGCAGCATGTAGGCGTGAAGCTGGAGATAAAGGCCGTTCTTCAGGCGCAGCGGCTTGAACTGGTCCTCGGTGATGTCACCGGCAAGGCGGCGCTCCACCTGATCGCGGAATTCCGCGACGCGTGCATCGACCATCGCCTGGTCGTATTGGTCGTACTGATACATGTCAGATCACCCAGTTGCCGGCAGCGCGATCGGCAGGCTTGAGGGAAAGGTCGAGGCGGACGGTCGGCCCCAGAGCGCGGATACGCTCCTTGATGTGCGACGGGCGCACGCCTTCGGCGGTCACGGTCGCATCGATCACGTGCGTGTCGGTCACGATCTGCTTGGCGTTCTCGCGCGCGATGATCGCGTCGGCGTGTTCGCCAGCGTCCACCGCATCGTTGACATGGCGCGACCAGCCTTCGCCGGTCCACCAGATCACGTCGCCGGTTCTCAGCTCATTTCCGGTGATGATCTTCATTTCGCCACCTCGAGTACGTGCTTCAA
>JAZKBJ010000229.1:0-7258 GCA_040388685.1 Pseudomonadota bacterium
CTTGGGCTGATGCAGGACAGGCTCGAACGCCATGGCACGATGCCACAGGCGACGATCCTGCCCGGCCACAACCATTATTCGATGGCCATGCACATCGGCACAGGCGACCGGCGGCTGACGGGTGAGATCGAGGCGTTTGTGACGGCTGTAACAGCTTGAGTTTTGTTGGGCAGGCGTTGCTACCCACCCCGCTGCGACTAGGGCCACTACGTGACCCAAGTCTCGCGACCCTCCCGCAAGCGGGAGGGCAATACACAGCGCCCGTTCTCCCCTCCCGCTTGCGGGAGGGGCCGGGGGTGGGCCTGCAGCCTAACCCATCTCCGCGTCAGGCTGGTTTTCAGGCGAGGCTGCCACAAACGCTGGCAACATCATACAAGCCGCCTCGATCTCCTTGATCCGCCCGAAATCAAACTTTGCGCCGAAACGCCGCGCGTTGCCCAGTTGCGGGACCAGCAGCACATCGGCCAGCGTGACCTGATCGCCGAAGCAATACGGTGCCACGTTTCCCGCAATCAACGCTGCGCAGGCCGCCAGCCCGCTTTCGATCACCTCAGCCGCCCAGACATCGGTGGCGGCCTGATCCAGCCCGCGCGCTTTCAGCATCTTGAGAACCTTGAGGTTCTGCACCGGATGAATGTCGCAGGCGATCACTTGGGCAAAGGCCCGTACTTTTGCGCGCGCCACAGGATCGGCGGGCAGCAAGGGCGGCTCGGGGTAAACCTCGTCGAGATATTCGCAGATCGCCATGCTCTGCGTCAGCACCGCGCCGCCCACTTCCAGCGCGGGCACGAACCCTTGCGGATTGAGCGCAAGGTATTCGGGCGCGCGCTGCTCGCCCAAGCGCAGATGATGCGCCACACCGCGCCAGTCCAGCCCCTTGAGGCCAAGCGCGATACGCACGCGCCACGATGCGGTGGAGCGCCAGAAGCCGTGGAGCGTGATGGGTGTGTCGCTGGTCATGCCGCCAGCCTATCGCGTGGGCGCGCCATTGCAAAGGCGGGCGCAGTGCCGTTAGGGTCGGTTCCCGATGACAGACCCGGCGCAGCGCCTCTCTCCCGTCTACCGGGACATGCCCCTCACCATCTTCGAACATATGTCGGGCCTCGCGCGGCAATTGGGCGCGATCAATCTCGGACAGGGCTTTCCCGACGAACCGCCGCCGCCTGAGCTACTGGACGCGCTGGCCCGGGCGAGCGCCGAACGGTCGCACCAATATCCGCCGATGGCAGGCCTGCCAGACCTGCGCCGCGCGGTGGCGGGGTTTTATGCCCGAACGCAAGGGCTGGCACTATCGCCAGACAGCGTCATCGTCACCTCTGGCGCGACCGAGGCGGTGGCGTCGGCAATCCTTGCGGTGGTGGCACCGGGCGACGAGGTCGTGCTGTTTGCGCCTGCCTACGATGCCTACGCGCCGCTGGTGCGCCGCGCGGGCGGCGTGCCGGTGTTCACAGGCCTGAAACCGCCGCATTGGTCGTATGACCGCACGGCTATCGAAGCCGCGATAACCCCGCGCACCCGCGCGATTATCGTCAACGATCCGCTCAATCCCACCGGCACCGTCGCCAGTCCGCTGGACCTCGCCCTGCTGGCGCAAGTTTGTGTGGCCCACGATCTGATCGCGATTTGCGACGAGGTGTGGGAAAACGTGCGCTTCGACGGCCACGCCCATGCGTCGCTGATGACACAGCCGGGCATGGAAGGCCGCACGATCAAAGTCGGATCGGCGGGCAAGATCTTCGGCGCGACGGGGTGGAAAGTCGGCTGGATGATCGCCGCGCCCGCAATGGCGGCGGTGCTGGGCCGCGCGCACCAGTTCCTTACCTTCACCACGCCGCCGATGCTGCAATGGGCGGTGGCCGAAGGACTCGACACGCCGGGGCTGGCGCAAGCCTGCACCGCGCGCTGGGCGGAGACGCGCAGCGTGTTGCTGGACGGCCTGACCCGCGAAGGGTTTACCTTGCTGGATAGCGCGGCGACATGGTTCACTTGCGTCGATCTTGCTGCGTCGGGCATCGCGCTGGACGACACCGCCTTCAGCGAGCGCGCGGTGCACGAGGCAGGCGTCGCCTCGATCCCGCTATCGGCGCTGTGGGAGGGCGGCGGCGCGCCCACCGGCATCGTCCGCCTGTGCCACTGCAAGCCCGAAGCCATGCTGACCGAAGCCGTCTCCCGCCTCGCCCGCTGGCGGGACGGGCTTTAGGCGCGGTGGCAAGCCCACCCCGCTGCGACTAACGCTTCTTTCAGAAGCGCAAGTCTCGCTCCCCTCCCGCTTGCGGGAGGGGTTGGGGGTGGGCTTGCGAGCCTCACCGCCCTTCAGACGAAACGCAATTCGCCTTGCGCGGGACGCGGTTTTCCGGGCTTGAGCCGGGGCGCGTTCACCCCCCGCGGGAGCAGGCAGCGCGCAGGCCCTAGCAAGACATAGACCGCGTGGCGCTGTCCGCCGCGATTTTCGTGGTCGACCGCATAGCCGGCGTAATAGCGGCGCAGCAGGCCTGCCTTGACGAGTTCGGACACCGCGCGGCTGAGATTGGTCTTGCCCGAGGCGCGTATACGGTCGCGCAGTTCCTGTTCGACCAGCGCGGCGGACTGCGCCTGATCGGCGGGGAGTGCACCGGCGGCAACGAGGTCAGCCTCGACGCGTGCCGCCAGCGCGATGCGGCGCGGATCGCGGCCACCCATTGGGGCGAGGCTGTCGCACAGCCAATCGCGCAGGGTGTGCTGTTCGTGCCCGCGCCTCACGAACGGTCCCGCCTCGCCATCGGCACTGGCGACTTCGGCAATCAGGCTGAGCACCATGAAGGCATAGCGCGGGCGCGTGCTGACATGGGCCAGCAGATCGAGCAGCCGCGCCATCTCGCCCTGGGGTCCGGGCATTGCGGCTGGCGCAGTGGTGATCGCGGAGTGGAACATTACGGGATTCAAGGAAGCACATAACGGGATTCCCGTGAATCCCCTTTCTGCACCCGACGCTCACAAATCCAACATTTGTCGCGGGTGACACTTTGCCCGAGGGTAAAGTGTCATTGGCGGCCCTTTGGTTTGCGGATGCAGCGGAAGCACACCCTCCCCCCAGCCCCTCCCTGCAGGGAGGGGAGCGAGACTTATGGAACCGGAGGTGGAATTCGTCGCAGCGGGAGGGCCTGACTAGGCGCTAACCTTCCCCTGCCGCCCCGCGATCCAGTCGTTCAGCGTTTCATGGAAAAAGCGGATGCGGGTCTCCTGATCGGACAGGTGTGCGTCGGTATAGCCGCGCGAATGCATGCCTTCCTGCATCGCCTCGGCCAGTTCCATGTCCTGATAGACGATCTGGCCGGCAAGCTCCGGCACGCCGCGACCGCCATCGAACACGCGGTGTTCGCATTCGGCCACTTCCCTGCATGGCCGCACGCCCGCCATGATCGATTCCACTTCCTTCTGGCCCTCCACCGGGAAGGCCATGCACCACAGGTCGAAGTAGGATTTCTCTGGATTGGTCGGATGCGGTTCGCTGCGGAAAAGGATCAGGTTGTCGGGCAGGAAGCTGATCGTCACGTTGGGGAACATCACCGTGTGCGGGCTGTCGGTGATCTCCTCGTCGTCCATGTGCTCGTAATGGACATAGCCGCGTTCGCGCCACAAGCGGCGCTTGGCGTCCTTGAGATCCTTCCAGCCCTGCAGCGCGAAGTCCTCATAGGTCGCGTAAGCGGCAGGATCGATATCCCACTGGCGCAGGATATGCGCGAAGACGTGTTCGGTGCCCTCGGCCGGACGGTCGGTCAGCGAAGGGCGCATCGGCTGAACGGTGCGGCCATGGCCACCCACCCACATCTCGTGCCGCGCGGAATCGACGTCCTGATCGATCCACGCGGGCACTTGCGGGTGCGCGGTGCGGGTGTGGTAGCTTTCCGAGAAGTTGTCGGTGACGAACTTCCAGTTGGCGTCGATTTCTATGCGATACCACGCCACGCGGACCGCCGTGTCCATCGGATAGTTGCGGAACACCTCGGGCATGGGATCGAGGAATTCGAGCAGGCCGGGGCTGTCATCCGACATCGAATACCACACGAACCCGCCCCAGGTATCGCAGCGCAGTTCCTTGAGCTTGAGCTTGCCGCAGGGGTTGCCCTGCTTGAAATCGACATCGGCGTCCTGTGCGTTTTCGAGCACCCCGTCGATGCCCCAGCGCCAGCCATGGTAGGGGCAGTGGAACGCCTCGACCGAGCTGGAACCATGGACCATCCGCATGCCGCGGTGGCCGCACGAATTGTAGAACGCGCGGATCGAACCATCGTCCTGACGGACCGCGATCACCGATTCCTTGAGGAAGGTGTGAACAAGGAAATCGCCCGCCTCGGGGATTTCCGCCGTGCGCCCGGCGATATGCCAGATGCGCGTCCACATATTGTCCCATTCCGCCTTGGCGAATTCGGGCGAGAAATAGCGGTCACCGGTGATCGGATCGCCGCGCAAGTGCGAGGGATCGCGTCCGTCCATCGGCGTGGGTACTTGGCCGCGAAGGCTCATGGGCTGGTCCTCTCTCGAATCCGTGCAGCGGGTGACCCCGCGTTCTGGAAGGAGAGTGCGCCGGATCGCACGAAAATGCGCCCGGCCAAAGTGTCAGGTTTTTACAGGCAGCAGTGCCGGTTTTTTTAACGCCTTGCCCCGGCGCGAGGGTTGATCCATCTCCGCCGCAAGAAACTTTGGAGAACCCTTGCCATGCAAGCACGCGTCGCTCGCATCACCCGCACCGGCGGGCCCGAGGTGATCGAATGGGTCGATGCGGACCTTCCCGCCCCTGCGGGCGGCGAAGTGCTGGTCGAGCATACGGCGGTCGGGCTCAACATGATCGACACCTATTTCCGGCGCGGGATCTACCCTGCAGCACTGCCCGGCGGCCTCGGTTCCGAAGCGGCAGGGCGCGTCGTTGCAGTTGGCCCCGGCGTGATCGGCCTTGCCGAAGGGGACCGCGTCACCACGTTCGGACCCGGCCTTGGCGCTTATGCCACGGCGCGGATCTACCGGCCCGAAGCGCTGCTGCGCCTGCCGGACGGGATCGACGACGTCACCGCTGCGGCCGCAACGCTCAAGGGCTGCACGGCGGAATTCCTCATCGAACGCTGCGCCTGCGTCGAGGCGGGAATGCCGGTGCTGGTCCATGCCGCGGCGGGCGGGGTCGGACTGCTGCTGGTGCAATGGCTGAAGCACATTGGCGCCGAAGTGATCGGCACGGTTTCCACCGAAGCCAAGCGCCAGGCCGCGCTGGCCGCGGGCGCGGACCATGTTATCAACTACGCCACCGATGCGGTTGCGCCAGCGGTGCGCGACCTGACCGGCGGCGCGGGCGTCGATGTGGCGTTCGACGGCGTCGGACAAGATACGTGGGAGGCGAGCCTCGATTCCGTCGCGTCACGCGGCCTGATCGTCAGCTACGGCAATGCCTCTGCCCCCGTCACCGGTGTGGCGCTCGGCACGCTGTCACAGAAGGGCTCGCTCTTCGTCACGCGGCCCACACTGTTCCATTATTACGCCGACCCCGAGGAGCGCGAGGCAGGCGCGGCGCGGGTGTGGGAGATGATCGCCAGCGGCGCGATGGCAGTAACCGTGGGCCAGACCTACCCGCTGGAAGAAGTCGCCCGCGCCCACGCCGATCTTGAGGCACGCCGCACGACCGGATCGACCGTCCTCCTGCCCTGACGCCCGAGAGTATCAGCAAGGCGGGGGTGCGCCGCAAACACCAACACGTCGGCTCACCCCACCCCGTTCAAGCGGTCTGCTTGGCCTTCGCGGCTACAGCGGCGTGGAACACCGATGGTTCGAAGTAGAACGGGCGGATTTCGCAGCACTTGCCGTCGCGGAAGCGGAACATCTCGCACAGTTCGGCGGGGGGGATCGACGGATCGGCGAAGCGGAACGACAGGATCGTGACCGCGTGGTCCTTGCCCGCTGTCGTTTCCACACGGTCCAGCCCGACGACGTCGACCATGGTCATGACCTTGGCATAGAGTTCGCGCAGCGCGGTCTTTCCGCGATAGGTCCCCGCCATCGGCAGGCAATCGGCCTCGGTGATGAAGAAATCGTCGGTCAGCATCGTCTCGGCCTTGTCGAAATCACCCACGCCAGTGATGTCGTAAAGGTCGTCGACGAACTTGATCATCTGTTCAGGCGTCATGAGTCTGGAGTCCTCTCGTGTTTGCAGCAGGATCACCCAAGCAGTGCCCGCCCGAAACCTAGCGATATAACTAGCGCTTGCCCGGCCCCCCCACGCGCTAAGAGAGCGCCATGGAAACCACCCGCCAGATCACCCTCGTCCGCCGCCCGGTCGGCATTCCCGTCCCTGGCGATTTCGCCCTGACCGAGGCTCCGCGCCCGGTGCCCGGCCCCGGTGAAATCCTCGTGCGGATGCGCGTTGGCTCGTGCGATCCGGCCATTCGCGGTTTTCTGGATGACCGGCCGAGCTACCTGCCGCCGGTGGCGCTGGGCGCGCCGATCAACGGCATGTCGCTGGGGGAAGTCGTCGAGTCGAACAATCCGGATTGGCCGGTTGGCACCTTGCTGCGCACTTTCGCGGTGTGGTCGGAATACTATGTCGTCGGCGGCGATGCGCTGGGGATCGAAAAGGTCGAGGCCGCGCCCGGCGTACCCTTGCAGCATTACATGGGCGCGCTCGGCCCGGTCGGCCTCACCGCATGGGTCGGCCTGTTCGAGATCGGCAAGGCCAAGACGGGCGAAACCGTGCTGGTGAGCGCCGCTGCAGGCGCGACCGGCAGCACCGTGATCCAGTTGGCCAAGGCGGCGGGATGCCGCGTGATCGGGCTGGCGGGCGGCCCTGAGAAGGCGCAGATCGTGCGTGATCTCGGCGCCGATGTTGCGATCGATTACAAGGCCGTGGGCGATCTCGGCGCAGCGATTTCCGCCGCCGCGCCCGAGGGCATCGACGTCTATTTCGACAATGTCGGTGCCGAAACGCTCGAAGCGGTGATGCCGCTGATGCGCCTGCATGGCCGCATCGCGGTTTGCGGGATGATCGCGCAGTATAATGATGCCGATAACCCGCACGGCAACCGCGCCTTGTGGCAGCTGGTGGTCAATCGCCTGACCATGCGCGGGTTCATCACCTACGATCACCCCGAAGTGCTGGGCGAGGCACAGGCAATGCTCGACCGCCTGTTTGCCGAAGGCAAGCTGAAGCCGCTGGAAAACGTGCGCGACGGCCTGGAAAAGCTGCCCGAAGCCTTCATCGAGCTGATGGGCGGCAAGACCACCGGCAAGACGCTGGTAC
>JAZKBJ010000229.1:7268-10295 GCA_040388685.1 Pseudomonadota bacterium
CGCGCTGATCTGAGAAGGAAAAACGATGGGAGTTCTGGAAGGTAAGGTCGCGTTCGTGACCGGCGGCGCGTCGGGTCTGGGCGAGGCCATCGTGCGCGCCTATTCCGACGAGGGTGCGGCGGTCATCATCGCGGATATCGACGTGGGCGCAGGTGAGGCGCTGGCGGCAGAGCTTGGCGCGCGGTTCGTAGCGCTCGACGTAACGCAGGCAGCCTCGTGGGCGGCCGCGCTTGGGCCCTTCGAACGCATCGACGTGTTGGTCAACAACGCCGGGATCACCACGCTGGGGTCGATCGAGGACATCACCCTCGACCAGTTCCGCCACGAACTCGATATCGACGTGCTCGGGGTGTTCATGGGCACGCAGGCCGCGTTGCCCAAGATGAAGGCGCATGGCGGGTCGATCATCAACATGTCGTCGCTCTCCGGCGTGAAAGCCTCGTCCAACCTTGTCGCCTACAACGCGGCCAAGGCAGCGGTGACGCTGATGACCAAGTCCTGCGCGCTGCACTTTGCCGAGAAGGGCTACGGCATCCGCTGCAATTCGATCCACCCCGGCGCGATCCACACCCCGATCATCGACAAGGTGCTGGCGCAGTCCGCCGATCCCAAGGCGCTTTACCAGAGCTTCGTCGATGTTCACCCGGTTGGGCGGCTGGGTAAGCCCGAGGAAATTGCCGCGATGGCGGTGTTTCTCGCCAGCGACGCCAGCGCCTTTGCCACGGGCGCGGAATTCCGCATCGATGGCGGCGCTTCGATATGACGGCAGCGTTCCCGATCCGGCAGATTGCCTTCTTCGTCGAGGACGTGCGCGTGGCCGCCCGCGCGCACCACGCCGCTTTCGGATCGGGGCCATACTTCGTGGCCGATAACATCCCGCTCGCCCGCGCGGTGCATCGCGGGGTGGAGCGCACTCTCGATCACACCTCGGCCTATGGGCAATGGGGTGACATCATGGTGGAGTTCGTGGCGCAGAACAATCCCGGCCCCTCGCCCTTCCGCGACATGTACCCCGAAGGATCGGGGCGCTGGGGCGTGCATCACGCGGCGGTGTTCGTCGATGATGTGGACGCCGAACTGGCACGGTTTGCGGCGGAAGGCGTGCCTTGCGCCCTGCGCGCCGAGATGACCGACGGCTTCGTCTTCGCCTTTGCCGATACCACCGCCACGCTCGGGTTGATGACCGAACTTTACGCCCCGGCCCCGGTGCTGGTTGATTTCTACGCGATGGTGGCGCAGTCCGCGAAGGACTGGCGCGGGAGCGACCCGATCACCACGATCCAATTCAGTTGAGGACATGACGCACGTGAGCGAGACCTGGCATTCCGTGATCCCCGAGGCCGAATTTCCGGCAGAAGGCAAACTCGCCACCAGGATCGGCGGCTGGCACGTGCTGGTGGCCAAGACCGACGAGGGCCTGTTTGCGGTGAACGACCGCTGCACCCATCAGGCCGCGCTTGTTTCGACCGGCCGCATCCGGCGCGGCGCGGTGATGTGCCCGCTCCACGGCGCGCGCTTCGAGATGGCCACGGGCCGCTGCATCGGCGGCGCGTACAAGGATCTGCGCACCTTCGCGGTGCGGATCGAGGGCGGCCAGATCGAGGTCTGCGTGCCTGATGAAAAGCCCGGCATGGACGAACTGCCCGTGGTGATGTGACGGGGCACACCCTCACCTATCCCACAGGTTCGCAAGGGCCACCCCGGCGTTAGTCTCCCTCCAAAGCAACGAAACCCGGAGAGACCCCCATGCCATTTACCGGCCCCGCCGAAGACCGCCTCGCCATCCGCGAACTGCTCGAGACCTATGCCGATGCAGTGACCCGTATCGATGCCGACGACTGGGCCGCAACCTGGGCCGAAGACGCGCAATGGTCGCTGCCTGACTATCCCGAACTCGGCACGACGCAGGGCCGCCCCGCAATTCGGGCGATGTGGGTCGAGGCGATGAAGCACTATCCCGGCATCATGTTCGAAGCCTGGCCCGGCTCGATCGAAGTGACCGGCGATACCGCGACGATGCGCAGCTACACCTCCGAAGTTTATGACCAGAACGGCACGACCATGCGCGATCGCGGCGTCTATGACGATACCTGCGTCAAGGTGGACGGCAAATGGCTGTTCCAGTCGCGCACCTTCCGCAACATCCACCGCCAGCACGCGCCCAAGGGCTGCTGATCAAAGAGCTCTAGCGCAGCTGCGCGCGCAAGTCGGCCAGATCATTGCGGATGGCGGTCGCCGCCACTGCGGCCTCGCCCATGGCGTGGCTGATCTGGTCGAGCCCGCGGGTGACGTCGCCCGCGGCATAAAGCCCGGCCACGCTGGTGCGCTGATGGGCATCGACGACAAGGCATCCCTCGTCATTGGCCTTCGCGCCGAGCGATAGCGCCAGTTCCGAACGGATATCCGATCCCAGCGCGGGATAGACCGTATCGAAAGCAAGATCGGACCGCCCTGTCGGCACGACAATGCTGTCGCCTTGCAGACTCAGCGCCGAGACCGGCCCCCCCACAAGCGCAATGCCGCGCTTGCGAGCCTGAGCCAGCTGATCTGCGGTCAGGTCGTGCGCGCCTTCAGGCGCGATCAGGGTAACGTCGGCACTATAGGCGCGCAGGAACAGCGCTTCGCCCAACCCGCGCTCGCCCGTACCGATCACGCCGATACGCCTGTCGGTCACTTCATAGCCGTCGCAGACAGGGCAATAGCGCAGCAATCCGCGCTGCAGTGCTTCATCGTGCACATCGTCCACCATCGGTGGGCGGTGATTGACCACGCCCGTTGCCAGCAGCACGCTCCGCGCCGTCCAGTTCTGCCCGATGGCGCGTGCGCGAAAGCCTCCCTGTGCCCGCTCCAGCGATTCGATTGCGGCGCGCTCCACCCGCACCCCGAACTCCCCGGCCTGCCGGGCCATCAATCCCAGCAATCCGGTGCCCGAGATCCCGCCGGGATACCCTGCATGATTGTGCGTGCGCGGAATCAAAGCGGCGCGGCTCTGCCCGCCATCAACCACGCCCACGGCCAGATGAAAGC
>JAZKBJ010000229.1:10305-15261 GCA_040388685.1 Pseudomonadota bacterium
GATCGCGGTGTAGCTCGCGTTCGACTTCGGTGCGCGGGCGAGATAGATCGCCGCAGTCAGGCCCGCAGGCCCGGCACCGATCACGAGGCAATCCAGAGGTGAATTCTCCATGGCGGGGCAAGCCTCGAAACACCGGTTGGTTCCCCGCGCATTCCCCCACAAAATGTCCCGCCTGACACTTGTTGCAGTTCATTTGCGCCCTTCCAATTTATACAAAGAGCAAAGGGAGAGTAACAGTCGGGCAAAACCTGCCCGTTCCGAAGCGTAATGCATTTGCCGTGCCGTAATGGGTTTCCGGCATCGCCAATTCACACCGGTATCGCTGCGCGATTTCCGGCGGGATTAACTGCGCCCGGTCTTATTCGCCCGTAACAAATCAAAGGTGGCTCCGGCCTGTGCTTGCCTGCGCAGACGGTTGCCGCCACCCGTTTCAAGAGGGGGGATACGTGAAGAACAACCACAGTACCGCAAATGCGCTTGTCTCGCGCCGCGCGCTGAAGGCCGCCGCGCTTGCCGCGACATTCCTGGCAACCGGACAGGCCTTTGCCGCCGAAGCCGACGAACAGCCCGCAGAATCGCAGGGCATCGAAGCCATCACCGTCACCGCGCGCAAGCGCGTTGAAGACGTGCAGAGCGTTCCGCTCGCCGTATCCGCCATCAGCGGTGCCGCGCTGGAATCGCGCTTCGTCCCCGATGTCCGCGCTGTCGCCAAGTATATCCCCAACGTCCAGCTCGGCCAGGTCCAGTATTCGGGCGCGACGCTGTCCGCCTCGATCCGCGGCATCAGCTTCGCCGATATCGAGCGTTCGTTCGAACCGGCTGTCGCCACCTCGATCGACGGCATCTTCCTTGCCTCGAACACCGGCGCTCTGGTCGACATGTTCGACGTGGAATCGATCGAACTCCTGCGCGGTCCGCAGGGCACGCTGTTCGGCCGCAACACCGTGGGCGGCATCATCAACGTCAAGCGTTCGCGCCCGACGGGCGAGCTTGGTGCCAAAATGGCTGTTACGCTCGGCTCCTATAACCGCAACGATTATCGCGCCGTGTTGAATGCGCCACTGGTCGAAGGCGTGCTCGCCGCCAAGGTCGGCATCTTCTCGATCAACAGCCACAGCTTCACTTACGATGCCGCCACCGGCAAGGATGAACCGGGCCTCAATCGCCTCGACATCCAGGGCACGCTGCTGTTCACGCCCACGCCCGAATTCGAAGCCCTGCTCACTTACGAGCATCTGCGCGACCGTTCACACTATCCAAACCCCGTCAACCAGTCGATTCCGGGCGAACTCGCCTGTGACGTCGGGCTTTGCTACAGCGCGCACAAGTCGGAATACGAAGGCAGCGGCTTCCGCGCTTCGTTCGGCGGCGTTCCGTTCTCCGCCCCACTCGATGCCGATAACGTCACGCTCAACATGCAGTACAAGGCCGACAATTTCACGATCGCGTCGGTCACGGGCTACATGAAGAACAAGGACTCGCTCGACATCGACAACATCGGCGATGCAATTGCGCCGAAGACGCCGTTCTTCCACCCCGTCCGCTTCCTCCATGGCAACCAGTTCAGCCAGGAACTGCGCATCGACACCGATTTCGGCGGCATGTTTGACATGGTTGCCGGCGTCTACTTCTTCAAATCGACTTACGCGCTTGACCGTCAGGACGTGTTCGTCGCCGATGGCACGCGCGATCCGAAGAACCTGGTCGATACGTTCAACGCAGGGCAGACGGTCAAGTCCTATGCCGCCTTTGCCGAGACCTATCTGAAGGTCACGCCGACCACGCGCATCACCATCGGCGGTCGCTACACGCACGAAACCAAGGACTTCCACGTCCAGAAGCCGGCGCCGTACACTACGCCTGCCTATTTCTGCCCGGATCCCAGCTCGACTTACGCGCCTTGCGCCGATCCCCACCTTGCCTTCAACCGCTTCACGCCGCGTGTCTCGGTCGATCAGCAGCTGGCCGACGACGTGATGCTCTATGCCTCGTGGTCGCGCGGTTTCCGTTCGGGCGGGTGGAATGGCCGTCCCGGCTCGCTTCCGCAGACCATCGGGCCGTACAACCCCGAAACCGTAGACAGCTATGAAGCTGGTCTGCGCACCAAGTTCTGGGACAATCGCGCGATCTTCAACGTGACCGTGTTTCAGACCGAGTACAAGGACAAGCAGGAAGACCAGATCCGCACAAACCCGCTCAACCCGGCTTCGACGATCACCTTCGTCGAAAACGCGGGCAAGGCGCGGTTCCAGGGTCTGGAGCTTGAAGCACAGCTGCGGCCGGTGCCGGAACTGAACTTCTTTGCTTCGGCTGGCTACCTCAAGGCCCGCTACCTCGAGTTCCTGAACTCGGCGGGCGTGGACATCAGCGCAACCAAGCAGCTGCGCTATGCTCCGAAGTGGAACGCCAGCTTCGGCGGTGATTTCACCGCGGAACTGAGCGGCGGCAACAAGATCGTGATCGGTTCGAACGTCAAGTACGTCGACAAGTATGCGACCGAATCGAGCGTCGATTACTCGGGCCTGCGCCGCGAAGTGATCCCCGCTCACACCTCGGTCGATGCCTCGATTGCCTTTACCGGCATGATGAACGGCTTGAAGGAATACAAGATTTCGACCTTCATCAACGATGCCTTCCACGGCGGTGGCCGCATCGTCCGGTCGAGCTACGCCGGACCGTTCTGGTTCAGCGACCGTATTCCGAACCGCACCTGGGGCGTGGAGCTTCAGGTCGAGTTCTGATCGGACCCAAGGCACTGAAAAATGCAGCGCCCGTCCCCTTGCGAGGGGGCGGGCGTTTGCTTTTTTGGGGCAACGACCTCGGGCATTGACCAGTTGCCCTGCCCCCACCGCTTTGCGACCCATGGGCAAAGAGGATGCACCACACATGACAACCAACCGGTTCTGGCGGCTCGATAAACACCCGCAAGGCAACGACTTCGCCTCCGCCCTGTCGCTGCAGAGCGAAGACCTCGCAGCTTTGGGCGATGGCGAGGTCCGCGTGAAAGTCAGGTGGCTGTCGATGGATGCAGGCACGCGCATGTGGATGAGCCCGCGTACCGATGGCTATCAGCCGCCGCTGCCCCTGGGCGCAAAAATGGTGGGGCTGGTGCTGGGCCGCGTGAGCGAAAGCCGCGACGCTGCCTATCCGGTCGGCACGCTGGTGCGCGGCTTCGGGCAATGGGCGGACTACGCCACGGTTGTGCCGGCCATGGCCGGGCTGGAGGCGCTGGACGAATCCGTCGCAGACATTCGCCAACACTACGGCGCGCTCGGCATGAATGCGTGGACCGCTTATGTCGGCGTCAAGGAAGTGGCGGCGGTGAAGCCCGGCGAATGGCTGGTCGTCTCGGCAGCGGCAGGCGCGACCGGATCGATGGCGTGCCAGGTCGGACGCAATCTCGGCGCAAAGGTCATCGGCATCGCCGGCGGGCCTGACAAATGCCGCTACCTCACCGAACAGCTCGGCGTGGACATGGCCATCGATTACAAAAGCGAGGACGTCGCCGCACGGCTTGCCTCGGTCGAAGGCGGGGTTCATGCATATTTCGACAATGTCGGCGGGCCGATGCTCGATGCCGTCCTGCCCAACATGGCGCATTACGGGCGCGTCGCGGTCTGCGGCATGGTCGCGGCCTATGACAACGACGCTCCCCTGCCCGGCCCGGCGCGCTTCGATCAGGTCTTGATGCGGCGCTTGCGGATCGAAGGCTTCTTCATCCCCGATTTCCTCCACCGCGGCGCGAAATTCCTGCCGACCTTGCGCGAATGGGTGGATGCGGGAACGCTGACCGTCAATCTCGACGAGACGGTGGGCCTTGAACACACCCTTGTCGCCTACGACCGGATGCTCTCGGGCAAGGCCATCGGCAAGGTCATCGTAAAGGTTTCCGCCTGATGCCCATCATCAAACATCGCGCACCGCTGCAGGCCCTCGTCGCTGTGCGCGGCCATCCGTTTGACCGCACCGCCTTCGACGCGATGTTTCAGGCAATGGACGGCATCTCGGCCACCATGGTCGATCAGCCCGCCGCCGCGCGCCTGATGAATCCCGAAGGCATGCGCGGCTTCGATGTGCTGGTGCTCTACGATATGCCGGGGCTGGACTTCGAAGCCCCTGAAAACGCGCCGCTTTACCTCGAACCTGAAGCGGACTTGAAGTCTGGCTTCCGCGCGCTGCTGGAGCAGGGCAAGGGCGTGGTGGCGCTGCATCATGCACTGGCGGGATGGCCGACGTGGAGCGAATATCACGAATGGCTCGGCGGGCAGTTCTTCTACCACCCCGGCACCTCGCGCGGGACGCAGGTAGCAGACAGCGGCTATTGCCACGACGTGCGCCATGAGATTTCCGTGGTGGCAGATCATCCGGTAACGGCGGGCCTCCCCGCGCAGTTCACCCTGACCGACGAACTCTATCTCGGGCAAGTGTTCGAGAGCGACGTGACCCCGCTGCTCCGCTCCTCCGCCGCGTTCGACCGCGAGCACTTCTGGTCGGCGGACCTTGCCGTGAAGGGCGCAATGTTCAGCCGCGAGGGCTGGCAGCACCCGCCCGGCTCCAACCTCGTCGGCTGGGCCAAGCAGGCGCTCGCCAGCAGGCTCGTCTACCTGCAACCGGGTGACGGGCCGTCGGCCTACGACAGCCCCGACTACCGGCGTCTGCTGGAAAACGCGATCCGCTGGGTGGCTTGAATCCTGTACCAACGCGCCCCCGCGCAGGCGGGGGCCTCAGGCCGTTCGCGCAGAGGCCAAAGGTCCCCACCTGCGCGGGGACGCAAGGAATCAAAGCGCGGTCATGCCCCCGTCGACGACCAGTTCCGTGCCGGTGACATAACGCGATTCGTCCGAGGCCAGGAACAGGTTCATGTTGGCGATGTCGAGCGGGTCGCCCATATAGCCCATCGGCACAAGCGCGAGCGTGGCGTCATAGTTCGCCGCGTTGTCTTCCAGCGCGACGCCC
>JAZKBJ010000230.1:0-4195 GCA_040388685.1 Pseudomonadota bacterium
CGGCAAAGGACATCTGCGGCGCGCCGGTTCCCTACAAGGCGACGCCGTGGTTCTGGTCGAACCAGTATGACCTCAAGCTGCAGACCGTCGGCCTCTCGACCGGCCATGACAACGCGGTGCTGCGCGGCGATCCAGCAACGCGCTCGTTCTCGGTGGTTTACCTGAAGGGCGGCAAGGTCGTTGCGCTCGATTGCGTGAACATGGTCAAGGACTACGTGCAGGGCAAGAAGCTGGTCGAAGCCCGCGCGCAGATCGCACCTGAAATGCTCGCCGATGCCAGTGTGCCCCTGAAGGAAATGGTGGGTTAAGCGAGGCGATCCAAGGCCCAGCGGGCGGCGTCAGCCACGGCCGGGTCAGGATCGCCCAGCAAGGCAGTGACCGGTGCGGCAAGCGCCGGATCGCCGCTGTTCCCTGCGGCATAAAGGCAGTTGCGCACCATCCGGTCGCGCCCGATGCGCTTGATCGGGGAGCCGGAGAAGACCTTGCGGAAGGTCGCGTCATCCAGCGCCAGCAGGTCGGCCAGCCTCGGCGTAGTGAGTTCCGCGCGGGGCAGGAAGGCGCGGTTGGCCTGCGCGGCGGCGGCGAAGCTGTTCCATGGGCAGGCGGCAAGGCAGTCGTCGCAGCCGTAGATGCGGTTGCCCAGCGGCTCGCGGAATTCCTCGGGCACCGGCCCCTTGTATTCGATTGTCAGGTAGGAAATGCAGCGCCGCGCATCGAGCCGGTAGGGGACTGGAAAGGCCTTGGTCGGGCAGGCCGTCTGGCAGGCGTCACATGATCCGCAACGGTCGGGATGGGTGCCGTCCGGGGCAAGATCGAGTGTGGTGTAGATCGCGCCGAGGAACAGCCATGAGCCATGGGTGCGGCTGACCAGATTGGTATGCTTGCCCTGCCAGCCGATGCCTGCAGTCTGCCCCAGCGGCTTTTCCATGACCGGCGCGGTATCGACGAAGACCTTGACCTCGGTGCCCGGCACTTCGGCCACCAGCCACCGCGCCAGCGCCTTGAGGTTACGCTTGATTACGTCGTGATAATCGCCGCCTTGCGCATAGACCGAAATACGCGCGCGGTCCGGGTGGGCCTCCAGCTTGCGCGGATCGTCGGCAGGGGCATAACTCATGCCCAGCGCGATCACGCTGCGTGCCTGCGGCCACAAGGATTGCGGCCCGCGCCGGTGGTGGGGCCGCGTCTCCATCCACTCCATCGTGCCATGCGCGCCTTCGCCCAACCAGCGGTCCAGGCGTTCGGCGCGCACCGGATCATCCGCCGCAGGCGCGATTCCGCAAGCCGCGAAGCCGAGCGCCGAGGCCTCTGCTTTCAGCCGGTTTTCCAGACTTGCTACTGCGGCGTTAACCAAACTTGCTGTCTCGCTCGTTCATCGCCTAGGCTTAAGCCCATGACCTATGAAGATCGAGCTAGGGGAATGGCCTGTGCCGGGCAATGATGTTGACCCGGCAGGCGCGCAGCTTGCCATCATGGCGCGCGGATTAGTCAAGCGATTCGACGGATTCACGGCGGTGGACGGCGTTGACATTTCGGTGCCCAAGGGCTCGATCTACGGCATTCTTGGGCCGAACGGCGCGGGCAAGACCACCACGCTGCGAATGCTGCTCGGCATCATCGATCCCGATGAAGGCTACCGCCGCGTGCTGGGGTCCGAACGCCCGACCGACGTCGCGCGGCGCATTGGCTACCTGCCCGAGGAGCGCGGGCTGTACCCGGCGATGAAGGCCTATGAGGCCATCGGTTTCCTCGCCGCGTTGCGCGGGATGCCGCTCAAGGAAGGGCGGCGGCGCGGGCGCGAAATGCTCGAAGAACACGGCCTCGGTTATGCTGCAGACCGTCAGATTCGCCAGATGTCGAAGGGTATGGCGCAGCAGGTGCAATTGCTCGGCACGCTGGTCCACCAGCCCGATCTGGTGGTGTTCGACGAACCGTTCTCGGGCCTCGACGCGCTCAACCAGGGCAAGCTCGAGCAGATGATCCGGGCACTGGCGGCCAAGGGCACGACGGTGATCTTCTCGACGCACGTTATCGCTCATGCCGAGCGGCTGTGCGATCAGGTGGCCATCATCGCTGGCGGCAAGGTGCCGTTTGCGGGGCCGGTCGATGTGGCGCGTGATCGCCTCCGCCCGCAAGTCCGGCTGGAAACGCGCGCGCAAGAGGGTCCGTGGCGCGCCGCGCTGCCCGCCGATGTGCGGCACGAAGGCGCATTCTGGCACTTCACCCTGCCCGAAAGCGGGATCGAGCCGCTGCTGCGCGCTCTGATCGAGGGCAATGCGGGCATTCTCAGCCTGTCGATCGAGCGGGCGGGGCTGCACGACGCTTTCGTCGCCATCGCGGGCGAGGCGGCGGCCAAGGCGCTTGAGGAAAGCGCGGGAGAACCACGGTGATTTCGATGCGAGAAAAATTGCGCGCCGCGCTGGTCATCGCCCGCCGCGATTTCGTCGCGGTGATCTTTTCCAAGACCTTCATTTTCTTCCTGATCGGCCCGGCCTTTCCGGTGCTGGTCGGCGGGCTGGCTGGAAACATTGGCGCGAAAGTCCAGCAGAACGTCGAGCGCCCGACGATCGGCCTTGCCATGAGCGCCGCCGATACCGACCGCATTCTGGCCGCGCGCGAGGAACTCGACGGCAGGCTGGCAGGATCGCTTCCCCGGATCGAGGTGCTGCAGCGGACGACCTCCGGCGAGAGCTTCGACGCCCGCGCTGCCTTGGCCGATGGTGAGCGGCAGGTGACGGCGGTGATGGGCGGCACGCTCGATGCTCCGACGCTGACCGGGCCTGCAGACCGGGTACGGGCATGGGCAGGGCTGGCCTCGAACCTTGCCGCTCACGCCCGTTCGGGCACGGCAATGGTCTATCCCGATGTCGCGATTCAGGAGGTGACCACCTCCGTCGCCAAGGTGCGCAGCGGGCAGGCCTATACCGCGCAAGGCGGGCAGGTTCTGTTGTTCCTGCTGACGATGCTGCTGGCGGGCATGGTCCTGTCGAACCTCGTCGAGGAAAAGGGCAACAAGATCATCGAGGTGTTGGCAGCCGCCATCCCGATGGACGCGATGTTCATGGGCAAGCTGTTTGCCATGCTCGGCGTCAGCCTGGTCGGCATCGCGGTGTGGGGCAGTGTCGGCGGCGGGATCGTGCTGCTGGGCGCGAAAGACCTGCCCGCGCTCGCCACGCCCGCAGTCGGCTGGCCGCTGTTCCTCGTGCTGGGCTTCCTCTACTTTTCGATGGCTTATCTGCTGATGGGATCGCTGTTCCTGTCGATCGGCGGCATGGCCTCGACCGTGCGCGAGGTGCAGACGCTGTCGATGCCGGTGTCGATGTTCCAGCTCATGGTGTTCTTTTTCTCCAGTTATGCGCTGACGATGAAGGGCACCTGGGTCGAATGGCTGTCGATCCTGTTTCCGGTCAGCTCGCCTTACGCCATGCTGGCGCGCGCGGCGCAGGACGAAGCGGTCTGGCCGCATGTGCTGGCGCTGGGCTGGCAGGTGCTGTGGGTTGCGATCATCGTGCGCGCAGGGGCAAACCTGTTCCGCCGCACCGTGATGAAATCCGGGCCTTCGCGCGGCAAGGCAGGGCGCAAGGGGCTGCTGGCGCGCTTTCTCCGGCGGGACAAGTCCAACGCTTATTGACATTGGTGTAGGTTTTGGCAGGCTCACCACTTAAGCGGACCGCCGAGCAATGGGCGGCCGCACCGGAGGATTGCCATGGCCAGCCAGCTCGCGCCCGAGGAGCTTGCGTTCACGTACCGCGATTCGCCGACGGCCACTCAGGCCTTCGGGGCCTGGCTGAAGGATAATCCCCGAGCGATTCCAGCCAGTTCGCACGCCTGGGACGTCAGCCGCTCGGACATCTATGTCGAGGACCGCTGGCAACCGATCTTCGCCGAAATGCGCGCCAGGGCCCCGGTCAACCGCGTGCCCGACTCGGCTTATGGCGCGTACTGGAATGTCGTCAGCCACAAGGCGATTACCCACGTCGAATCGCTGCCCGAGTTGTTCTCGTCGTCGTGGCACTATGGCGGCATCACCATTGGCGATACGCCGACCGACGTCGATCCGCAGGTCATGGCGGAGCGGCAATTGCCGATGTTTATCGCAATGGACCGGCCCGAGCATACCGGCCAGCGCCGCACGGTGGCGCCCGCCTTCACCCCGGCGCGGATGGTGGCGATGGAGCACGAGATTCGCCGCCGC
>JAZKBJ010000230.1:4205-9425 GCA_040388685.1 Pseudomonadota bacterium
CGCCGCACCGCCGAAGTGCTCGATTCGCTGCAGTGGGGCGAGCGGTTCGATTGGGTGGACAAAGTCTCGATCGAACTGACCACGGGCATGCTTGCGCTGCTGTTCGGGTTCCCGTGGAAGGACCGGCGGTTGCTGACGTTCTGGTCCGATTGGGCCGGCGATGTCGAAATGACCCTGGCCCGCGACCTTGCCGACATGCGCTTCGGGATTCTGAGCGAGATGGCGCACTATTTTCAACGCTTGTGGGGGGAGCGGATGCGGGCCGCGCCTTCGGACGATCTCATCTCGATGATGATCCATTCCGATGCGATGAACCACATGAGCCCGCAGGAGTTCATGGGCAATCTGGTGCTGCTGATTGTCGGCGGCAACGATACCACCCGCAACACCATGTCGGGCATCGTCCACGCGCTCGGCAGGTTCCCCGATCAGGCTGATCTGCTGGCGCGCGATCCGTCGTTGATCCCCAATGCGGTGCAGGAATGCATCCGCTTCGTCACCCCGCTGGCGCACATGCGCCGCACCGCCACCGCCGATGCTGACCTGTTCGGGCAGCAGATCCGGGCGGGTGACAAGATGGTGCTTTGGTACATCTCGGCCAACCGCGACGAGGCGGTGTTCGAGAACGCGGACAGGCTGATCGTCGACCGGCCGAACGCGCGGCGGCATCTGGCCTTCGGGCACGGCATTCACCGCTGCGTCGGCGCGCGGCTGGCCGAACTGCAATTGCGCATCCTGCTGGAGGAAATGCACGAGCGGCGGATGCGGGTGCGGGTGACCGGCGCGGCCGAGCGGGTGCGCGCCAACTTCGTCCACGGCTTCCGCAAACTCGAGGTGGAACTTGAAAAACGCTGATCCGCCCTCACGTATGATTTTCGTCACGATGACGCCCATGGGCCGAGTTAGAACAAGCCAGTTCCTGCCGGTGGGCCCCCGCCCCCACGGGGCGTTCAGCCCTCCCGGCCCATCGGCAGGACACCAGAGGATTGCCATGATCGCGAACACGCCAAAGCAAGCTCTCCCGCGCCGCCGGTTCATGGCGATGCTCGGCGCATCGGCGGCGTTTCCGCTGGCCACCGCCTGCAGCGCCAAGCCAGCCGCAAAGGGCACGTTTCCGATTGCGAAAACCGACGCCGAATGGAAGCGCCTGCTGACGCCCGACCAGTACTACATCCTGCGCGAGGAAGGGACCGAGCGCCCCGGCACGTCGCCGCTGCTCCATGAAAAGCGTAAGGGCACCTTCGTCTGTGCCGCCGATGGCAACCCGTTGTTTGCCTCGTCGACCAAGTTCGAAAGCGGCACTGGATGGCCCAGCTTCTGGCGGCCTCTGCCGCGCGCGATCGGCACCACGACAGACCGCTCGCTCGGCATGTCGCGCACCGAAGTGCACTGCGCGCAATGCGGCGGCCACCTTGGCCATGTGTTTGAAGATGGCCCGCAGCCAACCGGCCTGCGCTATTGCATGAACGGCGATGCGATGACGTTCCGACCGGCCTGAATGGCCTGTTGTCCGAGGCCTGCCTGCTTGATGGCGCCGCAAGGCCATTGACCATGGCTGTCGATCTGCCATCGGGAACAAGTGCGCAAATTCCTCGCCATGGCGGTACTGCTGCCGCCCCTGCTCTGGGCAACGTGGGGCTGGCAACCGCTACCGGTCGACACCGGGCGAAGCCTTGTCCGTATCGACAGGCTGGCAACGGCTGGTCAGGTTTCCGGGCCGGAACGCAGGGCGCTTGGGCCTTTCACGGTGGCCGGTCTCTGGCGGCTGTCGTCGGACAATCCGCGTTTCGGGGGATTTTCGGCGCTGGTGCCGTTGCCGTCGCAGCAGTTCCTCGCAGTCAGCGATCGCAATGGCTGGCTGCGATTCTCCGGGCCGGAAAAGCCGGGCAACTACTCGCTGCGAAGCGGGGCAACGCTGGTGCGCCGCCTGAACAAGGGGCGGCGGCACGAGAATTTCGACGTCGAAGCCGTCGTGCGCGATCCTGCCGACGGATCGCTGTGGTTCGGGCTGGAAAGCGAATGGCATGTGGCGCGGATTGGTACCGGCGATCTCCGCGCGCGATTGACGGGCATACCTCAGATCAGGGGTTGGCCGGTGAATGGCGGGGTCGAAGCCATGGCACGGCTGGCCGATGGCCGGTGGATCATGCTGTGCGAAACCTGCGGGTCAGGCCGGGGCGGGTTGCATCGCGGTCTGCTGTTTGCGGGGCATCCCGGCCTGTCGGCAGTGCAGGACTTCGGCATCGTTGTCTCGCCGGGGTTTGACCCGGTGGACATGGTGCAGTTGCCTGATGGTCGCCTGTTGATTCTCGTGCGGCGATTCAACCTGTTTCCGCCGCGCTTCACCAATCGCATCGTTTTGGCCGACATTGCCCGGCTCGATCCCGCGCGGCCGCTTGGCACACGTGAGCTTGCGCGCATCGAGGGACCGGATTTACGCGAGAACTACGAGGGCATGGCTATCCGCGGCGAGGCGGGCGGTGCCTTGGGCATATGGCTGATATCCGACGCCAATGATTCGGCGTTCCAGGAAACGCGCTTGATGCATCTTCGGCTCGATCCGGCAAAATTGCCGGCAGCACACTGAGCCGCACAGACCAAAAGCCCCCTTTCCGCTGGGGAAAGAGGGCTTTGGTAATCCGGTCCCTTGCGGGAGAGGAAGTTAAGCGGCGGTCGCCTTGACCAGATCGCGCTTCACCTTGAGGGCGCGCGAGCTGAGCTTGGTGTCCGACTGCTTGAGCAGCCAGTTGTCGAGGCCGCCATTGTGTTCCACCGAACGCAGACCATGCGTGGAGACGCGGAACTTGAAGCTGCGGTCCAGCTTCTCGCTCATCAGCGTCACGTTCTGCAGGTTGGGCAGGAACAGGCGCTTGGTCTTGTTGTTGGCGTGGCTTACGTTGTGACCGACTTGGCGGCCCTTACCGGTCAGTTCGCAGATACGCGACATGGCTAAAACTCACTTCGCTTGTTCGATAACACTTATCGGGAAGGCGCGGCTCTTATCGATTCACGGCATGAAGTCAAGGATTCGGAGTTTGAAAGCGACGATCCGCCACTTATACCGCGCGCCATGACCCGTTGGCCCCTGCCCGAACCGATGCGCGCCGCCCTTGCTGAGGCTCTGCGCGCGCAGGACGAGGGCGAAGTGCCGATCGGCGCGGTGATCGTCAAGGACGGCACGGTGATTGCGGCCGCTCACAACCAGCCCCGCGGACTTTGCGATCCCACGGCCCATGCCGAAGTTCTGGCGATTCGCGCTGCGGCCAAGGCGCTGGGACAGGAGCGGCTTGACGGGTGCGACTTGTGGGTCAGCTTGGAGCCTTGCGCGATGTGCGCAGGCGCCATCGTCCATGCGCGGATCGCCCGCGTCTACTATGCCGCGCCCGACGCCAAGGGCGGTGCGGTGGAGCACGGCGCAAGGGTGTTCGATCAGCCGACCTGCCTGCACCGGCCCGAGGTCTATTCGGGGATTGGCGAGGCGGAAGCGGCGGAGATGCTGCGCGGGTTCTTCCGTGAGCGGCGCTAGAACGAGCGCCAGATCTTCACAGGCACCGTATCGGCGGGGCCGCCACCGCCGCGGCAGCGCACCGGCTTGAGCGCACGCGAATGGCAGATGTGGACTTCGCGCAGCCAGCCGTTGTTGCCGATCAGCAGCTTGATCATGTCGGGCCGCAGGCGCGGGTTGGCGAGGACGAAGGCCTGACGGACAAGCCCTGCGTTCAGGCCCTCCTGGCGTGACAGGCGCGCCATGTCGGGGAACTGCATCGCCTGAAACAGGCTGCGGCCCTTGTCGAAATAGGCGGCGGGATTGCGGGTCATGCAAGCGCCGTGCTTGGCCCATTCGTGCATCATCAGAGGCGCGGATGGCGTGGTGCACATGTTGCGGCGCAGGGTTTCGGCATCGGGCAGGCGGCGAACCGGGCACCACTGCGGATAGGCTCCGCGCACGCCCTCGGGCCATAGACCGTGGAGGACGAAGCCGAACCGGCCCATCGCGCCCGAACATTGCGTGGCATGCGCTGGATCATTCTTGCGCGTGTGGCAGAACTCGGGCGACCAGCTGAGCGCCAGCGTATAGCCGGTGACCGGCACGATACGCGGCGGGGCATCCGGTTCGGGCAGGGGCGGCACCGACACTTGCTGAGGCACGCGGCATTGCCAACCCTGCGCGGAGGCAGGGGTGGCAAGGGCAAATGCAAGGAGCGCGGCCGCCCGGCGCATGAGGGTTACTCGAACACGTCCGGGCTGGGCGGTGTGCCCTTGGCAGCGAACCAGCGGCGCGATTCAGGCGTAAACAGCAGGCCGGTCGCAATCACTTGCAACAGGGTGGAGAGCGCCCCGATGGCGACATAGGGCAACCCAAGCGTGCCGGTCATGGCGAAACCGCTGGGCATGCCAATCAGGCCGATCACTACCAGCGCGACGAGGAACCATTTGGCGATATTGCTCGCCCGGCGAGCAATAAGATACCAAAACAACAACGAAATCACGATGCCGACGGCAAAGCTGAGCATGACGACGTTCATCGTCGAGCCGTTGTTGCCCATGACCTTGCTCAGCGTGTCATAGTGCACCAGCAAGTTGAAAAGTCCGATGACGAGCGTTGCAAGATAGAGCCGTTCGAACCATTGAATTGACGCAGGACGCATCGATACTTCCCCCTGTTGCGAAGCGCGGAGACTGTCAGCCCAGTGGCGTGAAGTCGAGGCCGATGTCGGCGGCGGGCGCGCTCTGGGTGAGGCGGCCGACCGAGACGTAGTCCACGCCCGAGGCTGCGATTGCGCCGATGGTATTGAGGCGGACGCCGCCTGACGCTTCGCATGGCACGCGGCCAGCAACCAGTGCCACGGCCTGCCGCAACAGGTCAGGCCCCATGTTGTCGAGCAACAGGCGGGTAGCCCCTGCAGCAAGCGCGGGGGCGATCTGGTCGATGTGGTCAACCTCGCAAATGACGTCTTTAACGCCAGCGGACAGTGCGCGGCGCACCGCTTCGGCCACGCCGCCTGCAACGAGGACGTGGTTATCCTTGATCATCGCCGCGTCCCACAGACCCATGCGGTGATTGGTGCCGCCGCCGGTGCGCACCGCGTATTTCTCGAGGTGGCGCAGGCCGGGGATGGTCTTGCGCGTATCGAGCAGACGGGCTTTGGTCTGGCCCATCGCGTCGACATATTGCCGGGTGAGCGTGGCCACGCCCGAGAGGTGCTGCACGGTGTTGAG
>JAZKBJ010000231.1:0-4500 GCA_040388685.1 Pseudomonadota bacterium
GCGTGATCGTGCCCGCCGATGCCGAAGTGGGCGAGGAAGCCACGCTCACCGTGCTGGCCGATCTGGTCCGCGCCGGAACACGCGCCCGGCCCGAAGCCGCGCTGGCCTGCGACCCGCGGCTGGCCCCCGGCGGACGCATTGAAGTCAGGCTTGCGCCCGCAGACGGCGCGTGGAGCGGTGCGGCCGCGCTGCGCCCCACCCGGCGCGGCACCGGCGCGGTAAGCTATGTCTGGCTGCGCTGGACCGGTCCGCTCGGCCTCGCCCATCGCCAGGTCAGCCACGCGCTGGACGATGTCGTGCGCGTCTGGCCAAACATCGCCCCGGTGCGCAGCCCGGCCCTGCAAATCTTCCTGCGCGATGCCCAGTTCGGTCTGATCGCGCGGCGCATTCGCGGCGAGGGCGCCGAATTCGAAGCGCTGGCGGAATACGAACCTGGCATGGATCGCCGCCGGATCGACTGGAAAAGTTCGGCCCGCCACGCCCGCCTCTTCGCCAAGGAGTACGAGGTCGAGCGCAACAACCAGATCGTCTTCGCTTTCGATTGCGGGCAGGCGATGTGCGAACCGATCGAGGGCCTGCCCCGCATCGACCGCGCGGTGACGGCGGCCCTGACCACGGCTTATGTCGCGCTGAAAACGCAGGACCGTGTCGCGCTGTTCGGCTTTGCCGCGCGGCCCGAAGTGGCCACGCCCTTCGTCACCTCCACCCGCGATTTCGCGCGGTTGCAGCGCGCGGCGGCAGGGCTGGACTATCACCCCGGCGAACCGAACTTCACGCTCGCGCTGTCAACGCTCGCCGCGCGGCTCCAGCGCCGCTCGCTGATCGTGCTGTTCTCGGACTTTACCGACCCCACCAGCGCCGAACTGATGGTGGAGAATGTCGGGCGTCTGGTTGAGCGTCACGTCGTGCTGTTTGTGGTCATGGCCGATGCCGACATGGCGAGAATCGTGTCCGCGCCCGTAACTGGCATGGAATCGGTGGCCGAGGCGGTCACCGCCGCCTCGCTCGTCCGCCAGCGCGCGCTCGTGCTGCAACGCCTTCGCCATCTCGGCGTGCGCGTGATCGAGGCCCCGCACGACAAGATCGGCACGCGCCTGCTTGACGCATACCTTGCGATCAAGCGTGAAGGGAGGATCGGCTGATCATGGCATCCAGCGCACTGGCCCGAACGATCGGCGGATGGTTTGCCAAAGCTCCGCAACAGGCCATGGCGGCAGAACAGGCCGCGCTACGCTCCGACCGGTTCCGACAAGAGCGCGAGGGCGACTGGCAGCGGCTCGACGCCATCGTCACGCGCATGGAATCAGGCCGGATGCGCAAGCTTTCGGATGATGACCTGCTCGCCCTGCCCGCGCTCTATCGCACCGCCGCCTCCAGCCTCTCGATCGCGCGCGAAACCTCGCTCGACGCTGCGCTGATCGCCTATCTCGAAACGCTGACCCAGCGCGCGTGGTTCCTTGTATATGGCCCACGCGCCTCGCTGTGGTCATGGTTCAAACGGTTTCTCGGCGGCGAATGGAGCGCGGCAGTGCGCGGCCTCGGCTTCGATATTCTCGTCGCGCTCGCCTTGATGGTGGCGGGCGTCGCGGTGGGCTGGCTGCTCGTCAGTGCAAATCCCGAATGGTATTACGCCCTCGTCTCAAGCGGCTTTGCCGATGAGCGCGTGCCCGGCGCCAGCCGCGAGGTTCTGCGCGGCACTCTGTTCGGCAATCAGGAACAGGACGGCATGAGCGTGTTTGCCGCGCAACTGTTCAGCAACAATGCACAAGTTTCGATCCTGTGCTTCGCGCTGGGCTTTGCCTTCGGATTGCCGACGATGCTGCTGCTTATCCAGAACACTGCGTTGCTGGGTGCGATGCTGTGGCTCTATCATGGGCAGGGACTGCTGCTCGATTTCGTGGGCTGGCTCTCGATCCACGGTACAACGGAGTTGTTCGCCATCCTGCTGGCGGGCGCATCGGGCATCCATATCGGTCGCGCCATGGCCTTTCCCGGCAATGCCTCGGTGCTGGACGCGGCGGCGGCGGCGGGACGGCGCGCGGCGCAAGTGATGACCGGCGTCGTGCTGATGCTGATCGTCGCGGCCATCCTCGAAGGCTTTGCGCGCCAATTGGTCGATTCGACGCCCTCGCGCCTCACCGTGGGCGGCTTCATGCTGGTGGCATGGACCGGCTATTTCTTCGCCTTCCGGCGCGGGGTGAAAGTCTGATGGCCGTCGCCCTCCCCTTCCGTAAGGGCCGCGCCGCGCGCACGCCGCTCGACCATGAAGCACGTCGGCGGCGGACCGTGATCACGCCCGAAGGCGTGCCCCTTCCCTTCCTCCTCGCCTCACGCGGCGCGCGCGCGGCAGCGCTGTTCCTTGATCTTGCGATGATCGTCGGCGCGATGATCGGCATGACGCTGATCCTCATGAAAGTGGCCGAGGGCGTGGGACTGGACATAGAAGGCAAGAACCCCGCCGCCCACGCGGTACAAGCGCTCGGCGTACTGTGGATCGTCGCGCTGTTCCTGTTCCGCAACGCCTGGTTCCTGTTCTTCGAACTGGGGGCTCGCGGCGCGACACCGGGCAAGCGCCTCACCGGCATCCGGGTGGCCGCGCGGGCTAGCGGCAATTCGGGCGCCCGGCTGACGACCGAAGCGGTGATCGCGCGCAATCTCGTGCGCGATATCGAACTGTTCATGCCGCTGGTCTTCTTCTTCTCCGCTTGGGCCGAAGGCGGCGACACCGAACTTGCCGGCTGGGCAGGCCTCGCATGGTTCCTGATCTTCGCTTTCTTCCCGTTCTTCAACCGCGACCGGCTGCGCTGCGGCGATCTGATCGCTGGAACCTGGGTGGTCGAAGCGCCCAAACGCAAGCTGGAGCAAGCGCTGTCGACCGGGGCAGCAGCGCGCGGACGATCCGCCGAGACCGGCACGCAATACCGCTTCAGCGATGCCGATCTAGCGGTCTATGGCGAAATGGAACTGCAAGTCCTTGAACGCGTGCTGCGCGAGGACCGCGACGAAGCCATGCGCGACGTGGCCCAGACGATCTGCCGCAAGATTGGCTGGAGCGCCGGATCAGGAGACGAGCGCGCCTTCCTAGAAGCCTATTACGCTCAGCTGCGGGCACGGCTGGAAACCGGCATGCGCTTCGGCAGACGCAAGGCAGACAAGCACAGTTCGTAAGATAAGGAGCGCCGCATCTCCACGGCGCTCCTGATCAATCGCATCTGTGGCCGGTCAGTTCTTCCACTTCCACGCGCGAAGCAGCATCGATCCCATGACCTTACGGTACTTGGCTCGCTCGCCCGACGCGGACTGCATCTGCGCGGCGGTCGCGTTCATGTAGGTATTATAGGCCTTTTCGCGTGCGTCTTCCTGCGCCGGATCGGTGAACTTGGCAAACCGCGTGACTAGGAAAATGTCCGGCTCGCCGGGACGCTTGTATTCGTTCGTCTGAATTTCGTATCCGGTGATCCAGCCCTGCTTTACCGCGTAATCCTGGCCTTTGCGCCACATGCCGGCAAGGTGGTTGGCATATTCCAGATCGTGGCCATCATCGACGGAGATCATTGAAATACTGACGTAATCACCGCCAGCCAGAGGGTAGTCCTGGGCAAGGGCAGGCGAAGCGCTGGATAGTGCGAGCGCGCATAGAAGCACCATGGTCTTCATGTGAGTCTCTCCCGAACAGCGGAGAGCTGAAATGCTCTCCGTCAGCTTTGCTTGCGGTCGGGCGGCCCGTTATGGCTCGGCATCAAGTATCGCACGGGGTGCGCCTTCGGACCCGGCGAGTCAAACGGTGAAATCTGTTGCCGTTCGTGCGCGGACGGCCTGACCCAAACAGTATTGCCTCAGGTACGCTATAACTCGATAAGCTCTGAACATTGCAAATTGCCCGAACCGCAAGAAGGAAAAGCATGGACGGACTTTCGATCATCGAGGACGATCTCGCTGGCGACGCCATCAGGTCCTTGGTTTCATTCCATCTTTCGGGAATGCACGCCAGTTCGCCTGCATGCAAGGTACACGCGCTGCCGGTCGAGCAACTGCGCCAGCCGGGCGTGACATTCTTTTCTGCATGGGTGGATCAGGCTCTGGCAGGAATGGGTGCCATCCGTGAACTGGACGCCCGGCACGGCGAACTCAAATCTATGCGCGTGGCTCCGGAGTGGCTGGGCAAGGGCATCGGCGAAGCTGTCCTGCTTCACCTGCTCGCGGTGGCAAGCCAGCGCGGTTATTTCCGTGTCAGCCTCGAAACCGGCCAGGGCTCCGCCTTCGAGCCCGCGCTCGGCCTTTACCGCAAACATGGCTTCGTCAATTGCGCGGCCTTTGCCGACTATGTGCTCGACGATTTCAGCCAGTGCCTGACGCTGATGCTCCCCTGAAAGCAAAAAAGGCCCCGCGCGGGCGGGGCCTTTCGGTAGTCAGGTTGCATTTTACGCAATCAAAGTTTGCCGGTGAGTTCGGGGACGAGTGTGAAGAGGTCTCCGACGAGGCCGAGGTCTGCGACCTGGA
>JAZKBJ010000232.1:0-3153 GCA_040388685.1 Pseudomonadota bacterium
GCTCCGCCGCATCGTTGTGCCGGCGCGTCTCGTACACGCCTTCACGAATCAAAGCGTTCTTGGCCTGATCGCCGAACATGCTCTCGCCAAGCGACTTCAGAGAGTCGGCCAGGGCTGAGTTACCATCTGCGTATGCGTTGATGATCTTCGGCTTCGCCGCATCGGGCATGATGTGGAACGGCGCAATCGCATGGATCGCCACCTTCTTCATCCGCGACTTCGGCTATACCGCATCGCAGATCGGCCTGCTCTTCGGATTGATGCTGCTGACCATCGGCACTGCCAGCATTGCGGTGGGGGGCTGGGCTGCAAGCGCGATGCGCGCCCGGGGGATCACCGACGCGAACCCAATTCTGGGTATCATCTCCGCCGCGATTGCCCTGCCATTCGGCGTCGCGGCCCCGCTTGCAGGTAGTGCGGCAGTCTCGCTGGTGCTGTTTGCGCTGTTCGTGTTCGGCGGCGCCATGCCTTACGGCTGCGCCGCCGCAGCGTTCCAGGAAATCACGCCCAACCGGATGCGAGCGCAAATCTCGTCGATCTACTTTCTCGGCCTGAATCTGGCCGGGATCGGGCTGGGGCCGACGGTTGTCGCGCTGTGCACGGAAAAGGTCTTCGCCAGGCCGGACGCCATTGGCGCCGCCTTGTCCCTAACCATCGGCGTGTCGGCCACCCTGTCGATCCTGCTGCTGACGCTCGCCCGGCGTCCTTACCGCGCAACTCTGGCTGCTTTCGAAAACGTCTGAGTCAAACGTCTGAGTCAAGGGCCGAACATGGCCTCAACTTGAAGGGAACGCGAATGAGGAAAACCACCAAGTTTCTTGGAACCAGTGCCCTTGTCCTGGCCATGCTTGCACTTCCGCAGGTGGCAGCAGCGCAGGATCAGACCGAAGCAAGCGCCGAGGGGCTGGGCGATATTGTCGTCACCGCGCAGCGCCGGAACGAAAGCCTGCAGCGCACGCCGATTTCCGTCACCGCGATCAACGCCGAAATTCTTGACCGGCGGCAGATCACCGACACCAAGCAGGTCGTGTTCAATGCGCCAAACCTGACCGGCAACAGCAATATTGGCCAGAACACCGCCACGACATTCTTCATTCGCGGTGTCGGCACGACCGAGAACCTTGCCACGGCCGATACCAGCGTCGGGCTCTATGTCGACGACGTCTATATCTCGCGGCAAGCGGTGAACAATTTTGCGCTGTTCGACGTGGAACGGATCGAAGTGCTGCGCGGGCCGCAGGGCACGCTTTACGGCCGCAACACGAATGGCGGCGCGATCAAGATCGTACCCAAGGCCCCGGACAATCAGCCCGCCTTCGCGCTGACGGGTTCCTACGGGAACTACAACCGCTGGGAAGGGCGCCTTTCGGCCAACGTGCCGCTGAGCGACCGCATTTTCGTGCGCGCCAATCTGCTGACGCAGCAGGGCGATGGCTATATCTGCAACACAACGCTCAACAAGGACGTCAACGATCAGGACTACCTTGGCGGGCGCGTCGCCGTCCGCGCGCTGCTGACCGATGATCTCAAGCTCGATCTTGCAGCCGACTATGGCCGCGACAAGACTAACGGCGGCTATGCCTCGGATATCGCCGGAACGCTGCGTCCGTCGACAGACGATCTGCTGACGGTGGTGTCCGGCACGGATGCCAGCGGCTATGCGCGCAGCCATGGATATTCGGGCAAGCTCAGCTGGGATATCAGCGACGATCTTTCGGTCGAATCCGTCACCGCGTGGCGTTCGACCGAGCAGAACCTCCTGCTCGACCTGTCCGATCAGCCGGTGCCGCTCTACGTGCTCGATCAGAAGCAGCTGGCGCACCAGTTCTCCGAAGAACTGAAGCTGAATGCAACGCTGGCCGATCCGCTCAAGCTGACGGCGGGCTTCTTCTATTTCAACGAAGACATCGATGCACATGTAACCGATTCCACGCGCAGCCTGCCGACTTCGTCGCAGAGCGTCTTCCGCAAGGACTTCACCGTCAATGTCGATAGCTGGGCAGCATTCGGGCAGCTGGAATTTGCTCTGCTCGAAAACCTCAAGCTGGTCGGCGGGGGACGCTATACCCACGAACACCGCACGCTCGATGTTGTCCAGAGCAGCAGCATTGCCGGCGCGCTGTTCAATTACACCACCGCTGATCTCGAATTGCGCGCCGCCGCCGGACAGAATTTCGGCAGCGATCGCACTTTCAACAAGTTCACGCCCAAGCTGGGGATCAACTGGACGGTCAGTCCCGATCTGTTTGCCTATGCCAGCTGGACCAAGGGCTTCCGTTCCGGCGGCTGGACGGGCCGAGCACTGCGCGCCGACCAGTATATCAATTTTGAACCGGAACAGGTCGAAAGCTGGGAAGGCGGCACCAAGGCGAGCTTCTTTGATCGCAAGGTGCGGTGGAATGCCTCGGTATTCTACATGAACTACACCAACCTGTTCAACACGCTGACCGTCAACGGCGCGTTCACCGCGCAGACTGCAGATGCGCGCATCTATGGCCTCGAAAGCGAACTGACCGTGCGCGCGACGCCGTGGCTTGACCTGTTCGCCAACGTCGGCCTGCTCAACGCCAGCTACAAGGGCGTCAAGCCGGTCAACCTTGCCGACGACCTGCAACGCGCGCCGTCGTTCCAGGGCAAGGCCGGGTTCTCGGTCGACAAGCCGCTGGCTAAGGGCAGCCTGCTGGTCAACGCGGACGTGTTCTACACCAGCCACTATCTGGTAACGCCCGCCAACCTTGCGTTCACGGCCCCGCTGGTGCCGGTGAATGCCAACCGCAGCGGCGATTTCGCGCTGGTCAACGCGGCGCTGGGATATCGCTGGGGCGATGCCGGCAGTTATCAGCTCAGCCTCTCGTGCAGCAACTGCTTCAACCGCAGCTACTTTGACGCAGAAACGGTTATCGGCCGCTACGCTGCGGCTTATTCGGGCGCGCCGCGGTTTTACAAGCTGACCGGGACGGTGAAGTTCTGATGCCTGCCCCTGTCATGGGATGCGCCTTGCGGTGCTTTGCACCCGCTGCGAAAAACCGGGGTGCGCACCCATGACGGGGGATATCGACAGGCTGCACAGTGCGCTCGTCGCACGGCTGGGTCCGCAGGGCGTTTCAAGCGATGACGCCCTGCGCGACCTGATGAGCCAGGATATATTCTACC
>JAZKBJ010000232.1:3163-3542 GCA_040388685.1 Pseudomonadota bacterium
CAGGTCGCGCTGGTGGTGCGTCCGGGCAATGCCGACGACGTGGCCCATGTGGTGAAGCAAGCGGCGCTGCACCATGCCCATGTCGTGGTGCGCGGGGGGGGCATGAGCTATTCGGGCGGCTATATTTCCCCCGATCCCCGGCGCGCGATCCTGATCGACATGCGCGAGATGAACCGCGTCGCCGAAGTGAACGCGCAGGACATGTACGTCGTGGTCGAACCCGGATGCACATGGGCGGCGCTTGACGGGCATCTTGCCGGGCTGGGCCTGCGCGCTGCCTATTGGGGCACGCTATCGGGACGCAATGCGACGGTCGGCGGCAGTATCGCGCAAAACGCGATCTTCTGGGGCGCTGGCTCCGCCGGTATGCTGGCGGACA
>JAZKBJ010000232.1:3552-13404 GCA_040388685.1 Pseudomonadota bacterium
TATTTTTTCAATTGCTGCCCTGCCATTTCCACGCCGGTAGCAATGCCTTCAACCGTCATTTCGGGCCCGATCTGACCGGGCTGTTTACCGCCGATTCCGGGGCACTGGGCATCAAGACGCGGGTGGTCCTGCGCCTTCGGCATCGACCCCGGCTGACCGACGGCGTGTCCTGTCTTTTGCCCGATGCGCCGACAATGATCGCCTTCATGGCGGATATCGCGCGCGCGGGCCTTGCCGCGCAGCAGATGGCGCTCGACGATGGGCTGAAATCAGCGCGCATGGCACAAGGATCGTGGCGGGATCTGGCAACGCTGGCGTGGAAAGTGATGCGCGACGCCCCGAACCCCGTAGCGGGCGCAAGGCGAGTCGGCGCGATGGCGCTTGGGGGCAAGCGTGTGATGGACGGCAGCCCGTGGTCCGCGCATGTGTTTCTTGAGGCCGATGGCAGTGCGGCCATGGCCGAACGTCGCGACGGCGCACGCGCCATCATCCAAAAGCACGGCGGCAGGGAAATCACGCCCAGCGTGCCGCGCGCGATGCTGGCCGATCCCTTTCCGAAATTGAACGGCATTACCGGGCCGCGCGGTGAGCGATGGGTGCCCGTCCATTGCGTGCTGCCGCTCTCGCGCGCAACCGCTGGCCATGCCGCCTTGCAGGCCGTGTTCGCGCGCCATGCCGGCGCGATGGCGCAACACGGCATCACGCAGTCCTGTCTGTGCACGACGATCGGCAATCACGCCTTTGTGCTGGAGCCGATGTTCTTCTGGCCGGACAAGCTGGAAGCGCTGCACCGTCACACCATCGGGCCAGAGCGCACGGCGCGTTTTGCCGAAAGGGACGCTGCGCCAGAGGTGCGCGAACTGGTCGCCCGGATTCGCACGGAGGCGGTCGAGGCGGTCGACGAACTGGGCGCGCTGCATTTTCAGCTGGGCGGATTTTATCCCTACAGGCGCCGGCTCGATGCCGGAGCGGCCGACCTTTTCGGCGCTATGGCAGCCAGCCTTGATCCGCAAAACTGCATCAATCCGGGGGTTCTGCGTGACTAGGGCGGGGACATCGCCGCCGTGCACCGCCGGCCGATCCACCGCGTTTCGGTTACTCCGCGCGCAGCATTTGCATAAACTGGCATGTTGCGGAATTCTCAAGACAGTTGAGGTGTTCGTGAGATGAGCGCAAGGGTGATGGAGATCGTTGAAGTCTCGCCGCGAGATGGGCTGCAGAATGAGCCGCAGCTTGTCTCCACGGCTGACAAGATCGCGCTGATCCAGCGGGCGGTCGCTTGCGGGGTCAAGCGCATCGAGGTGGCCAGCTTCGCGCGCCCCGACCGGGTGCCGCAAATGGCTGATGCCGAAGCGGTCATTGCCGGTCTGGAACTCCCCAGCGAAATCGTGACCATCGGCTTGGTAATGAATACCAAGGGCGCTTTGCGCGCGCTGGGGACGAATGTGAAGGAACTCGGGGCGGTATGCGTCGCCTCCGATAGCTTTGCACAACGCAATCAGCGCCAGACGTCGATGGAATCGGCACAGATGGCCGCCGATGTGGTGCGACTTGCGGCAGCCGAAGGGCGCCGCGCCCAAGTGACTATTGGCGCTGCATTCGGATGCCCGTTCGAGGGTGAGGTTGCCGCCGATCACGTCCTGCGCCTTGCCGAGACGATTGCCCGCGCCGAACCCATGGAAATTGCCCTGGCCGACACCATCGGCGTTGCCGTGCCGTCACAGGTTTTTGATGTGGTGTCGCGGGTCCGCAGCGTCGTTGGCGAGTTGCCGATCCGCGTGCATCTTCACAATACCCGCAACACCGGGATTGCCAACGCCTGGGCCGCCGTGGAGGCGGGAGCCGCGACACTCGACGCCTCGCTTGGCGGCATTGGCGGCTGCCCGTTCGCGCCCAGCGCGACGGGAAACATTGCGACCGAAGACCTGCTCTACATGCTCGACCGGTCGGGCATCGAGACGGGCATCGATCTGCACAAGACCATCGAGGCCTCGCACTGGTTGGCGAGCGTCATGAACAAGGATCTGCCCGCGTTGGTCAGCCGCGCCGGGCCGTTCCCCAGAAATCAGGCATAAGGACCACATATGGCATATCGTCTTGGCGTTGACGTCGGCGGCACGTTTACCGACCTGTTGTTGTTCGAGGAAACCACGGGTGAATTCTGGCGGCACAAGACCCCTTCGACCCCGCACGACAGTTCGGAAGGCATCCTGAACGGCGTTGGCGCCATCTGCGACAAGGCCGGGATCACGCCTACCGACGTGGAGATTTTCCTGCACGGGACGACGGTGGCAACCAATGCCGTGCTTGAGGGCAAGGGTGCCCGCGTCGGCCTGATCGTTACGGACGGCTACCGCCAAATCATGCAGATCGCCCGCAGCTTCGTGCCCGGTGGCCTAGCAGGATGGATCGTGTGGCCAAAGCCCCAGCCACTTGCTGCGCTGGAGGACACTTACGAGATCAAGGGGCGCATGACCGCGCAGGGCGTAGAGCTGCGCCCGATCGACGATGACGACATCCGCACCCAGCTCCGCAAGCTGAAGGCGCAGGGCGTGCAGGCGCTGACCGTCAGCCTGATGAATGCCTATCTCAACGGCGCACACGAACGGCGGGTTGGAGAACTCGCCGCCGAGATCATGCCTGACGTGCCGGTATCGCTCAGCCACATCGTCCTGCCCGAGATGCAGGAATACGAACGGACGCTGACCACCGTTGCCAATGCGGCGGTGCGCCCCGTCGTCAGCCGCTATGTGCGGAACCTGCGCGACCGGTTGCGCAAGGCGGGCATGGCAGGAAAGCTTTCGCTGTTGCGTTCGGACGGCGGATTGATGACGTCGGAAAAGTCGGAAGAGCATCCCGTTTCGCTGCTTATGTCGGGGCCTGCGGGCGGCGTCACCGGCGCCATCTGGGTCGGCCGTAACGGCGGTATCAAGAACATTCTCACGCTCGACGTCGGCGGTACATCCACCGATGTTGCCCTGATCGAGAACCTAGAGGCACGGCGCGTCCGCACGACCGAAGTTGGCCATTTGTCGGTCCGCGCCTCGGCGCTCGACGTAAAGACGGTGGGCGCTGGCGGCGGTTCAATTGCCTATGTTCCCGAACTGACCGGCGCGTTGCGCGTAGGCCCGCAAAGTGCAGGTGCGGTGCCGGGCCCGGTCGCTTACGGCAAGGGCGGAACGTTGCCCACGGTGACGGACGCCAACGTCGTGCTGGGCTACCTGCCCGAAGCGCTGCTGGGCGGCACCTTCAAGCTGGACAAGGACGGCGCGACCAAGGCGGTGCAGACCATCGCCGATGCGCTGCAAATCGACCTTTACGCTGCCGCGCGCGGGATCATCGACATCGTCAACGAGAACATGTTCGGCGCGCTGCGCATGATCTCGGTCCAGCAGGGCTATGATCCGCGCGATTTCGCGCTGATGGGCTTTGGCGGGGCGGGGCCGCTGCATGTCAACGCTGTTGCCCGGCTGATGGGCAGCTGGCCCGCGGTTTCGCCGGTTTCGCCGGGCGTGCTTTGCGCCCTTGGGGATGCCACCACGCGGATGCGCACCGAAACCGCGCGCAGCATTTCCAAGCTCGCCTCGCGCACCTCGCTTGATGAACTGAACGGCGTGCTTGCCGAAATGGCCGCGCAGACCCGCGCCGAACTGGAAGCCGAAGGCATCGCGCCCGAAGACGTGTCGATCCAGTTCGAGATCGACGTGCGCTATTCCGGACAGGCGTTTGAAGTTCCGATGGAAATCACCCTCGACGAACTCGCCGAAAAGGGCGTGGTCTGGCTGACCGAGCGGTTTGACGACGAACATCGCCGCCTGTTCACCTTCAACATGGACAGCGAGCACGAGATCGTGAACTTGCGCGCGGTCGCGCTGGGCCAGGCGCTCGACTTGCCGGCTGCGCAATTGCCGGTCGGAAACGGCGATCCGGCGGACGCGGTTATCCGCGATCACGAATTGTGGATGGACGGCGCCATGCAAAAGGCAGTCATCTACGATCGTTCGAAGCTGAAGCAGGGCGACAAGATCCCCGGCCCCGCCATCGTGACAGAAATGGATTCGACCACGCTGATCGAGACGGGCTGCGTCGGGACCGTCGATGCCGTCGGCAACATCCTCATCAACCTCGCCTGATCCAAGGGAAGGAAAACCATCATGTCCGCACGGATCATCCAGAGCAATGAAACGCCGTTCGCCAGGAAGGCGATCGACCCCGTCACGCTCGACATCATCGAAAATGCGCTGCGCAACGCACGCGTCGAAATGGACGCGACGCTGGTGCGCACCGCTATGTCACCCGGCATCCGCGAGCAGGGCGACGCCTTCCCGCTGATCGCCGATCATCTCGGTCGCATGATCGTCGGCCAGTTCGGTTCCTACATCGGCCCGTTCCTCGACGGCTATCACGGCACGGTCGAGGATGGCGACATGATCATGCTGTCCGATCCCTATTCCGTCGATGGCGCAATCAGCCACTGCAATGACTGGCTGGTGCTGCTGCCGGTGTTCAAGGATGGGCGTCTGCTGGGCTATACCTCGATGTTCGGCCACCAGTCCGATATTGGCGGCAAGGTGCCGGGGTCGATGCCGATCGACGCCACTTCGATCTTTCAGGAAGGGGTGCGCATCCCCCCGATCAAGATCTACAAGAACGGTCAGTACAACGAAGATCTGATCAACCTGATCATGCATCAGGTGCGCACGCCGGACTGGTGCCGCGCCGATCTCAACGCGCTGATCGCGTCGTGCCGCGTGGCCGCGCGCCGCATAATCGAACTGGCAGAGCGTTTCGGCGACGACGTCTATGTCTCGGCCACCGACGAGCTGCTGGCGCGCAACTACCGTGCGATGAAACAGCTGATCGCGACGGCGGTTTCCGACGAACCGGTCAGCTTCGAAGACTACATCTGCGACGATGGCATGGGCTTTGGCCCCTACAAGCTGAAGTGCACGATGCAGCGGGACGGCGACCGGGTCATCCTCGATTTTGCGGGCACCGATCCGCAGAGCATGGCCTCGATCAACTTCCTGCTGAACGAGAACATGATGAAGATGTTCTTCGGCATCTACATGATCATGGTCTTCGATCCGCAAATCCTGTTCAACGACGGCTATTACAATCTGATCGAGGTGCGCATCCCTGAAGGATCGCTGCTCAAGCCCAAGTTCCCGGCCGCGCTTTCGGGCCGCACCCACGCGCTGGGCCGCCTGTTCGACCTGCTTGGCGGACTGCTCGGCCAGAAGACGCCGGAGTTCCTCAATGCCGCCGGGTTCTCGTCTTCGCCGCACCTGTTCTATGCCGGCACCGACAAGAAGGGTGAGTGGTTCCAGCTCTTCCAGATCGGCTTCGGCGGCATCCCGGGGCGACCGCTCGGGGACGGACCTGATGGCCACTCGCTGTGGCCGGGCTTTACCAACGTGCCCAACGAATTTCTCGAACGCTATTTCCCGCTGATCATCGAACGCTACGAGACGGTTGCCGATTCCGGCGGGGCGGGCCTGCATCGCGGCGGCAACGGCATCAACATGTCCTATCGCTTCCTCGAACCCGGCGCCATCGCCATCCATGACGATCGCTGGTTCGTGCCGCCCTGGGGCGTCAACGGCGGAAAGCCGGGTGCGCGCGCAACCAAGATCCTCGAAAAGGCCGATGGAACGCGGACAATCGTGGGCAACAAGGTCGAGGATATGGCGGTCGAGGCCAACGACGTGCTCCACTTCGTCACCTGGGGCGGTGGCGGTTGGGGCGATCCGCTCGATCGCGATCCCGCGCTGGTGGCCAAGGAGATCACCCAGGGCCTTGTTACCGCACAGGGCGCGCTGGCCTATGGCGTGGTGATTACAGGCGACAGCACGGTCGATGAAGCGGCCACGGTCAGCCTGCGAGAGACGATGCGCGGCGAACGCGGCGAGATCGCCCTGTTCGATTACGGCCCATCGATCGACGAACTGCGCGTGAACTGCCTGACGGAAACCGGCCTTCCCGCTCCGATACAGCCGACCTGGCCTGAATTTGCGATTGCTGCGGAGTGACCGGCCATGATCGCTGAAAACAATGGTGCGCTGTCCGACATCCGCGTGGTGGAACTGGGACAATTGATCGCAGGTCCGTTCTGCGGCCAGCTTCTGGGCGATATGGGCGCAGAGATCATCAAGGTCGAACCGCCTCAGGTGGATGGTCCGCAAGGCAAGAGCGGCGGCGATCCGATGCGCAACTGGGGCCACGGCGATGCCAAGCTCTGGTGGGAAGTGGTGGCGCGCAACAAGAAGTCGGTCTCGGCCAATCTGCGCGTGTCTGAAGGTCAGGAGATCGTGCGCAAGCTCGTGGCCAAGGCGGACATCCTGATCGAGAACTTCAAGCCGGGCACGATGGAGAAGTGGGGCCTTGGCCCGGATGCGCTTCATGCGATCAATCCCCGGCTGATCATCGTGCGCGTTTCCGGCTATGGCCAGACCGGACCTTATTCCTCGCGCGCGGGGTTCGGCGGGATTGGCGAGGCGATGGGTGGCTGGCGCTATATCGTCGGCGATCCCGACCGCGCGCCGAGCCGGATGGGCGTGTCGATCGGCGACAGTCTCGCCGCGACTTACGGTTGCCTTGGCGCGCTGGCAGCGCTCCATGCGCGCGAACGCACGGGCAAGGGGCAGGTGGTCGACAGCGCGCTTTATGAAGCCGTGCTGCAGGTCATGGAAAGCCTTGTGCCCGAATACATGGTTTCGGGCCACGTCCGCAAACGCACCGGCTCGATCCTGGAAGGCGTTTCACCCTCGAACGTCTATCCCTGCGCGGATGGCGAATACCTGATCGGCGCCAACCAGGACGCGGTGTTCAGGCGCCTGTGCGAAGCGATGGGCCAGCCAGAGCTTGCAGGCGATGCACGATACGCCACCCACATCGCCCGCGCCCGCAACTTGCGCGAACTCGACGAGATCATCGCCGCATGGACGCGAACGCTGACGGTCGCGGAACTCGAAGCGCTGATGATCGAGCATAGCGTGCCCGCTGGAAAGATTTTCCGCGCGCAGGAAATGTTGGCCGACCCGCATTTTGCCGCGCGCGAGACGCTGGTTGAAGTGGATTCACCTCGCTGGGGCAAGTTCAAGATGCAGAACAGCTTCCCCCGCCTGTCAGACACCCCCGGCGGTGTCCGCACGCTTGCTCCCGCAACGATCGGGCAGCACAACACCGAAGTCTACGGCGAGCTTCTCGGACTGAGTGACGATGAACAGGCGCGGCTAAAGGCGGCGTCCGCGATATGAGCGCGAAGCAGGAAGGCGATGACCTGCTTGCCAATTATGCGGGGGCATTCGATGGGCGGCTGGTTGCAGGCCGCAAGGCCGCGCTGCTGATCGTCGATGTGGTCATGGCTTATCTCGATCCGGCGTCGAACCTCTATGCCGGGGCGGAAAGCGCGCTGGCATCCAACGAGCGACTGGTGGCTGCGGCAAGACTGGCGAAAGTGCCGATCGTGTTTACCAATGTGGAATATCAGGCCAATGGCACTGACGGCGGCCACTTCTTTCGCAAGGTGCCGGCTCTGAAGGCGTTTCTCAAGGGATCGCCGATGGGGGCATTTCCCGCGACGCTGCAGCCGACGGAAACCGATATCGTCGTCACCAAGCAATACGCCTCGGCGTTTTTCGGCACTTCGCTTGCAGCTACGCTGCATTCGCTGGGCGTGGACACCGTGTTCATTACAGGCTTTTCGACATCGGGCTGTGTTCGGGCATCGGCGCTCGATGCGCTCCAGAACGGTTTCGTCCCGTTCGTGGTCAAGGATGCCTGTGCCGACCGGCACCCCGGTCCGCACGAAGCCAACCTGTTCGATCTTCAGGCGAAGTATGCCGAAGTGGTGGATGAGGCGCAGGCGATGGCGTTGATGACGATGCGCGGATGCATGGCGTGACTTACAAGGCCCCGGTTCAGGACCAGCTTTTCGTGCTCGATGCCGTAACCCGCATCGCCGATCTAGCCCGGACCCCCGGGTTTTCGGCGGCCACACCCGATATGGTCGAGGCGATCGTGCGCGGCGCGGCGGAATTTGCCGAAGCGGAATATGCCCCGCTGGCCGAAATTGGCGACCGCATCGGCGCGATATGGGATGACGGTGTTGTACGCATGCCCGAAGGTTTTGCCCGGGCATATGCCGCCTTCGTGGAGAACGGCTGGGGTACGCTGGCATTTCCCGAGGCGTTTGGCGGGCAAGGCCTGCCGCAATGCCTTGCGACGGTGGTCATGGAAGATCTGGGCGGCGCGAACATGGGCTTTTCGCTCATCAACATGCTGACGCCCGGCGCGGTCGACGCATTGCTGGCATTCGGTACGCCGCAACAGCAGGCCCGCTGGCTTCCCATGCTCGTGACGGGCGCGTGGAACGGCACGATGAACCTGACCGAGCCGCAGGCCGGCTCGGATGTCGGCGCCCTGCGCACAAGCGCGGTGCCCGCAGCGGATGGCCTTTGGAAGATCAAGGGCCAGAAAGTCTTCATAACCTTTGGCGACCATGACCTGACGGATAATATCGTCCATCTGGTTCTGGCGCGGACGCCCGGCGCGCCAGCGGGCACCAAGGGCATATCGCTGTTCCTCGTGCCCAAGTATCGCCTCGATGAACAAGGCAGGCCATCCGCCGCCAACGATGTGCGTTGCGTATCCATCGAGCACAAGCTCGGGATTCATGCCTCGCCGACGTGCGTGATGGCCTTTGGCGACAATGACGAGTGTTTCGGCGAAATGCTCGGTCCCGAAGGCGCAGGGATGAAAGCGATGTTCACGATGATGAACAACGCTCGCCTTTCGGTGGGAAGCCAAGGCGTGCAGGTGGCGGAGCGCGCGACGCAGCAGGCTGTCGCCTATGCGCTGGAACGGCGGCAGTCGCCGCGTGCCGACGGATCGACCGGCAAGCTGCCCGCGCCGATCGCAGATCATCCTGACGTGCGGCGGATGTTATTGCGGATGGAAGCGCAGACGCAGGCGGCAAGAGCGTTGCTTTATTGCGCCGCCGGACTTGGCGACCGCGCCCATCTGGGCGATGCCGCCGCAGCCAGCCGCCTCGATCTGCTGATCCCGCTGATCAAGGCGTATGGAACCGACATTGGCTGCGAAGTCGCCAGTCTTGGCATTCAGGTCCATGGCGGGATGGGCTATATCGAGGAGACGGGTGCTGCCCGCCATTATCGCGACGCCCGCATTGCCCCGATCTATGAAGGGACGAACGGCATTCAGGCAGCCGACCTCGTCGGGCGCAAGCTCATGGGGGATGATGGCGCTGCGCTGTCCGGCCTGATTGCGGATGTCCGCGAGTCAACCGCGGCATGGCCGCAGCTTGCCGAACTGGCAGATGCCGTCGCACAAGCGAGCGAATGGTTGCGCCGCGAGGCTGATGTGAACGACCGTCTGGCCGGGAGCTATCCGTTCCTCACCATGTGCGCGGTCATGGCCTGCGGCGGGCTGATGGCCCGTGCACACGATGCTGCAAAGGATATGCTGGCTAACGATAGCGCCGATCATGCCTTTGCGCGGGCGAAACTGGCGACAACCCGGTATTATCTCGAAGTCATAGTAGCCGAAGCGCTGGGACAACGCGCTGCGGCGCTGGGCGGCGCGGCGCTGCTCTATGACTATGTGCCCGTATTGACTTAAAGTCATTTCCTCAGACTTAATTGTCAGTTTTTCGCATAACAATTCACCAATAGGCGCACGTCATGGCTGAACAACACGATATTGTCATTCTGGGCGCGGGCTTTGGCGGGTTGGGGCTTGCATCAGTCCTGCGCAGTCAGGGATTTAGCGACTTCCTGCTGATCGAGAAGGAGAACGAACCCGTCGCCACGATCACACCCGACGGTAAGA
>JAZKBJ010000232.1:13414-13674 GCA_040388685.1 Pseudomonadota bacterium
CGACGGCGTGGGCGGCACGTGGCGAGCCAACAGCTACCCGGGCGCGGCGTGCGATACGGAATCGCACCTCTATTCGTATAGTTTCGAGCCGCACGCGGATGTGAGCCGTCTTTATGCGCGGCAGCCAGAATTGCTGAACTATGCCCATCGCCTGATCGAACGGCACGGGCTGCGGTCCCACATCGTTTACAATCTCGAAATCGTCTCTGCCGATTGGGATGCAAACCTCGGTCGCTGGACGCTTTCGCTTCATAACGGCG
>JAZKBJ010000233.1:0-4766 GCA_040388685.1 Pseudomonadota bacterium
GCGATGTTGCGTGAAGGGCTGTCGTTCTCCCCACCGAAGCGCCGCATCTGCGCGCGCAATCCATCGGTCGCATCGGCGCGCGGCCCCTCGGACAGGACGCGCACATGGGCATCGTCGCGGTATCCGTCCGACCCGCGCGACCCACCGACAATGTCGTTGTTGAGCACGGCTTTCACCGTCCACCCTTGTGCCGCCGCGTAATCGGCCAAGAGTTTCCCTCCCAGCAAACCCTGCTCCTCGCCCGACAGCGCGGCGTAGACAACCGTGCCCGCAAACTTCTGCCGCGAAAGCACGCGCGCCGCCTCCAGTACCAGCGCTGTCCCCGAACCATCGTCATTCGCGCCCGGCGCATCGCCCGTGGCGTTCAGTATATCGCTCACCCGGCTGTCGATATGCGCCTGCACGATCACGACTTCGTTCGGTCGCTCCTTCCCGCGCTGGATCGCTACGACATTCACGAGCCGCGTCGGCACAGGCACGCGGTCGCCGCTGACCATGCGTTCGGGCAGCGCAATTTCGAGGCAGCCGCCACACGCCGCAGAAGCCTTGCGGAACTCTGCCTCGGCCCACTTGCGCGCAGCGCCGATTCCGCGCTTTGGATCGTTCTGCACCGAAAGCGTGTGCCGCGTCCCGAAACCGACCAATCGCTCGACGTCGGCACGCAGCCGCGCTTCGGAAATGGCGTCCTCGGGCGCGGCCATGGCGCTCGATGAGATGAGTAGCGAAGCTAGGGCAAGGACGTGACGCATGGCGGCATGATACCGCCATGCTGCAACAGGCCAATAGCCCCACCCAACAAGGGTGGAACGTTAGTAAGACCGGGCGATCAAGATCGTCTCGACCGCAGGTTCCCCCGTGAACGGACACAGCCCGGTGGGCTTTGGCGCATTCAGCGGCGTGTTGCGGATCGTCAGCTTGAGCGCCTTCAATTGCTCGACCACGGCGTCAAGCGCGGCCCCGGTCGGCTTCGACCAGCCCATCTCGACCCAGCCCGGGAACTTGGCGCTTTCGGTGAAATAGGCTGCGAGGCCAGCAAGATCGGTAACGTCGCGCACAATCTGCGTATCGCGGCGCTCGCGCGCCTCGTGATAGAGCGCGTTCTGGATCGATTCGAGTTCGCCAGCAGCAGCGGCGATGAACTCATCCTTGGGCTGCCCGACGAAGTTGGGCTTGGCATCGGCGCGCCACAGGCGGTCGCGGCGCAGCACCGAAACCTGTCCGCCCTCGGCATCGCGCCCGCCGATCTCGAGGATCAAAGGCACGCCCTTCTTGACCCAGGCCCACCGCTTCTGCGTGGCCTTGCCCGGTCGCTTGTCCAGCAGAACGCGAACGCGCTCGTCGAACACGGACTGCTTGGCCAGCGCCTTGCGGATGTCCTCGCAATAGGCCAGCAGGGCTTCGTCGCTGTCGTTGTCGCGCAGCATCGGCAGTATTACGATCTGCTGCGGCGCAACTTGCGGCGGCACGCGCAGGCCATCATCGTCGCCATGCGTCATGATGACGCCGCCGATCAGGCGCGTCGAAACACCCCACGACGTCGTGTGCGCCAGCGCCTGTTGGCCCTCCTTGTTCTGGTACTGGATCCCCGCCGACTGCGCGAACGTCGTGCCAAGATAGTGCGAAGTGCCCGCCTGCAGAGCCTTGCCGTCCTGCATCATTGCCTCGATCGAGAATGTCTCGACCGCGCCGGGGAAACGCTCGTTCTCGGGCTTGGGTCCGGCGATCACCGGCATCGCCAACGGGCCTTCGGCAAAGGCGCGATACATTTCGAGCGCGCGCAGCGTCTCGGTCATCGCATCGGCCTCGTCCGCATGCGCAGTGTGGCCTTCCTGCCAGAGGAATTCGCTTGTGCGCAGAAACATTCGCGTACGCATTTCCCAGCGCACCACGTTGGCCCACTGGTTCACCATCAGCGGCAGGTCGCGCCAGGACTGAACCCAGCGCGCCATCGCGGCGCCGATCACCGTTTCCGATGTCGGGCGCACCACCAGCGGCTCTTCCAGCTTCGCGTCGGGATCAGGCATCAAGCCGCCCTTGCCATCCGCGATCAGGCGGTGATGGGTGACGACCGCCATCTCCTTGGCGAAACCATCGACGTGCTCGGCTTCCTTGGCGAAATAGGAAAGCGGGATGAACAGCGGGAAGTAGCAGTTCTCGACGCCCGCTTCCTTGATCTGCGCATCCATCAGCTTTTGGATGCGTTCCCAGATGCCATAGCCCCACGGCTTGATCACCATGCAGCCGCGCACACCGGACTCCTCGGCAAGTTCTGCCTCGGCGATGACGGCCTGGTACCACTGGGCGAAGTCGTCGGCGCGCTTGACGCCAAGCGCGTGCTTGATTGCTGGCTGGTTCATGGGGTTGCGCGTTAAGGCGCAAAAGCCTTTCCCGCAATGCCCAGATTGCCGCCCACAGGCGCGCAATCAGGTCATCACGAAAAAGCGCCTACTTCGAAAGCTGATCGAGCTTCCGCTGCATTTCGGCCATCTGCTCACGCAGGGTATCAAGTTCGCCAGCCTCTTCGACCGGCGCAGAATCATCCTTGCCTGCACCGCCTGCAGTTGTGCCCGGCACAAATGCCGCCGCTGCGGCCTTGAACATTTCCATGTTCCGCTGTGCAAGTTGGGCCAGGGGATTGACCCCGATGCTTTCCTCGATAGCCTTGCGCATCTTGGCCTGGTTATCACGGAAATGATCCATCGATGCTTCGAGGTAACCCGGCAGGAACGCCTGCATCGAGTTGCCATACATCGAAATCAACTGGCGCAGGAAATTGGTTGGGAGAATCTGCTCCCCCGCCGCTTCCTCGTCCATGATGATCTGCGTCAGGATCGCATGCGTAAGATCCGCACCCGTCTTGGCATCCATCACTTTGAAATCAATGTTTTCCTTCACCATCTGGGCGAGATGGTCGAGCGTGATGTAGCTCGAAGTGCTTGTATTATAGAGGCGACGGTTGGCGTATTTCTTGATTATAACCGTTTCGCCCGACTTGGAATCACTGGCCATAGCATGTGTCCCCACTGCGACATCTGGTCTTTTAGCATGTGCAGCATGTGCGGCGCAACAATTCTTAACAAGGAGAGTTAAATTCCAATTTGGCGTGAAAATCTACGACCCAAAAGCGTCAGCAATTCATATTGCGAGAGCCCACTCGTCGCCGAAGCCTGCGGAAGATCGTAAATTACGCTGAGCCAGTCGCCTTCGCGGCATTCGGGCAATTCGGTCAGATCCACAATTGTCAGATCCATCGAAACACGCCCCAGCACCGGCACTTCACGTCCGCCAAACGCGAAACGGCCCTTGCCCGACCAGCACCGCAAGTATCCGTCGGCGTAGCCAATCGCCAGTATCCCCGTCCGCATTGGACGGTCAGCCGTAAACAGGGCGTTATAACCGACTTTGTCCCCCGGCTCGAGCGTTCTGACCTGCAAGACTGCCGCTTCAGGATAGGCTACCGGCATGATCCGGCCGGCAAGTTCTGGCCGCGCGGTACCGCCGTAAAGCGCCAGACCTGGGCGAGTGAGATCGGCGTGATAGGCATTGCCCAGCGCGATGCCGGCGCTGTTGGCCAGACTGTAGCGCCGCGCCTTCATCGTTTCGCGCACTTGCGAAAACCGGCCAAGCTGCTCGCCGTTTTGGTTAACATTTTCGTCCGCACTGGCGAGATGGCTCATGCAGATGTCAACGTCGAGCTTGGCCAGCAATGGATTACCAAGCTCTGCCATGGCCAGACCAAGGCGGCTCATTCCAGTATCGACCATCAGGTGACAAGGACCGCCGCCGGACGCGAGCCAGCGCCGCACTTGCTCAAGGCTGTTCAACACAGGACGGACGCCAGTTTGCCGGGCAAACCCGGCCTCGTCGCTGTTCAATGGCCCATGCAGCACCGCGATCCGCGAAGGAGGTACGTGGCGCAGCACATCCGCCACTTCTGACCAGTGAGCAACGAAGAAGTCCTGACAGCCGGCCTTCGTCAGCACCTCGGCGACACGCGCGGCGCCAAGACCGTAGCCATCAGCCTTGACCGCAGCGCCCGCCGTCGCGGTCCCCGACATCGAATCGAGAGTCCGCCAGTTTGCCGCAAGTGCGTCGGCGTCGAGACGAAGGCGGAGCGACGATGGAGGCGCAACCGGAGCGTCAGTCATCCGTGAAGTCTGTCGGCAATCCGCCCTTGAGACCCCACGCCGAAACCACCAGCGCCACCAGCACAATGACCCAAGTGTACCACAAACCGGCGTAGGGATCGCCGGTCCGCGCAACGATGTAACTCGAGATCAGCGGCAGGAAACCACCGAAATAGCCGGTGCCAAGATGATAGGGAATCGACATCGAACTGTAGCGGATACGCGGGGGGAACATCTCGGACAGCAGCGCCGCAACGGGGCCGTACGTGGCGCCAGACAGCGCCATAAGCATGAGCAGCGCCGCCACGACCGTGAGCGTGCGGCCAAGCGATGGTGTGACTTTGGCAAAGTCGTAGCCATGGGCAGCAAGTTCGGTTTGCAGGGCCTTGCCGCGTGCTGCCGCCTTGTCAGACCATGGATAGCGTGAAAGGTCGGTGGATGCGCCGCCAACGGTCACTGCGAAATCAGGCGCTGTGTGCAGTTCGTAAGTCACGCCGGAAGCCGCAAGGTCGGCAAGGAGCTTGCCGCAATTGCTATCCTGTTCCGATGCAAACGGGCTGTAATGGCAATCCGGACCTGAAACGACCACCGGATTGGCTTTTGCTGCGGCGGCAAGCTCAGGATTCGCAGCAGAACCCA
>JAZKBJ010000234.1:0-11338 GCA_040388685.1 Pseudomonadota bacterium
AGCGCCAGCACCTGAAGCTGGTGCGTCTACCAATTCCGCCATCTGGGCACGGGGCAGAAGGCTGAAGGGCCATCTGCCGGGTAGGAGGGCGCCACTAAGGGATGGGGGGCGAGGTGTCAACGGGGCAATGGCGGGATCGGTAAACTCTTTTTGTCGTTACGGGCGAAACGCGGACTGTTCGCCATTGAAAGCGCCGGGTCTGCTGTGCCAAAGGCGAGCTACGGCCCGCATGACGCAGGCAAATGTCGCATTTTTCAGGATACCGTTAAATGAAACAGGGCAAGACGCGCGATCTCGATGGCATGCTGATCGCGCTGATCGGCGGCACGGGCTTCTTCGGCACGCATCTGGCGCAGGAACTGCTGGCGCGCGGCGCGCGGCTGCGCGTGTGCAGCCGTCATCCCGAACGCGCGTTCCAGATCAAGCCATTGGGCGCTCTGGGGCAGACGCAACTTGTTGCTGTAGACGTGACCAAGCCGTACACGGTTGCCGTCGCGCTGAGCGGCGTTGATGCGGTGGTCAACCTGGTCGGTGCCTTCACCGGCGATCTCAGTGCTTTGCAAGGCACAGGCGCCGGGCGGCTGGCGCAGGCAGCGAAGGACGCAGGAGCGTCGGCATTCGTCCACGTCTCGGCCCTAGGCGCTGACGCAGCGTCCGACGTGGCGTATGCGCGGACAAAGGCCGAAGGCGAGGCCGCAGTCCTGGCCGCTTTCCCCAGCGCGACGGTTGTCCGTCCCTCGATCCTGTTTGGAGAGGACGACAGGTTCCTCAACATGTTCGGCGGACTCGTTTCCAATTTGCCGATGCTGCCGGTGTTCGGGCCGACTGCGAAGCTGCAGCCCGTGTTTGTGGACGATGCTGCCGAAGCCATAGGCAATGCCCTCGCTGCTCCCGGCCTGCATGGTGGCAAAATCTATGAATTGGCCGGACCTGAAGTGGTGACCATGGGCGACCTCAATCGAAGGATTGCCAAGGCTGCCGGGCGCTCGCCTGTGCTGATCGAACTGCCCGATGCGGTATCGGGCGCAATCGCGGCGTTGACCGGGTGGCTGCCCGGCGCGCCGATCACCACCGATCAGTGGAAGCTACTAGCCGCAGGCAACGTCGCCACGGGCACGCTGCCGGGGATCGAGGCGCTCGGCGTCAGCCCGCGTCCGCTCGGCCTGTTCCTCGATCGCTGGATGACGCGCTTCCGCAAGTTTGGGCGGTTCGGCGTGAAAGCCAAAGCCGCCTGACAGAGCGTCAGGCGTTTACATCGGCGTAGTGGCTGGGCGGTTGGATCACATCCATGCGCTCGGCCAGCAGCGGGCGGAAACTGGGCCGGCTCTTGAACACCGAGTACCAGCCGCGCGCCTGTTCATGGCCTGACCAGTCGATCCCGCCGAGGTAGTCCGCGACGGAGATCTGCGCGGCTGCGGCAAGATCGGCCAGGCTCATCGTCGAGCCCGCCAGCCAGGGACGGTTGTCAATCAGATAGTCGATATAGTCGAGATGTTCGTGGGCCAGCCGCATCGCATCGCGTAGCAGGCGGCTGTCAGGCGGACTGCGATAAAACAGGCGTTTCTTCATCCGCTCATCCAGCATCGGCGCGGTTACGTCAGCGTAGAAGCTTTCGTCGAACAGCGCGACAAGGCGGCGGATCTCGGCGCGGTTAACCGCGGTGCCGTTGATCATTGGCGACCTGTCGACGGTCTCCTCGAAATATTCGCAGATCGCGCGGCTGTCGGCGAGGCTGATCCCGCGCTCGGTATTGTGGATGGCGGGCGTGCGATAGGCCGGGCTCAGGTGCCCGAAGCCCTCGCGCCGGTCCCACGGATTCTCGCGCACAAGATCATAGGCCACGCCCTTCTCGCTGAGCAGGAGACGCACCTTGCGGCTGAACGGGCACAGGGGGAATTGGTAAAGCTGCCACATGGGCGAGAGTCATTGCGCGGGGAGGGGGGTGAAGTCCAGTCCCTGCGGGGGATTGGTCGTGGGCAAATTTGACGTCGGCGCGTGATGGAGCCTGTGTCGGGTCAGGCAGGAGCCTCGTGCTGCAACCGCCGGATGAACAGCCGCCTGACCAGCCGGTCTTCCAGAATTCGCCCGGCACCGTAGAGAACCACGAAAATCGCCGCGAAAACATAGGCTGACGTCGGTGTCGGCTTCTTTTCGGGCTTGCCGCCCTTGCCGTCCTTGGGCTTGTCCGGCTCGGGCGCACCCAAGGCCTTGTCGATCGGGTTCAGCCGCAGTTCCGGCTTTTTCTTGTCGGCGTCCTTGGCTGCGGTGGATGCGCCTGCAGCGGGTGGCTTTTCAAATGCGTTAAGCGCGATGGTCAACTGGGCGAATGCCAGAAAGAGCAGCGGCACCAGAAAGCAGAACAACAAGGCGCGGCTGGCGAGGCGATAGCGCAAAACCGGCGTTCCGGCATCGTCCTCGATCTGAAGAACGCCGCTGTCGAACACGGACATTTTGTCTTGCGCGGGCTGGTCCTTCTTGCTGAACATCAGCATGCCGGACGACCGCTCATAGGTCGTGCCGACTTCGTGGAACAGCGGGTCGAGCCTTGCGAAAGCTTCGTCGCCGGTTTGTCCGGCTGGCAGGGGGACACTGCCGCGCACGTGCCAGATCCAGTCGATGAAACGCAGATTCACGAAACGTCCCTTGCCAGGCCTGATATGCACAAATGTAGATGGTTGGGCGACAAGCGGCGCGGTCACGGTCATTCTGCCGGCACCGCCGAGTGGTGTGCGGATGACCCCTTGCCGTACTTTTCCTTCAGCGTTTTCCAGCCTTCGGTGAACGGGAACGTCATCTGTTCGCGGATGGTCATGCGGCGGCCACCCTCCATACCCAGCAGTTCGGCTTCGCCATCGATGCAGGTGCCGAACATGCGGTCGATGAAGATGTAAGACCCCGCATAGTTGCTGCGGGTGGCTTCAAAGTCCTGCGAATGGTGCAGGCTGTGATGCTCGGTCGTGTTGAACAGGAAACGCCACCAGCGCGGCGAATTGAAGCGGACGTTGATATGCTGGTAGGTGCCGATGGCCATGCCGAAAGCGCCCGCAAGCAGAAAGGCGCGCGGCAGGAAATCGAAGAACCCGCCGATGCCAAGGCCGATCAGGAACAACTCGACCGGGTTGCCGACCGCGCCCTTGTTGATGTTCAGCTGGGTGATGTAGTGGTGCACCGAGTGGGGCAGCCACAGCGGATACCAGTTATGCATCCCGCGATGCATCCAATATTGCCCGAAATCGAAGATGAACGAGATAGCGAAGGCCTGGACCAGCAGCGGCAAGCCGGTGAACCACGCGAACTTGTCCCAGTTGAAATTCGTCTGGATCGCCTTGGCCATCACATCGCTGCCGATGTACCCGTCAACCAGATTCAGGATCGTGTAGCCGAGCCCGACATAGAACAGGTCGGTGGTCAGTTCCTTCCAGGTCAGCCGCCAGCTTGCGTAGCGCGGATTGACCCACTCCAGCGCCAGCAGCAGCACCTTGAAACCGATGCCGATGCCGATGGCCGTCGATGCCTTGGCGATGGAATTGGGCGCATAGTACCAGAACGCCAGCAGCGCGAAGAGTACGGTCGGTTGGAACCACGTGAAGATGAACTGTTTCACAGGCCCACCTTCGACTTTCGGGATATTCTCCCAGCCGATGGTGACCGGGGCTTGCGTCCCGATCAGTCTGTTGCCTACGCGAACTCCGTCCATCTTTTCCTCGCGATACCCGGTACCACGCGCAAGATGAGCCAAATCGGGCCCGGGCGTCATACGTCATCAGGCGTATGACTTGCGAAAGACACTACACCCGGCGGCGGGCCTCGGCAATCAGATGCTGCCCTTCACCGTCAGCGTGAAGATCGGGCCGATCAGCCGGTCGCGCGTTTCCACAAAGGCAATCGGCGCGCCCGGCCTCGGTCCGTCGAACACCTGCCGGTCCCACCGCTGGCGGCCATTCAGCAGGTTGCGCGCTTCGGCCTTGACCGTCAGGCCCAGCACGTCCTTGTGCTCCACGAACAACCCCGCAAAAACCGGTCCCTCGAAGGCGCGGCCGATTTCGTAGCGGCGATGATACTGCGATTGGCGGTTGTATTCGTATGATCCGCCGGCGGCCCAGTCCGTGCCGGGAAAATCCTGACGAAAGGAGATTTCATAGTAACGGTCGGTGATCCCGCCATAAGGAATGCGGCGGCCGGGAGCGAACGGGTCCTTCAGGCTGGTAAACGTCAGTTCTACGTTCACGTCCAGCCGTGCGCCTTTCCATCCCAGCGGGTCGAACTGCAGCGTGGTGTTGTTGACGATCTGGCGTTCGCGCGCGCGTCCGACATTGCCGACGCTCTCGCCAAGCGCCCCGATCGGCACGACCGTGACATAGTCCTGCACCTCGCGCGCAACGAGGCGTAGCTTGCTCGACCCCCACGCGCCCAGATTGCGGTTCAGTTCCAGTTCGGCCGACCAGTCCTGCTGCGGCACAAGATCGGCGTTGCCGCTGTTGGCATTGCCATCGTCGAGAAACCGGCGGGCGAGGAAATCGTAAAACGAGAGCTGGCCAACCGACCGCTTGAGTTTCAACGAAACATCGAGGGTCTTGCTCGCCTTCCAAGCCAGCGAAAGCGAGCCCTTGGGCCGGAAGAAGCTACGGCTCAGTGGGCCATCGGTGCCAGAAGGCGCACCTGTCTGACGCAGAACCGAGCGCTCGGCACCGCCGATTACCTGCAACGTGACCGTTTTTGACAAGGGGCGGCTGAATGAAAGGCTGGCGTCGTAGCGGTCTTCCTTCACGCCGCCGGTGCCTTCGGGGAAGGGCACGTCGATGAACGCGCCGCTGCTGTCCAGCGCGGCGATGCTGGCAACATTGCGCAGCGAATTGAACGCGGCCTCGCCCGCCAGTTGCCAATCGCCGCCAAGCATTTTCCACGAATATTCGCCGCGCGCGATGCGCTCGGCCGTATCACCGGTCTGGGCATAGCGGTCGCCAATGGCAGGCGTGCCGTCCTCAAAGCGGGTAATGACCGACTGGCTGTAGGGTTCGTGCTCTTGCCGGTTCAGGCCGATCAGTTTCAACCGGCCCGGCCCGACGGCGAAGTCCCAGTCTCCCCCGATCTCCCAGTTGCGCGCCGACGACTGGTCGACGAGATCGCGGATGCTCACTGTCCCATCCACATCGGTTCGCACCGATCGCTCGGTAAACTGCCGGGGCACACGCTGGAACGAGCCGTTGAGATTGCCCTTGGACGTGCCCGGCCCATCGATGACGAGACGCACCGCCAGCTTGGGATCATCGCGCCGCGCCTTGACCACGTCGTCGCGGGTCTGGACCAGCGCGCCATTGCGGTCGGTGATCTGCGTGGGGCCGCCCGCCGCGCCGCGATTGGAATTGTTGACGAGGCTGACCGTGTATTCGACCGGGCCTTGCCTGCCCGAAAGCGAAATTTCGCCATTGGTGAAGCGCGGGTCGGCGTAATGCGGGCGGAATTCCGGCGACCAGCGGAACTGGCCCGAGAACGCGTCACTGCGGGCAATGACGTTGGCGACTTGTCCGGTCAGCCCGGGAATGTCGAGCCGCGCGCCGTCGACCAGTTCGATTCGCTCCACTGCCGAGGCCGGGATGCGCGACAGCTGCGTCCAGATGTCGTCGGATTTCGAAGAGAGCCGCTGCGAATTGACCAGCACGTTACCGCTGGCCTGCCCAAGGCCGCGCGCTTCCTCGCCCTCGCGGATCGAGAAGCCGGGAACCTGCCGCAGCATATCGAGCGCGTTGCGCGGGGCGAAGCGCGCAAAGTCGGCAGGGGTGAAGACTGTGCGCCCCTCGCTGCCAGACGCCTCGGCTGCGACAGGCGTCGCCGGTTCGGCAGCGTGCGCCGGAGCCGAAATGGAGGCCAGGACGGCGGCGCCAGCATAGACAAGCGGGCGCGGGGATTGTTTCTGTGGAAACTTCATGCCCCGCCGATGGATCAGAACGGCGAAGCGTGCCCGTCACGCTCGACCAACGACATGCGCTGGCCGATGAAGGGTGAGATCTACCCCGAAAGCCGCATGCGATCGCGCAGCACATCTATCGCTATTCGCTCGATTTCTTCGGCTGGACGGTCTGCCACCAGCAAATTGCCGAGCGAGCGCTGCTTCTGGGCGATAAGGTCGATCGCCTGCAGCTTGTCCATGTGCCGCAGGGCAATGTCCATGTCATTGCAAAGCGCTGCACCAAGGGCCTCGACCTCTTCGGCGAGTTCCTCGAGCACGACGGCAATCTGGCGGTGGGTTGGCTGGGCCACGGCGGGCTCCCTCTTGGGTTCAGGCGGCTTCGGCGATTTCGGCCCCATCCGAGAGCGCGGCAAGGTTGAGCACCATGACCATGCTGTCTTCGATGGCGGCGAGGCCTTCGAGGAACGGCACGACCGTATCGCCAGCCGAGGTCGGCGGCGGGGGCTGCAGCGCTTCGCTGTCGAGCGTGACGATGTCGCTGACCGAATCGACGATCCAGCCGGAGATCTGCGCGCCCTGCTGGGTGACGATGATCGCGTGGCGCGGGGTGGCTTCGGTCGCGCGCCAGCCTAGGCGGGCGGCAAGGTCGATCACCGGCAGCACCGTGCCGCGCAAGTTGACGACGCCGGCAACGTAGCTCGGCACGCGCGGCAGACGAGTCGTGGGCGACCAGGCACGGATTTCGCGGATCGCCATGATATCGAGTCCGAAGACCTGGCCTTCGACTTCGAACGTAATCAGTTCGCGCAGCATGGATTGGCTCCTCTTGAGCGTAATATCAGTGGGAGACGCGGCGCACCGCGGCGACCAGCTTGTCGGGATCGAATGGCTTGACGATCCACCCTGTGGCGCCTGCGGCGCGCGCGCGGGCCTTCTTCTCCTCCGAGCTTTCGGTGGTCAGCACCAATATCGGGCGGTCACGGTGGCGGCTGCCCTCGCGCAGGCGCTCGATCAGGCCGAAGCCGTCAAGGCGCGGCATGTTGATGTCGGTTATGACGACGTCGACCTCGTTCATGGCCAGCCAATCGAGCGCGGCCATGCCGTCCTCTGCCTGGGCCACATCGAACCCGTGGCCCGCAAGGGCATGGTTCAGGAGGGCACGCATCGACGGACTGTCGTCTACGGTTAGGATCCTGGTGGACTTGTTCATGCTTGGACTCGCTTTTCCGATCAGAACAGTTCGACGTCGCCATGGGCGACCGCCGGGCGCGGGGTGGGTTGTACAGGGGGCGCGAACCGGTCTTCTACCGTGCGGCAGCGGACCTGGCCCGAAGCCGGGCGGAAATCGACACGGCGGGCTTGCGTGCCGCCAAGGTCTTCGCGCATCAGCAGAATGCCTTCGCGCCTGAGGAATTCGCGGGCGAAGTCGGCGTTCATCGAACCGATCTTCATCATGTTGCGATTGACGTTGGCACCGCCGTAGAGATGGGCCTTGAGGTTGAACTTGCGCGCACCCTTGGCCAGCATCTCGTTGACCAGAAGTTCCATCAGATAGACGCCGTAATGCTCGTCGACCTGGGTGCCGGGTGCATTGGCCGGCGGCTCGGACAGCAGAAAGTGGTTCATCCCGCCGATATGCGCATCGGGATCGTAGAGACAGGTGGCCACGCATGAGCCCAGCACTGTCGAGAATTCCACGGCCAGATTGGCGCTGGCAAGCGCCTGCCCCTGCATGACGGTGACCCGCTCTGTCGCAGGCGCGTTGGAAATGGGGGTATGGATGCTCATCTCAGGCCGCCTTGTTGAACAATTGGCGCGCAATGGAGCCGAGCGGCGCGATCACCTTGGCCGCGCCAATGTTAATGGCGGCACGCGGCATGCCGAAGACTGTGCAGGTCGCCTCGTCCTGCGCGATGGTGTGGGCACCTTTTTGCGCCATGGCCAGCAGGCCCTGCGCGCCGTCCGCGCCCATGCCGGTCAGCAGGATGCCCACGGCACGCGCGCCAACAATGTCGGCAACCGATGAAAATAGCACGTCCACGCTCGGCTGGTGGCCGGAAACCGGGTCACCGGGGCGCAGTTTGCAATGGAAGCTGCTCGAACCGCCGACCGAAAGATGCCGCTCGTCACCGGGCGCGAGATAAACGTGACCGGGCTTCAGCGGCATGTCAGGCTCGGCGATCATGATCCGTGGCGGGCAGGACTGGTCGAGCGTGCGCGCCACGGCGGGCGCGAAGCGAGCGTTGATGTGCTGGACAATCAGCGTCGGAGGACAGTCTGCCGGAAAGCTGCCCAGCACGGTCTGGAGCGCTTCGACCCCGCCTGTCGACGATCCGATCGCGATCAGTGCGGGCCGTTCGACCAAGCAGACGCGCGCCTCGTTGGCGACGCGCTGGCTGGCGGGCGCGCGGGCGGTGAACTGGACGTTCGCCGCCTCGCGGATCATCTGCGCCAACCTGCCGGCATCGTCGAGACCGGAGCCGCCGCCTGATTTCGCATAGCAGTCCACCGCGCCAAGCGCGAGCGCGCGGGCTGACATCTCGTTGCCCGCCTGGGTCGAACCGGACACGATGATCACAGGTGTGGGACGCAGTTCCATGATCTTGGCGAGGAAATCCAGCCCGTTCATGCCCGGCATCTCGATGTCGAGCGTGACCACGTCGGGGTCCAGTTCGCGGATCATCTGGCGCCCTTCGGCGGCATTGGCCGCGGCGGCCACAACCTCGATGTCGGGCTCCTTGCTGAGCCGGTTCATCAGGATTGCCCGCATGGTGGGAGAGTCATCGACGATAACGACCCGAATAGTCATGCGGCCCTCTTGCGATAGATGGTGGGGCCCATGGTCGAAAGCTGGTCCAGCGCCGGCCCGGTTACGCGTTCGGAATGGCCGATGTACAGCCACCCGCCGGGCACGAGCTTGTCGGCGAAGCGTTCGACAAGGCGTTCCTTGGTGGGATTGTCGAAATAGATCATGACGTTGCGGCAGAAGATCACATCGAACTGCCCCTGCATCGGCCAGTCGCCGAGCAGGTTGAGCGTGCGAAAGCGTGCCAATTGCTGCACTTCAGGCGCAATCGTCGCCTCCTCACCGATGGTGCGGGTCCAAGCCCGGCTCAAATCGTCCGGCACGGCCTTGACGTCTTCGGCGCGGTAGGTGGCAGCGCGGGCCTTGGTCAGGGCGTGCGTCGCAATGTCGCTGGCCAGGAGACGCAGATCACGCCGCGCGATATCGATTCCCTTTGCATGATCGGAGCCGAGAAAGGTCATCAGCAACGACCAGGTCTCCTCACCGCTCGAACAGCCCGCCGACCACAGCCGCACTTTGCCGCCCTGCTGCAGGCGGTCGACGAAGCCGGGGCGCACCTCGCTCGCGAAGTGTTCGAAATGATGGGACTCGCGGTAAAAGAATGTGTGATTGGTCGTCAGCGCGCAGATGGCCTTCTGGCGCTCGGCAGCGTCCTCGCGGATGCGGATGACATAGGCGCCGAAGGTGGCGCAGCCGGTGTTGCGCACCAGCGGGGCCAGCCGCGAATAGACCAGCATCGCCTTCCCGGCGGGCAGGACGATACCGGCCTCCTTGTGCGCAATCTCGCTGATGGCGCGAAAATCGGCATCGTCATAGACGCCAGGGCTGACGCCCGGCATCGATGCGTCGAGAGCTTCCATCATGCTCATGCCGCTTCTGCCAGCATGGCGGGCGTTGCAGCGGCAAGGCTGCGCGAAACCAGACTGTCGACATCGACGATAAGCGCGACACGGCCGTCACCCAGAATGGTCGCCCCGGCCACGCCCTCGACCGAGCGGTAATGGGTGTCGAGGCTCTTGATGACGACCTGACGCTGGTCGCAGATCGCGTCCACCAGCAGGGCGGCGCGTCCGGCGCCTTCGGTTTCCACCACGATCAGCACGCCGTCCTGCGGGTGTTCGGCCGCGCCGATCGCCCCGACAGACGTGCTCAGCGGGATCACCGGAATGAACCTTCCGCGCACGTTGATCATGCAGCGGTTGGCCCCAAGTCCCTGGACCTCGTTCGGTTCGGGCCGCAGGCTTTCGACCACGTTGGCCAGCGGAACGACCAGCGTCTGATCGCCGACATTGACAACCATGCCATCCGAAATTGCGAGCGTGAGCGGCAATGTAAGCGTAAAGGTCGTGCCCGAACCCGGTTCGGATTCGATGGTGATCCGTCCGCCCAGATCCTTCACGTTCTGGCGGACGACGTCCATGCCGACGCCGCGCCCGGAAATATTCGAAACCTGTTGTGCGGTAGAAAATCCCGGCGCGAAGATAAGCAGGTCGATCTCTTCCTTGCTCAGCACCGTTTCGGGCGCAATGAGTCCCTTTTCGACCGCCTTGGCGAACACCCGTTCGCGGTCGATGCCCTTGCCGTCGTCGCCAATGCGGATGAGGATCCGGCCCGAGCGGTGTTCGGCGGACAGCGTCAACGTGCCCTCTGGTGATTTGCCTCCCGCAATGCGCTCGTCTGCAGGCTCGATGCCGTGGTCGACAGCGTTGCGGATCAGGTGCGTCAGCGGTTCGCCAAGACGCTCGATCACGGTTTTGTCGAGTTCGGTGCTTTCGCCCGAAACTTCGAGGCGGACATGCTTGCCGGTAGACGACGCCAATTCGCGCAAGATGCGCGGCACGCGGCTGAACACCGAACCGATCGGCTGGGCGCGGATCGCCATCGCCGATTCCTGAATGTCGCGGGTCAGGCCCTCGATCAGCGTCATTTCCTCCGAGGCGGCAAAGCCTTCGCCCGAGAGGCGCTGTGCCATCATCGCCTGGGCAATCACCAGTTCGCCCACCGCATCGATCAACTTGTCGAGCTTGTTCAGTTCGATGCGGATCGACTGGCCCGGTGCAGGCGGCGCAGGCGGGGGTTGCTGGGCACGCGCCGATTGGGCGTCGCCACCGGTCGGCAGCGGCTCGGAAAGCGCTTCGGTGACGCGCGATATTGCTGCAACATTTTCCGTCCCCGCCGGTGCAGCATTTGCCTCGGCAGTGATCGCGGCTGTCGGCATGGGATAGCGTACCGGCGGCATCTCGGCACCAGTACCGAATGCCAGCGAACAATCGTCGCCGACGAAGTCGAAGATGTCGCGGACCGAAGATTCGCTCACGTCTGCCGGGAATGTGAAGACCCAGCCAAGGTAGCCGGTGTCGGCATTGAAGGTATCGAGCGGCGGTACCGAAGACACATCGCAGACGGTGCAGCGGCCCCCCAGGTCGGCCATCTCGCGCAGCATGAGCAAGGGTTCACTGCCATTGCGCATCGCCGCAGCATGCGGGCGCAGGCGCACTTCCCAGTGTGGCTGCGCGGCGGCTTCTGCCGTCGCCCCAATGTCGTCAGAAATGTCAGCGAGCAAAGCGTCCAGATCGAAGTCCAGGCCAAAGTCGTCGCCGGCATCGTCTTGCGTTTCAACGTCG
>JAZKBJ010000235.1:0-451 GCA_040388685.1 Pseudomonadota bacterium
GCACCATCTCGTTCTTGATGCGGATGTTGGCGAAGGTGCCGCGCATCATCACTTCATGGTGTCCGCGGCGCGCGCCGTAGGAGTTGAAGTCGGCCTTGGCGACCTGATGTTCGAGCAACCATTCGCCCGCCGGGCTATCCGCCTTGATCGAGCCTGCCGGGCTGATGTGGTCGGTGGTGATCGAATCGCCGAGGATCAGCAGCGGCTTGGCTTCGATGATGTCGCTGACCGGGGCCGGCGTCATGCTCATGCCGTCAAAGTACGGCGGGTTGGCGACATAGGTCGACCCGGCGCGCCACTGGTAGGTGTCGGACCCGGTGACATTGATCGCCTGCCAGTGCGCGTCGCCCTTGTAGACGTCGGCATAGCGCGCCTGGAACATGGCGCGATCCATGCAGCCGGCCATCGTGGTGGCGACTTCGCTGTTTGAGGGCCAGATGTCCTTGAGGTA
>JAZKBJ010000235.1:461-2632 GCA_040388685.1 Pseudomonadota bacterium
TGAGGTAGACGTCCTGACCCTTGCTGCCCACGCCGATCGGGGTGGTGGTGAAGTCCTCGATCACCGTGCCCTTGAGCGCATAGGCCACGACCAGCGGCGGCGAGGCGAGGAAGTTCGCGCGCACGTCGGGCGAGACGCGGCCCTCGAAGTTGCGGTTGCCCGAGATCACGGCGCTGGCAACGAGGCCATTGTCGTTGATCGCCTTGCTGATCGGTTCGGCCAGCGGGCCGGAGTTGCCGATACAGGTGGTGCAGCCATAACCGACGAGGTTGAAGCCGACCGCGTCGAGGTGTTCCTGCAGGCCTGCGCGGATCAGATAGTCGGTGACGACCTGCGATCCCGGTGCCAGCGAGGTCTTGACCCAGGGCTTGGGCTTGAGGCCCAGCTCGTTCGCCTTCTTGGCGACGAGACCTGCGGCAACCAGCACGCCCGGATTCGAGGTGTTGGTGCACGAGGTGATCGCCGCGATCACGACGTCGCCATCGCCCAGGTCGAAGTCCTTGCCAGCCACGGGAACGCGGGTGGGGGCCTTCTTGTAGGTGTTGGCCATGTCGGCGTTGAACACATCATCCACTTCGGGAAGCGAGACGCGGTCCTGCGGGCGCTTGGGGCCTGCGAGCGACGGCACGACGGTCGACAGGTCGAGTTCGAGCGTCGAGGAGAAGATCGGCTCCACCGAAGGATCGATCCAGAAGCCCTGCGCCTTGGCATAGGCTTCGACGAGCGCGATCTGGTCTTCTTCACGGCCGGTGAGGCGCATGTAGTCGAGCGTCTTGTCGTCGATGCCGAAGAAGCCACAGGTCGCGCCATATTCGGGCGCCATGTTGGCCAGCGTCGCGCGGTCAGCAAGGCTCAGCGAGGCAAGGCCAGGGCCGTAGTATTCGACGAAGCGGCCCACCACGCCGTGCTTGCGCAGCATGTTGGTGGCGGTCAGCACGAGGTCGGTGGCGGTGACGCCTTCCTTCATCTCGCCGACCATCTTGAAGCCGACGACTTCGGGGATCAGCATCGACACGGGCTGGCCGAGCATCGCGGCCTCAGCCTCGATCCCGCCGACACCCCAGCCGAGCACGCCAAGGCCATTGATCATGGTGGTGTGGCTGTCAGTGCCGACGCAAGTGTCCGGATAGGCCACGGTCACGCCATTCTGGTCCGTGCTGGTCCACACCGTCTGCGCGATGTTTTCGAGATTCACCTGATGGCAGATGCCGGTGCCGGGAGGCACGGCGTAGAAGTTGTTGAGGCTCTTGGAACCCCACTTGAGGAAATCGTAGCGCTCCATATTGCGCTGATATTCGATTTCCATGTTCTCTTCGAAGGCCTTGGGGTGGCCGAATTCATCGACCATGACCGAGTGGTCGATCACCAGATTGACCGGCACCAGCGGGTTGATCTTGGTGGTATCGCCGCCGAGCGTGGCGATGGCATCGCGCATCGCGGCAAGATCGACCACGCAGGGAACGCCGGTGAAATCCTGCAGAAGCACGCGCGCCGGGCGGTACTGGATCTCGCTGTTCGATTCCGTGGGGTTCTTCTGCCAATCGACGATCGCCTGAACGTCGCCCGTCGAAACGGTGAAGCCGCCATCCTCGAAACGCAGGAGGTTTTCCAGCAGGACCTTCATCGAGAAGGGCAGGCGCGAAATATCGCCAAACTTCTCGGAAGCCTTGCTGAGCGCGTAATATGCGAACTCTTTGCCGCCGACGTTCATCGTGCTGCGGGCGCCGAGTGTATCCTGTCCGACCTGGGTCATGGCTGTGCTTCTTCCCTCCTGTCGCGGCCGTTGCTGCAATGTGCCGCGCGGGGAATCGCGATAGGAAAACCCACGCGGCGCGGCGGAATACGGCCAGAAAGCGAGAGCGCGATGCGCGCAAACCCGCCCCTCGTCAAGGGCGGCAGGGCACCATTCCAGACCGCAAGCGCACAAAATTTCGCGTCTTGATTTTCAATAGCAATAAGGGCTCAATTCGGCATCTCTGGCCTCGGGGGATCAGCGTTGCGCCGGGTGGCGTAAAGGCAACCAGCCACGATCAGTACGACGCCTGCCAGCGTGGCGACGGTGACCGGTTCGGCAAAGGCTATCCAGCCGACGATCGCCGCCCAGATGAACGCGGTATATTCCAAGGGCACCAGCACTTGCGCCTCGGCCCGGGCGTAGGCCCAGCTGAGCA
>JAZKBJ010000235.1:2642-9265 GCA_040388685.1 Pseudomonadota bacterium
GTCGATAGCGCGGCGGAGATGACGATCAGGCCCCACGCCGTCGCGCTGGGCCAGGGCGCGAACCACCATGCGCCAAGCCCCAGAAACAGGAACGACACCAGCGTCTGGAAAAAGGCAACCTCCTCCGGCCCGGCAATCTGCGCCTGACGCCGTTGCAGGACGAGATTCCACGCATAGAGCACAGCCGAGACAAGAATCGCTACGAGGCCCTTGATCGCTTCTGCATCCGCATGGCCGTCGAACTTGCCCGAAGCGATCACCATTACGCCGACCAGCGCCAACACCGAGCCAGCGATGGCCGCCCGCTGGATTTTTTCGCCGAGCATGACTGCAGCCAAATAGAGCGCGATCAGCGGCGCGATGAACGACAGGGCAATGCCTTCGGCAAGAGGCGTACGGACGATACCATAGAAGAACAACGTGGCCATGCACGCCGCTACCACGCCGCGCAGGACGTGGACTTTCAGCGTTTCGCGCGCAGGCCAGCCATTGCCCCGGCGCAGCCATAGCGGCAGCATTATGGTGGACCCGGCCAGCCCGCGCCAGAACATCGCGGCATAGGCGCCCGACAGGATCGAGGCGGCTTTCATCACCCCGTCCATCACCGAAAACAGGGCAAGACCAGCGACAACGGCAAGGACAGGGAGAAGGTGGGTACGCGGCGTGTTCATCGCCGGGGCATAGGCAAATTGGTTGCGCGATGAAACCATCTTCTCCCCTGCCGGGTTGGTGATTCAGGCTCCAGTCAGGCGCAATGCTTGATCGATGTCCGGGCTTGGGGCAGGACACTGTAACAATGGTACGTTTCGCGCCGAACGTTTTGCGGCGCGCGAAGACAGGGATCTGAATGTGAAGCGAGTGATCGAAGGACCCGGCCTTACCGGGAAGCTTGGCCTCGCCGTCGCCGGTCTGGTGCTGGCAGCGCAGCCCTTGTCCGCGCAAAACACCGTGCCCCCCACCGCCAAGGCAGGCCCGGTCGACCTGACCAAGCAGGCCGTGCCAGCAGCGCAGGTCGCGGCACCCTCCATTCCTGCGGCCCCCGCCCAGCCGCTTCCGCCCATGCCTACACCGCACTGGTCCCAGACCGATGCGCAGAGCCTGCTGGCCACGATCAAGGGCATCGGCAGCGAAGGCCTGTTCGCCAGGGATTATGAGCCCGAGGCACTGTCGGCCGCAATCGTGAAGGGCGAAGGCCCGGACCTCGACGCCGTTGCCACGCGTCTGTTTACCTGGCTCGCCGAAGACTTGCGTGACGGGCGCACGCCGATGACGGCGCGCGTCCAGTGGTTCGCGGTCGATCCCGATCAGGATACAAACCCCACCGCGCTGATCCTCGCCGACGCTCTGGTGCGTCGTGACGTCAAGGGCGCGCTCATGGCGCTGGCCCCCACCGTGCCCGATTACGCCGCGCTCAAGGCGTCGCTGCCCAAGGCGCAGACGCCCAAGCAGGCCGCGCTGATCCGCGCCAACATGGACCGCTGGCGCTGGCTCTCGCGCGATCTCGGCACGCAATACCTGCTTGCCAACGTGCCCGAACAGATGCTCCGCCTGACCGTGCGGAACAAGATCATCAGCACCTACAAGGTCATCGTCGGCAAGCCCGGCAAGACCGCCACGCCGCAGCTGGCCGAAACGGTCGAGGGCGTGATTTTCAACCCGACATGGACGGTGCCGCAGTCGATCGTCGTGGGCGAAGGGCTCGGCGCACGCCTGGTCAATAGCCCGGCCAAGGCGGCCGCCGAAGGCTACAAGGTAACCAAGGCCGCTGACGGCACGATTTATGTGGTGCAGCAGCCGGGCGACGGCAATTCGCTCGGCCGGATGAAGCTCGACATGCCCAACGAGCATGCGATCTTCCTCCACGACACGCCCAACCGCAACTTGTTCAACCTGCCTTCGCGCGCGCTCAGCCATGGCTGCGTCCGCGTGGAGCGCGCGACCGAACTGGCGATGACTATGGCGATCCTTGGCGCGGGCATGACGCCCGAGGATGCGGTAACGGCGCACACCTCCAAGGCCTATACCAAGGTGCCGATGACCAAGACCTTCCCGGTCTATCTCACCTACTTCACCGTCGCGCGCGACGTGACCGGCATGCTCCGCTCATTCCCCGACATCTATGGCCGCGATACGCCGGTTCTCGCCAGCTTTGCCCAGCCCCGGCAGGCCCACACCAGCCAGCGCAAGAGCACCGAGGAAGTGATCAAGCTCGACAATCCGTTGTAGGATGAAAACGCGGCTCAGCGTCTGCGCGCGCAAGGTGCGCTATGTGAGCCGCGAGGATGCTGTCGAGGCCGCACTCAAAAGCGGCCTCGTCCTGCACCCGTACAAGTGTGATCGCTGCTGGCGCTGGCACCTGACCAGCCGCACCAAAGGAAGGCTTCAGCCCAAACCGAGCCTGTCGGCATAGATCAGGCGACCGCCCGAGAGGTGCCACAACGCCTCGTTGAAGTCCCCCTCGCCCATGGCGAAGCACCCGTCAGAGCGGCCCAGCTTGCCCCATTTGTCAAGCATCTCGGGGTTGGCGTACCACGCGGGGTGCAGCACGATCGCACGGTCGAGCACATTGGTGTTCTCGGGCGACAGACCGCCGAGACGGATCGAAGTGCCATATTTGCCCTTGTACCATTCGTAGGTGACATAGGCCCCGCGCGACGTGGCAAGACTGCCGACCTCGTTCGAAAAGCTTTTGAGAAAGCCGTCATGCTCCGGGTCGGACCCGCGACCATGCGCGACGAGGAACGAGCGCACCTCGCCCTTTTCCAGATTGGCGAAATGGAAGCGCGGCAGCGACGACGGCATGGCAAAATCGGCAATCCCGACCATATCCGTGCGCCACAGGACGGAGCGGTGGCGCTCGACCAGATCCTTGGCAAGATCGAGCACGCGGCGGTGCTGCTCGCTGGGATAATACGTCGCGGCGGCAACGCGGGGCGGGAAGACGGCGGTCGCAGCGCTTGCCGCAACCCCTGCCAGAACCGTGCGTCTGTTTACCTCGATGCTCATGACCCAGTCCCTATCACGCCAACCCCTTATCCAGCGTGAACAGCGCCCATACTACGTGTTTTCGACCAGATTTCCAGCATTCGCGCCAAGTCGAAGCAACGCCGCGTCATCGACGCGCATGACAGTCCACCCATCCATGAACCGCGCGCCCAGCGACTTGTAGAACCCGATGGCCGGTTCGTTCCAGTCCAGCACCGACCATTCGAGCCGCGCGCAGTCCCGCTCCACCGCCAGTGCGGCCAGATGCGCCAGCAAGGCCTTGCCCAGCCCCGATCCGCGCGCCGCGGGCCGCACGAACAGGTCTTCGAGGTAGATTCCGGGCTTGCCCTCGAACGTCGAGAAGTTGTGAAAGAACAGCGCGAACCCTTGCGCCACACCATCCACTTCGCCGATCACGACTTCGGCATATGGGCGCGGACCGAACAGCTTCTGGCCCAGAACGGCCTCATCGAAGCGCACTTCATCGGCCAGTTTTTCGTATTCGGCCAAAGCGCGGATGAGGCTGGCGACGAGCGGGAGGTCGGCAGGGACAGCCGGGCGGATGAATACGCTCATTCCGCCGCCTCGGTGGCATTCCCCGCGTCGGTGGTGTCCGCTTCCATTTCCGCAGCCTTGGCCTCGACCAGCGCGACAATGTGGTCGAGCATGTCCTCGGACTGGACGGTGTGGTCGGTCACGCCCGAAAGATAGACCATGTGCTTGCCGTTGCCGCCGCCGGTCAGGCCGATGTCGGTTTCGCGCGCTTCGCCGGGTCCGTTGACGACGCAGCCCAGCACGGAGAGCGAGAGCGGGGTCTTGATGTGGCTGAGGCGGCTTTCGAGGGCCTCGACCGTACGGATCACGTCGAAGCCCTGACGCGCACAGCTGGGGCACGAGACGACGCGAACACCGCGCGTGCGCAGGCCCAGGCTCTTGAGAATTTCGAAGCCAACGCGGACTTCCTCTTCCGGCTCGGCCGAAAGCGAGACGCGCACGGTATCGCCGATGCCCGCCCAGAGCAGGTTGCCGATGCCGATGGAGGACTTGACCGTGCCGCCGATCAGCCCACCCGCTTCGGTGATGCCAAGGTGCAGCGGGCAATCGACGGCGTCGGCAAGGCCCATGTAGGCCGCCACCGCGAGGAACACGTCGGAGGCCTTCACCGCCACCTTGTATTCGTGGAAATCGTGATCCTGCAGCAGCTTGATATGATCGAGCGCGGATTCGACCAGCGCTTCGGGGCACGGTTCGCCGTATTTTTCGAGCAGGTCTTTCTCGAGGCTGCCCGCGTTCACGCCGATGCGGATCGCACAGCCATTGGCCTTGGCGGCGCGGACGACTTCGGCCACGCGTTCGCTGCTGCCGATGTTGCCGGGGTTGATGCGCAGGCAGGCCGCGCCCGCATCTGCGGCTTCGAGCGCGCGCTTGTAGTGGAAATGGATGTCCGCGATGAGCGGTACGCGGGCGGCGCGCACGATCTGGCGCAGCGCAGCGGTGCTTTCCACATCGGGGCAGGACACGCGAATCAGGTCGGCGCCCGCTTCCTCGCAACGGCGGATCTGGTTGATCGTGGCGACCGGGTCCGACGTGAGGGTATTGGTCATCGTCTGCACGGTAATCGGCGCGTCTCCGCCAACGGGGACCGCGCCAACCATGATCTGGCGACTCTTGCGACGCGCGATATCGCGCCATGGACGGATCGAGGACATGCAGCCCCTATAGGGACTAGAGTGGCGTACTGAAAGGCGCCTGAAAAGCCGTCAGAGCTTGCGTGCAAACATGAACTCGGGATCGCAGTGATTGCCGACCCAGAATTCGATGTCGGCCACCTTTTCGAGGCCGTAGCGCCGGTAGAATTTCTGCGCCTGCGGATTGTCGGCATAGACCGACAGCTGCATTTCATCCGCGCCCCAGCCGCGCGCCTCGTCCAGCGCCCAATCCATCAGGGCCGCACCATGGCCGCGCCCGATGAAGTCCGGGTCGGTGTAGAGCTGTTTGAGTTCCATCGGCGCAGTGGCGTCGGTATGCTTCGGCAAGCCACTGGCGCGGACGATCTTGCAGAACGAGGTGAGCGCACCGTGCTGCTCGATCACCGCTACCTTCATGGCAGGATCGGCGATTTCCTTGGCAACCTTGCCCTCGGAATGCGAGTCTTCCAAAAACCGCGCGAGGTTGTCCGGGCTATAGAGAAACCCGAACTTGGCGATGAAGGCACGTCGGCCAAGATCGGCAATGGCTGCAACATCGGCGGGCGTGGCAATACGGAGCGTCATAGGCGCTCCATATCGCGGCCCGGTGCGACATTCTACCTGCGCGTTGCGGCCTTTATCCGGCGATCAGTTGGCCTCAGCCACCTTGACCTTTTTATAGGGCACGAACTGGCCAAGGCCGACCGATCCGCGCCAGAAGCCGGCGCCGCGATCGACCATCCGCACCATATCGACGCTGCACAGTTGCGAACCGGTGGGGTAAGTAACCAGAATGTCGTTGTCATCCAGCGACGAAGCGCCGGAGTCGGGACGGTTCACCCAGATCGTGCTGCCCGCGTCATAGACGATGGCGGTCTTGTCATAGATCCGCGTCGAGTTGACGAGCGGCGTGTAGATGCAATTTACCGGCTCCCCGGCCACTCGCCCTTCGAGCGCCTTGGCAAGCTGCTGTTCGGGCGTGAGACGCGGTTTGGCGTCGGCGGCTGCTCCGGCAAGGAGCAGCGATCCGGCGGCCAGGCCCGCAGCGATCTTGGTCGCAATGGTTTTCATGGCTGGCACTTCCTTTCAGGTCGATCTGTGATCGATAAGCCGATTCGGCTGAACGCGCGCTGAAGCTCAGCCCGTCCCGCCAACGGTCAATCCGTCCACCAGCAGGGTCGGTTGGCCAACGCCTGCAGGCACGCTTTGTCCGCCCTTGCCGCAGACGCCGACACCTTCATCGAGCGCAAGGTCGTTGCCGATGCCGGTGACCCGGGTCAGCACGGTCGGGCCATCGCCGATCAGCGTCGCGCCCTTGATCGGAGCGCCCAGCTTGCCGTTCTCGATCAGATAGGCCTCGGTGCAAGAGAACACGAATTTGCCGCTGGTGATATCCACCTGCCCACCGCCGAACGACTTGGCGAAGATTCCGTTCTTGACGCGGCTGAGCAGTTCGGCGGGATCGCCATTGCCAGAGCGCATGAACGTGTTGGTCATGCGAGGCATCGGCGCATGGGCATAGCTTTCGCGCCTGCCGTTGCCGGTCCGGCCGGAAAACGCGCTGGTGCCCTTGCGGTTGAAATCGCCTTCCAGTCCGTGGCCGATCGCTTCATGGAGCAACACGCCGGGCCAGCCAGGGCCGAGCAGCACGGTCATCTCGCCCGCAGGCGCGGCGACCGAGTCGAGATTGACCAGCGCCTGCGCCAGGGCCTCGTCGATAGCTCGGTTCCAGGTTTCGGGCGCAAACAGGTCGTCATAAAGGCGGCGGCCGCCGATTCCGAACGAACCGGTTTCGCGCCGCCCGTCCCTTTCTGCCACGATCGAGACGTTGAGCCGGACCAACGGACGCACGTCATGGCCAACAAAGCCATCGGCCCGGACGATCTCGACCACCGACCACGAACCCGACAACGATGCCGACACTTGCGAAACACGCGGATCGCGGGCGCG
>JAZKBJ010000236.1:0-2329 GCA_040388685.1 Pseudomonadota bacterium
AGCCCGACGGCCGCCGCAACGAAGTCATGCGCTTCGTCGACGGCGGCCTTCGTGATCTATCGGTATCGCGCACCAGCTTCGACTGGGGCGTGAAGGTTCCGGGCAGCGATGGGCATGTGATGTACGTCTGGGTCGATGCATTGGCGAACTATCTGACCGGTCTCGGATACCCCGATGAAAGTCGCGACTTTGCAAGATATTGGCCTGCAAACCTCCACCTGATCGGCAAGGATATCGTGCGGTTCCATACGGTTTATTGGCCGGCTTTCCTGATGAGCGCCGACATTGCCGTGCCGCACCAGGTGTTCGGCCATGGCTTCCTGCTGAACCGGGGCCAGAAGGAATCGAAATCGCTCGGCAATGTCACCGATCCGCTGGAACTGGCAGAGCGGTTTGGCGTCGATCCACTGCGCTATTTCCTGATGCGCGAAGTCGCGTTCGGTCAGGATGGCTCGTATTCTCCCGAAGCGATCGTGACGCGGTGCAATGCGGAATTGGCGAACAGCTACGGCAATCTCGTGCAGCGCGTTCTTTCCATGATTTTCAAGAACATGGACGGCACGTTGGAATCTTTTGCGAGCACAGAGGCCGATGATGCTCTGCTGGCAACAGTCTTCGCTGCATGCCACGATGAGCTACCGCGCGAGTTCGAGGCGCTCAACTTTTCCGTCGGCATCGATGCATGGATGCGCGCCGTATTCGCCTGCAATGCCTACGTCGATGAGCAGGCGCCGTGGACACTGCGCAAAACCGACCCTCAGCGGATGAAGGCCGTGTTGTTGACTTTGTTCATGGCGATACGCGATCTGACCATCGCAATTGCGCCTGTAGTTCCTGCTTCTGCAAACAAAGTGCTGGATCAGCTCGGCGTGCCGGCCGATCAGCGTGGGATTGCTTCGCTCACCGATGCTGACTGGTACATGGCCCGCGTGGCAACCGGCGAAAAGCTTGGAGCGCCGTTACCGGCATTTCCGCGTCTTGAAATGCCGGAGGACGTTGGCGCGGCATGATGCTGATCGATTCTCACTGTCATCTGAACTACAAGGGACTTGTCGAAGAACAGGCCCAAGTGCTTGGCCGCGCTCGGGAAAGCGGAGTGCGCGGGTTCCTGAACATCTCGACCCGGCGCAGCGAGTGGGAAGCAATCGTTGCCACCGCCGAGCGCGAAGACGATGTCTGGGCAAGCATTGGGATTCATCCGCACGAGGCCGACTCGCATGCTGATCTGGGTGAAGCCGCTCTGCTCGAGGCGGCTGCGCATCCACGAGTGATCGGCATCGGTGAAACCGGACTCGACTATTATTACGATCATTCGGACCGGCAGGTGCAGCAGGACCTGTTCCGCGTCCACATCCGCGTGGCGCGCGAGACTGGCCTGCCGATCATCATCCACACCCGCGATGCCGAGGACGACACTGCCCGGATCATAGGGGAAGAGATGGGGAAGGGGGCCTTCCCAGCGCTGATCCACTGCTTCACAGCATCGGCACCGTTCGGCGCCAGAATGCTGGACCTTGGGCTGACGATATCGCTTTCTGGTATCGTGACGTTCAAGAACGCCAAGGACTTGCAGGCAGTTGCTGCCGGGTTGCCGGATGACCGTATACTGGTCGAAACCGACGCTCCGTTCCTTGCGCCGGTCCCGCACCGGGGCAAAACGTGCGAACCGGCGTTTGTCGCCGACACCTGCGCCTTCGTGGCCGGCCTGCGCGGCACGAGCAAGGAATCCCTCGCAGACATGACGGGCGAGAACTTCTTCAAGCTTTTCAGCAAGGCATCGCTGTGAAGCTGACAATCCTGGGATCGGGAACGTCGACGGGCGTGCCGCGTATCGGCAACGATTGGGGCGATTGTGATCCCGCCGAACCACGCAACCGACGGTCTCGCGTGGCAATCATTGTCGAAGGAGACGACGGTAGCCGCCTGTTGGTGGATACGCCGACGGATCTGCGCAGCCAGTTCCTGGCGTGCAACATCGACCGTGTCGATGGCGTGTTGTGGACGCATGACCATGCCGATCATTGCCACGGGATCGATGACTTGCGGCCGCTGCGGTATGGTCGTGCCGGACCCATTCCGGGCTACGCGGCAGGCGAAACGGTGCGGCGATTACGCCAGCGCTTCGGCTATGTGTTTGCCGGACAGCACGGCTATCACACGATTTGCGAGATCGACAATCTTGACCGTGTGCGGATGATCAGCGGCATTGGTATCGGTCATTGCCAGATGCCGCACGGCCCGGCGCAATCAACCGCTTTCCGGTTCGATCAGGCTGGAAAATCAATCGGTTATGCGACAGACTTCAGCGAGATCACTGCCGAAATGGTCA
>JAZKBJ010000236.1:2339-5775 GCA_040388685.1 Pseudomonadota bacterium
TGGGGTTAACGTGCTGGTTGTCGATTGTTTGCGACGTAAGCCGCATCCTACACACGCTCATCTCGAAATGTCGCTGGAACTGATCGATGCTGTACGCGCCGACCGCGGCATTCTGACGCATCTCGACAAGTCGATGGATTATCGGACGCTTGGCGATGAAACGCCGGCGCATGTCGAGCCAGCATATGACGGGATGGAGATCGTCGTGTGAACGGCGACGACATCACCCAGCTCATTGCTTTGACGATGGCGCTGGTGCTGGCTGTTGCGAATCTGCGAGGGCGGCAGATTGGCTTGTCCGACAGTTTGCGTATGGCAGCTTTATGGGCATTTATTTTTGTGGCCGTGGCTCTCGTAACCTCCATTTTGGGTTACTGACGACGCGATCACCTGATCTGTATTTTACATAATAATTATTATCAAATCTATGTCCGGAGCATGATGTGACGGTGTCTGGCGATCTTACCCTTCCTGATACAGGCCTCCACCGCTTGCTCGCGATCATGGCGCGATTGCGCGACCCGGTGCGCGGTTGCGAATGGGACGTTGCCCAGACTTTCACCACGATCGCGCCCTATACGATCGAAGAAGCCTACGAAGTCGACGACGCGATAGCGCGCGGCGATATGGCGTCACTCAAGGAAGAGCTTGGCGACCTGTTGCTCCAGGTCGTGTTCCACTCGCGGATGGCCGAGGAAATCGGGCTGTTCTCGTTCGATGACGTCGCGGTCGCAATTTCCGACAAAATGGAAGCGCGGCACCCGCATGTGTTTGGCGATGAAAGTGACCACGGCCAATCGCGCGAGGATCGCTGGGAAAGCGCAAAGGCGACCGAGCGCGCAGCAAAGGGCGCTGGCAGTGCCTTGGCTGGGGTAGCTCTGGCACTGCCAGCGCTGATGCGCGCGGAAAAGTTGCAGAAGCGCGCAGCCCGCGTTGGCTTCGACTGGCCTGACCCAGCAGGCGCGGTTGCAAAAGTTATCGAAGAAATGGAAGAGCTTGATCAAGCAAGCTCACACGAGGAACGAATTGCCGAAGCGGGCGATTTCCTGTTCGCGGCGGTGAATGTCGCGCGCAAGTACGGTGTGGCACCTGAAGAGGCTTTGCGTTTTGCCAATGCCAAGTTCGAGCGGCGGTTTATGGGAATGGAAACCCTCGCCGCTGGAACCTTCGCTGACCTGACGTTGGATGAACAGGAGGCGCTGTGGCAGCAGGTCAAACGGTCAGAGCGTGGTGAAACGGCCTAGTTCGCGCGGCGTAAGGCGCACGGTGATCCGCATGGATGGGCCTGCCTGATCATCGTCGATCTGGGTTTCGGCCAGAATATCGCCGTGGGCGTGCAGCCATGCGAGGCGCTGGCCGTCAGATAGCGGAACAGTCAGTTCCAGCGTCTGCGCCGTACCGGTGAGCAGTTCGCCGAGGCGGTTCAGCAATGCCTCCACCCCTTCGCCGGTCATCGCCGAAATCGGCACGACTGGAACATCGGGCACTTTCGCAGAAATCAGGTCGCGGCGCATGGCCTGATCCTCGGGCGAGAGCAGGTCCCATTTGTTCCATGCCTCGATTACCGGAATGGTCGGCCCCCCTTCCCCGTTGACGCCAAGGTCAGCAAGAATCTGTTCCACTTCAACCTTCTGCTCGGTGGTGGCGGGATTGGCGACATCGCGGACGTGAACGATCACGTCGGCGGCGGTAACTTCTTCCAGCGTGGCGCGGAAGGCCGCGACGAGTTGGGTCGGCAATTCGGAAATGAAGCCCACCGTGTCAGACAGGATCGCCTTGTCGACTCCCGGCATCCGGATCGCGCGCATCGTCGGGTCGAGCGTGGCGAAGAGCAAGTCTTCGGCCATTACATCAGCCCCGGTCAAGCGGTTGAATAGCGTAGATTTTCCGGCGTTGGTATAACCGACGAGCGCGATCACCGGCCACGGTGCCCGCTGGCGGCGCTCGCGGTGCAACCCGCGTGTCCGGCGTACCTGTTCAAGCTCCTTTCGCAGACGGGCCATGCGATTGCGGATGAGACGACGGTCGGCCTCGATCTGGGTTTCACCGGGGCCACCAAGGAAGCCAAACCCGCCGCGCTGGCGCTCAAGGTGCGTCCACGAACGGACGAGTCGCCCGGCCTGGTAATCGAGATGCGCGAGCTCGACCTGAAGCCGGCCTTCGGCCGTGGCCGCACGCTTGCCGAAGATTTCGAGAATCAGACCGGTGCGGTCGATCACCTTGCGCTTGAGCTTTTCCTCGAGATTGCGCTGCTGGATTGCCGAGAGTGAACCATCGATGATGACCAGTTCGGCATCGGAAAGGTTGCAGGCAACGCCGATGCGTTCGACCTGGCCTTCGCCGAACAGCGTGGAGGGGCGCACAGCCCGAATCGGCAGGATGAAGGCATCGACCACTTCGATGCCGATTGCGCGGGCAAGGCCCTGCCCTTCTTCAAGGCGCGCCTCAGCGTCCGTGCCAAGTCCCCCTCCCCGCTGCTTGATATCGGGGAGGACGACGATGGCGCGAGCGCCGCGACTGACTTCACCGGCTACTTCGCCGGTATTATTGCCAAATTCAAAAGTGCTCAGGAATCCTCACCATCCCAGTCACCTGTCAAATCGACGTGACCGGCGGGCTGAATTGTTGAGACGGCATGCTTGTAGGCAAGCTGGACGTAGCCCTCACGCTCCAGCAGCATGCAGAACAGATCGTAGGATGCGACCTTGCCCTGCAGCATGACGCCGTTGACCAGGAACATCGTAACCTGAACGCCGGAATCGCGGACGCTCGACAGGAACACTTCCTGCAGCAGGCGGGCCTTGCGTCCGTTTTCCTCGCCCGAGGTCTGGAAATGCGCGACCGACAACTGCTGGCCCGGCATGATCGTGGAGATCGCGTGCTTGTAGACCAGTTGCGACTGGCCGTCGCGCCGGAGCAGGATCGAGAAGTTATCGAACCAGGTGACGATGCCCTGCAGCTTGACGCCCTTCACGAGGAACATCGTGACCGGAATCTTGTTCTTGCGCAGATGGTTTAGGAACAGATCCTGAAGGTTCTGGCCTTTGCCGCCGCTTGGTCCGGCCACCGCGGCAGGGACTACAACGTCCACCTCAGCAGTCGGCTCGGGCTTCGCGCGAGGACGTGCGGTAAGGGTCTTTCCGGTCATTTCATGTGACTCCATTTTATATTGGCTAGGCCCGTTGACAGGCTTTCGCGATCAGGCCGTTGCAGCTTGCGCTGTTCGGGCCGGTTTCAAGAGCGAGTGTATGGTGTGGTCGCCGCCTCGTAAACCTGAGAAATTGCAGGGGGTTCCAAATTAATGCGTATGCACGCCGCTATTCGTCGTCCTCGCCTTCCTTGCGCTCGGCCATCCCAAGCAGCTTGAGCTTGCGGTGCAGCGCCGAGCGTTCCATCCCGATGAAACTGGCTGTTTTGGAAATGTTGCCGGAAAACC
>JAZKBJ010000236.1:5785-9764 GCA_040388685.1 Pseudomonadota bacterium
TGCACCTTGAGGTATTCACGCTCGAAGTTCTCGCGCGCCTCGCGCAGGGGCACGCCCATCAGCGCCGAACCGCCGGTATCGCCGCCCATTGGCGTGCTGACGATTTCCGAGGGCAGCATGTCGGCATCGATCCGGGCAAGCCTGTCACGCGGGGCAAGAATGACCGTGCGTTCAACCACGTTGCGCAATTGCCGGACGTTGCCGGGCCAGTCGTAGCTCTGCATCGCGGCCATCGCCTCGGGCGTAATCGCAGGCGGTGGGACGCCCTGTTCGTTGGCGTGGCGCGCGAAAAAGTGATCGACGAGCGCAGGAATGTCCTCGCGGCGATCTGTCAGCGATGGGATTGCCACAGGCACGACGTTGAGGCGGTAGTACAGGTCCTCGCGGAAGCGGCGCTCGGCGATTTCCTTCTCGAGCGGGCGCGATGAGGACGAAACGACGCGAACATCGACTCGCAACTGGCGGTGCCCGCCGACGCGCACGAACGACTGTTCGGTCAGCACGCGCAGGATACGGGCCTGGCTTGATGCCGGCATGTCTGAAACCTCGTCGAGGAACAGTGTGCCGCCATCGGCCATTTCGAGAAGGCCAGCCCGCACCAGCTTCCCATCGATCTCCTCGCCGAAAAGTTCCTGCTCGAACCGCTCGGGCGTAATTCGCGCGGAATTGACCGTGACGAAGGCGTTCTGGGCCCGCGGGCTCCACGAATGGAGCAGGCGCGCGGCGACCTCCTTGCCAGACCCGGCAGGGCCGGTGATGAGCAATCGGCTGCCCGTATTGGCGACACGCTTCAGGGTGGCCCGAACCTGGTTGATCGCCGAACTGTTGCCGGTAAATTCGTCGGACATGCCGAAATCCTGGCGCAGACGCGCGTTCTCGCGGCGCAGGCGTTCGGTTTCGGTGGCGCGTTCGACCAGCAGCAGCAGGCGCTCGGCCTCAAACGGCTTTTCAAGAAAGTCCATCGCGCCACGGCTGATCGCCGAGACGGCCGTATCGATGTTGCCGTGGCCTGAGAAGATGATCACCGGCAGTTCGGGTTCGCGCTTCTTGATCTCGTCAAGCACTTCGAGTCCGTCCATCGGGCTGCCATGAAGCCACACGTCGAGCAGCACGAGCGACGGGCGCCGTTCGTCGATGGCGGCAAGTGCGGCGGTGCTGTCGGCGGCGAGGCGACAACCGTAGCCTTCGTCGCTGAGGACGCCCGCCACGAGCTCGCGGATGTCGCGTTCGTCGTCAACGATGAGGATATCGAGTGCCATTGTGGGTCCTGTCAGTCCTGTTCGGCGCCGGTGCCGTTGGTATGTGAAAGTGGATCGCGGGCGAAGCGCATGGTGACGCGTGTGCCGCCGCCGGGTTCAGGTGTGAACGCCATTTCGCCGCCGTGTTCCTCGACGATCTTGTGAACGATGGCGAGGCCGAGGCCCGTCCCCTTGTCTCGCGTCGTCATATAGGGTTCGAGTATCCGCTCGCGTTCGGCAGGAAGGCCGATGCCATTGTCAGTAACGCTTACCGTAACCGTATCCACATCCCCCGCGAGCGTCACCGCGATGCGGCCCTTGTAGTCAATTCCCTCGACTTTAGCCTTGCTTTCAATGGCCTCGACCGCGTTTTTCAGGACATTGGTCATGCATTGGCCAAACTGGTGGCGGTCGCACTGGATCGGCACGTTTGGTTCATCGCAAGCAAAGCTGTAAGCGATCTGGGTATGGGCCACTTCCTGCAGGAACAGCGATTGCCGGACGAGATCGCTGGCGTCCTCCGCGCGGAACACCGGCTTTGGAAGGCGGGCGAAGGAGGAAAACTCGTCGACCATCTTGCGCAGGTCACCCACCTGCCGGATGATCGTGTTCGTCAGTTCCTCAAACAGCTCGGGATCGGTTTCGATCTGCCGGCCATAGCGGCGCTTGAGGCGCTCCGTCGCCAACTGGATCGGGGTCAGCGGGTTCTTGATCTCATGCGCGATGCGGCGGGCAACGTCGGACCATGCCGCGCGGCGCTGGTCGAGCAACTGGCGGGTGATGTCCTCGAACGTGATGACATGGCCGTTGTTGTCCTCGACCACGCGAACGGCGAGCGTGCGCAAGTCTCCGCCAAGCGGATGCTGGATGACGTTGTTGGGCTGGCGTGAGGCGACGAGTTGCGCAAACACCGGGGAGACTTCGGCCAAAGTCTTGCCGATGGGCGATTCCGCCCCGGGATCACGCATAAGGCGCAACGCCGAGGGATTGATGAGCTGGATAGCGCCGTCACGCCCGATCGAGACGATTCCTGCAGTGATCGATTCCAGCACGGCCTCGATGAAGGCGCGGCGCACTTCGAGCTGGGCATTGGCGGTGACCAGCGCCTGCGTCTGCCCTTCGAGCTGCTGGGTCATGCGGTTGAACGCGCGGGCGAGCAGGCCAATCTCGTCGGTGCCGCTGCTCTGTGCGACTCGCATGGCGAAGTTACCCCTGCCGATGGTGCGGGCGGCGGCGACGAGTTCCGCGAGCGGTGCCACTTGCCGGTCGGCAAAGCGCAACGCGGCCCAGACCGCCACGCCGACCAACATGAGACTGACGCCGAACAACGCGAGGTTGAAGCGCAGTTGCAGCGCCCTCGCCCGCGAGGTCAGCATGTCGTATGATTTGAGGACGGTCTGTGCGCGTTCCCATTGTTCGAGTGCGAGCGCATTCGACGTGCGCGCTGCGTAGAGGTAGATGCCGCGACGCTTGTCGATTGGCGTGACAGCTTCGATCCGTTCAGCCGAAGCGTTGACGACGACGATCTCACCGGCATCGAGGCGTTTCAGATCTTGCGTCGTAACGCGTTGCTGGCGGTCGGCTTTTTCGGGGTCGACGATGGCGGCCGTGCGCAATGTGCCATCGGGCGCACGCTCCAGAATCGCGGATTCGTTGAGCTTGCGGCCAAGCACCTGATACGAATAGCCTTCGGCAAACTCGGTCGAGGTTATCGATGCCTGGTTTAGGTAGTCGCGGATGTCGCCCGCCATGGCGACGGTTTCATTGCCGACATCGCGCAGCTTGTCCTCGTAATAGCCCTGGGCAAGCTTGTTGGCATTTTCGAGCATGCCGCGCGAATTGTCGGAGAACCAGAATTCCACGCCTGACTGGAACAGGAGCGAGGCAAACACAACGACCAGCAAAGTGGGGATCGCGGCGATCAGCGAGAACAACCAGACAAGGCGGATGTGAAGCCGTCCGCTCGACCCCAGCAGGCTCCTTGTCGCGCGGCGAATGGCAAGGCGGCGTCCGCCAAGCACCAGCAGCGCCATGGCCGGGACCAGCGTACCGATCAGCAGGCTCGACGTGAGGCGCGAGGGAAGGATTTGACCTTGCTCGCTCGATCCGGTGACGGTCAACCAGCTGACCGCGACCATCAGCGCAAAGATGGCTGACGCAGCGATCTCAAGCAGGAGGAAGACATTGGCGCGGCGAAGGCTGACAAGCACGCGCCGCCACCAACGTGGCATGCGCCGAACCTTTGCTGAGATGCAAGGGGAAACCGACGAGTTGCACGTGCTGCGAAACTTAACCCAGTTGGTCAGTCCCGGTTCGCGGTTGTTTCGGAAAGAATGCCAAGGTCGGCCAAGCGCTTGCGCAGGGTATTACGGTTGATACCGAGTATCTGCGCGGCGCGGAGCTGATTGCCGCCGGTCTGTGAAAGGATAGCCCGGAATAGTGGCCGTTCGAACGCAGCAAGCGCGGCATCATAGACTTCACCGGATTGAGGCTCGTTCACTGAAAGCCAGTTTGCGACCGCAGTGGCCATATCTTGAGCCCTGTCGTCTGTTTCTATGGGGCGGGCCGACGCTGCAATCTCACCCTGCGCGAGCAATGGCTCAATCGTCGCAGAATCGATAACCTCGTCGCGCGCGAGCAGGGCTAGCCGATAGATGAAGTTTCGCAACTCGCGCACATTGCCACGCCATGGCTGGCGCGCAAGAATGTCGGCACCGGCCTGGGTCAACTGGCGGCGCGGC
>JAZKBJ010000237.1:0-683 GCA_040388685.1 Pseudomonadota bacterium
AAAGCGGTCGCCAGCGGCTTGGTCGAGTCGCTGAGGTATCTGTATTGGATTTCGAACGGGACCGCTTGACCTCAGCGGGTCGGTTCGATCTCGTTTACAAGATCGTCTGGGTCAGCGACAAGGTCGGCGACGGAAACGGATACGATATTCAACCATATTCCAATCAGGGAGAAGTTCTGTATATCGAGGTGACGACCACCTTAGGCGGAATTGGTACGCCTTTCTTTTTGACGGAAAATGAGATTTGCGTGTCGAAAAGCCGGAACGACCAACACCCCTTCTATCGCTTGTCCGATTATGCCAAGGCTCCCAAGTAACACATTCTCCAAGGTGATATAGCTGTTTCCGACGCTCTGGCCCTCTCTGACTACTTGGCTGTTCCCGTCGCTGGGGCACGATGACCCAGCCCGTCTACTTTCAGACGCGTGCCCGAACGATAGACCATCTCGGTCGGGAGCAGATCGCCGACGTTCCTACAGCCATCAGTGAGCTTTGGAAGAACGCCTACGATGCATATGCTCGCGCGGTCAGCCTTCACGTCTTCGGAAAGGGAAAGCCGGTCGCCGCCATTTTCGACGACGGCACAGGCATGGATCGCGACCAGTTCATCGGCAAATGGCTGGTTGTCGGCACGGAATGGAAAGTTGGTGACGACGCGGTTTCGGCTGCCGAGCGTCAGGGTC
>JAZKBJ010000237.1:693-13677 GCA_040388685.1 Pseudomonadota bacterium
AACGCTTCTGCACGATGCCGGTCAGGTGACCGTCGAGCGTCAGGGTCTCGCGCCGCGGCCGAAACAAGGTCGAAGGGCATCGGTCGTCTTTCCGTGGCGGCGCTCGGATCGACGATTTTAGTGGTCTCCAAACGGGAGAGCTCCTCTTTCGTAGCCTCCTTGATCGATTGGTGCCTATTTGCGAATCCCTACCTATTCCTCCACGATGTGTATCTAGCTGTCGTGGAGTTCGAAGGCCGTCATGAGCTGGCCGGTCGGCTACCAGAACTCCCGCTGCTTTACGTCGGCATCAGCGAGTTCCGCTTTCGAGAATCGAAGTCTGTGGTGGTGGCCTCGATTTCGGCCTGCAAAGCATCATGTTGGCGCAGGTTCTCGGGTACCGATGCAATCCGCTCTTCGTAGGCCTGGCGGGCCAGTGCCTCTGCGGTCCTTGCCGTTTCGAACGCGTCGCGAGCCTGCTGGAGAGCGTCCGCCGCCGCCAGCTTGCGCTGGCGTGCGTCATCCATTTCCTGCGTGAGAACGCCGATATCGACCGCGGCGCCCAAAGCATCGCCGAGTCACCACTCCACCTTGACGCCCACCCTCAAGCTGCGTGGCTCGACGACGCGGCTCAGGCGGCCCTCGACGGGGGCGCTGTCATAGGTCGGAATGAAGGATTCGTAGTAGTAGGCGATGTCCTTGTCGCGGCTGTCGAGCAGGTTCAGCACTTCGGCATAAACGTCAAACCGGCCGATCTTGCGTGAAGCGCGCAAGTTGACGACGGTACTGCCCTTGTCGCGAAAGCTGTTGTCCTCGACGAGGGGTGATGGCCCGAGACGACGAATGCGCAGGGCGCCCTCCCATCCGCCTCCGACCAGCGACACGCCTCCGGCTGCGGCACTTTCGAAGGCGTTGGGTATGTGGTCACCGTTATCGTAGCGGGCGTGGCTGGCGGTGAAGCTTGCGTCGAGCGCAATCCAGGGAGCAGGACGCCAGAAACCGACAAGTTCGTATCCGTGGCGGCGGCTTGCTCCGGATGGCTCCACCGCGTTTGAATCGCCGACGAAACGCAGTTCGCTGGCCACGTCCAGCCACCAGCGCGTTGCGGTGAGGCTCAACGTCCCCTGCTGAAGCCTTGCACCGACCTCTCGGCCCCGTCCGCGCACGAGAAGCGGCACTTTTCCAGCCAGAGCGACCGAACCGCGCGCGTCATTCGAATGGAATCCCTCTCCCCAGTTCGCATAAAACTCGAACCACGGCTTTGGCGTCCAGGCGAGGGAAACCTTCGGCGACGCCAGGGATTGCGCGGCCCTGCCTTCCCCGAGCTCCCTTGCTTCGGGGTCGCGGGCAGTCACGCGCGCGGCGTAGTGATCGCCGCGCAGGCCGCCGGTGAGGCGAAGTCCCGGTAAAGGTCGCGCGGTGGCCTCACTCCACAGCGAAACCGACGTTTCGGCGACGCGATAAAAGCCGAACGAGCCGACAAATTTTCCCGAAGACGCCTGTCCGACGCCGACATTCTGGATCGCGTCATGGCGATTTTCGGTGCCGAGCGAGAATGTAACAAGCGGTGAAATCTCCCAATATCGCTCGCCTTTCAGGCCCAAGACCCACCGCCGGTCCAACTGATGGATTTGCGCACTGGCGCCGGTTGCGTCCGCGTAAGTCGGGTTCGACAGCATCGACCAGTCGTAAAACTGGGCGTAGGTGTTGATCTTCCACGATGATGCCGAAAGTTGGGCGTTGGCAATGAACCGCGTGGTTCGCCCGGTTGCCGTGGGGTCCGGCGAACAGAACACATCCGCACAGGCGGGACTGCCGATGATCCGCTCGGGAATTTGTTCGGTCGGACGCCAAGTTGCGTGATAGGCGTGGGCGCTGAGCGCGAGGGTCGCGCTACCAAGCGGCGCGGTCCATCGTGCGAAGCCTGCGTAGTGGTGGAGCCGCTCAGGCTCCTGCCAGGGACCGTCGTATACCTTTGCCTGCAGCGCTCCTGTCAGACGAGAATTGCCCTTGCCGACCGTTCCCCCCGCCGCGATGCGACGCCAGCCAAAAGCCCCGCCTTCTGCTGCGACCCAAGGCCGCTCAAAGGCCTCGACCGTAGACGTGTAGGCCGCACCCGCCAATGCGAAATCGCCGCCGTCGGCGCGATAGGGGCCTTTGCGGAATGTCTCACGCGCCACGATTTCGGGGATCAGGCCGTTCAGGTCGAGATAGCCATGACCATGCCCGTGGGTGCGCAGGTTTATCTGAACATCGTCGATATAGGTCGTGAAATCACTGCCGTGATCGAGATTGAAACCGCGCAGGAAGTACTGGTTGGCCTTGCCGCTGCCCGAATGCTGAGCAGCAACCATGCCCGGCACCGCTTCGAGCAGTTCGGATACTTTCAGCAAGGGCCGCACCAGCAGATCCGCCCCGGCAATCACGCCCTCGCTGGCCGCGCGAGCCGAACCGATCTGCGCTTCGCCTCTCCCGAACACCACGATCGGAGCGCCGCCCGCCTCCACGTCGGCCTCCACTGCCGGGATCTCCGGCTCCGACGCTTGCGCCGTTGATGGCTGGACGAGCGCACCTGCAACAAGTCCCGCGACGATGATCTGCGCGCGCATTCCCGGCCCCCAAAGCTGTGACGGGTCGCGTGATAGCGCCGGGTCCGGGCGAAACTTCCAATCATCCGGCGCAAGCTTATGCGTTCAGCGCCTTAGAACCAGCGATGCCATCGTTATGAATATCGCATCGTTCCGCGGCTGCCCCCCCGGCCTCTATTCAGTCACATCGGCTGCCTGGCGCGTGCTTCTGCGCGCCGCTCATGGCAACCAAATCGGGGAACGAGGGGACCATGATTTCGCATTGGCTCGCAGAGCTTCAATACCGCCTCGGCGCAACTCTGGACGCTACTGGCAGAATCGTGCCTGACACGTCGTGGAGCGCGCGATTGCTTTCGTCGGAGCGTCTATGGATGCTGCTCGAAGGCACCCACGTGCTGACGCTGATGCTGTTTGCCGGTACGATCCTGTTCGTCGATCTGCGATTGCTGGGTGCTGCGTTCCGCAATGTGCCGGTTTCGCGGGTCGCGGATCAAGTCCTGCCTTGGACTGTCGGCGGTTTTGCCGTCCTGCTCGTCACCGGATCATTGCTGTTCTTTTCCAATCCTCTGGAATACTGGCACAATTTCGCTTTCAGGCTCAAGCTGCTTTTCCTTGTTGCCGCTGCGGTCAACATCTTCTGGTTTCACTACCGGGTACAGGCAAGCCGCCCCGCGTGGGATCAGGAGCCGGTTCCGCCACCTGCTGTGCGCGCTTCGGGCGCCACCTCCATCGCGCTGTGGTTCGTGGTGATCTTTGCCGGGCGGTACATGGCCTACGACTGGACCAAGTGCATGAATCCGGGCGCCATCGTCGGCGCCGTGGCGCAGTGCGAGGTTTATGATTCCGCGCTCGCCGATATCGACGGGGAAATTGCCCAATGAGCGTGAACTTCCACGATGCCCTGCCCGCGCTGCAGGTACCGCTCGATCATCTGGCGCAAGCCGAAATGATCAAGGGCCTCAACCAGACAACATGGCTTTTCGCGATCATCGAGACGGCGCATCTGCTGTCGATGGTCATCCTGGGCGGCGCCGTTCTGGTGCTCAACCTGAAGCTGCTGGGCGCAATATTGCGCGATGTCCCAGCCACAACCGTCGAAGCTGCGACGCGGCCGTGGTTCAAGATCGGCATTGTCGGCACAATTGCGACAGGCATCTACATGGGTGTGGCGACGATCGTCACGCTGCTTCCCAGCGGCGCGTTCTTCGTGAAGATGATCGCGCTTGTAGCTGCCATCCTGTTCAGCGTGGCAGTGTCACGACAAGTCCGTGCGAGCGACGTTGCAGAAAAGCAAAGCCCGCTGGCTCTCGCTTTCGCAGCCGGGGCACTCTGGCTGGTCGGCCTGGTACTTTTTGCCGCGACCACTGCGCTGTCGCCGGGTTCGCTGATCGTTGCCTTCGCCGGATTCGCCCTGTTTGCAGCAACCCTGGCCAAGTATCGCGGCGCCTATCTCGCCGGCTTGGGCGCTGTCATCGTGATCGCAGCCCTGCTCGCGCTTGAATACGCGGCGCAAGGCAGCGCGCTACCGGGGCTGGTCGCGGTAGCTCTTGGTCTGGGCGTAGCGGGCACCGCCGGGTGGCTGGAAGCGCGCAAGGCAAATGAGCCGTTGCTGGGAGGGCTTCAGGTTGCAGCACTTTCCTCGTCGCTGGCGTGGATAACCGTCGCTGCTGCCGGGCGGTGGATCGGCTTCAGCTAAAGCCGCCATCCGGCAGGTTCAGCGCCTCGCCTACTTCCCTTGCCGGAAGCAGGCAAGGCGTTTCCGTGCGTGCGATCCACGGTCTCGCTCACGTCATAAGCATATGAAGAATAGTCGCTTTTTTGCATAATGCCGTGGTGCTTAAGCGCCTTCATCGGGATCGTTTCCTTATGGGGGTCAAAGTGCACACATCGGTTATTCTGCAGACAAACAAGCGCCGTATCCTTTCGGTGCTGGCGCTATCCGTTTCACTGGTTGCGCTGCTTCCCGCGCAGCCCGCGTTGGCCCAGGCCGCGCCTGCGCCTGTCGCACAATCTGCCACGCCGAAGCTGGACAAGGCGAAGATCGATGCGCTTCTGGCGACCCCTGACAAGGTGGTTTTCATCGACGTCCGCCGGGCTGACGAAATCAGCCAGCTGGGCGGATTGCCGGTGTTCCTGAACATTCAGATCAGCGAGCTTGATCGCTTCCTTCCCTATATCCCGCGCGATCGCCAGATCGTCACCATCTCCAATCATGCCGGACGGGCGCAAAAGGCTGCCGGGCTGCTGGTAGCCAAAGGCTTCAATGTGGTGGGCGCGGCCGGGGCCGAAGATTACGCCGCGGAAGGCGGCTTCCTTTATGGACAGAAGATCGTGACGCCCGCCATTCCCGGCGTTGTCGCCGCGGATACCCGCGTTGAGGTCGTGCGCGAAGGTTTCGAGGGCACCGAAGGTCCGATTGCGTTGGCCGACGGCTCCATCCTGTTCACCGAGAACCGCGCAGACCGTATCGTCAAGCTCGGCCTCGATGGTGCAGTTTCAACCTATCTCGAAAAGACCGGCAACGCGAACGCACTCGCGCTTTCGGCCAAGGGCGATTTGCTCGCCGTGCAGACCGCACCATCCGCAATCGCCGTGCTGCAGCCCAAGCCCAAGGTGCTGGCCGACAAGTTCGAAGGCAAACCGCTGGGCCGTCCGAATGACTTCGCTCTGGCTCGCAACGGCAACATCTATTTCTCCGATCCGGGCGCCAATCCCGTTCCCGGTGCTGCTGCTCCGGCAACACCGCCCAAGACCGGGTTCTACTGGCTGGACAAGAAGGGCAAGGTCCACCTTGTAGCCGACGATATTCGCCGACCCAACGGCGTGGCCCTCAGCCACGATGAAAAGACCGTCTATGTCGCCAACACCCAGGGCGAATACCTGCTTGCCTGGACGATCGGTGCCGATGGCAGCCTGTCCGCGCGGCGCGACTTTGCCAAGCTTGCTGGCTTCAAGACCACGCCTACCGGCCCGACCAGCGGCGCTGACGGCATCGTTGTCGATAAGGACGGCCGCGTCTTCGTGACCAGCACGCTCGGCATCGAGGTGTTCTCGCCCGAAGGCCAGCCGCTCGGCGTTATCAAGCTGCCCAAGCAGCCGCAGAACCTGGCCTTCGGCGGCAAGGATCATTCGCACCTCTACGCGGTCGGTCGCGGCTCAGCCTACCGGATCGCCACGCTGACCAAGGGCGTCGATCGCCCCGGCAAGTAACAACAACAAGAATTTCAGGGATCTATTATCATGCGTTTTGTTTCACCGCGCGCGCAGGCGCTGACTGCAGCATTGCTGCTGTCCACGGCCTCGACCGCATACGCCCAATCGGCCCCGGCTGCCGTGGACGAGCCTGCTGCAGAAGCCTTCGACGAAGCCGGCGGCATCGTCGTCACCGCGCGCAATCGTGAGGAGGACATCAACGATGTTCCCATCCCGATTACCGTGCTCAACGGCAACACGATTGCCCAGCAGCGGGTGTTCACGATTGCCGACCTGACCCAGCGCGCGCCCGGCCTCACCGCTACGACCCCCAACGCTCGCCGCACCGGCGTGTCGCTGCGCGGCATCGGCAAAACCAGCGGCAACGACAACATGGAAGCCGCCGTCGGCACCATCGTTGACGATGTGTTCCTTGGCCATGTCGGCATGACCTACCAGGATTTCACCGACGTGCAGCAGGTCGAGATCCTGCGCGGACCGCAGGGCACGCTGCTCGGCAAGAACACCTCGCTGGGCGTGATCAAGTACACCACCAAGGCGCCCAGCTTCGATCCTGAAGGTACGCTGGAGCTGGAAAAGGGCCTCTCCCGCAAGGCGTTCAAGGCACGCGGCTCCTATTCCGCCGGAATTGTCGAAGATCTGCTGGCGCTTCGTGCCTCGTTCTTCGTGGACAAGCAGGATGGCGACATCCTCAACGTCAACCCGGCGCGCGGCGGACGCTGGCATGAGCGCAATCGCTGGGGCGGACGCGTCCAGTTGCTGCTCAAGCCGTCGGACACCTTCTCGCTCAAACTCAATGCCGATAGCGCCGAGACCAACGAGAACTCGAACACCAAGCCTGCCATCGTCGATCCCGCGACGCTGGACGATGGTTCGGTGCGCGGCACGACCTATTCGACACGCCTCGCGCGCAGTTACTTTGGCGGCTACGTGCCGATCATCGGTTCGTGGACCACGATCGATATGGATCAGGCCGAACCGCTGATCACGCGCAACAGCGGCGTTTCGCTGATTGCGGACTGGGATGCCGGACCGGTCGAGTTCCGCTCGATCTCCGCTTATCGCAAGCTGCATTTCGATGCCAAGAACGACAGCGAACAGACGCGCTTCGCCATCGCGCGTGGCGGCACGCTGGTCGACACCGAACAGCTTTCGCAGGAACTCCGGGTCAGCGGCGATGCTCGAGGTGGCGCGATCGCTGAGCGTGGCGCTGCAGGCGCGTTCTACGCGACCAATAGCCAGTACAGCGCGTTGAACACGGCAGCCAACCTGCCCTTCCTGCGCGCGTCGCTGGAGAACGTTTTCTCGACCACCTACCAGAACCCGGTTTCCAAGAGTCAGGCCGTTTTTGCTCAGGCCAACTGGAAGTTGACTGACCGGCTGACCCTGACCGGCGGCCTGCGCTATACCTGGGAGCAGAAAGACAGCATCACCTCGCGCGGAGCAATATTTGTCGACGGGTCGCCGCTGGTTTCGACCGGCAACAAAACCGCCGATGCCATTCGTGCGGCGCAGACTGGTGCGTCTTATACTGACGTGGTGGGTACGCCGATCCGCGCCGGGTCCACGTCTTGGCTGGTCAACCCCAGCTTCAAGATCACCGACGACGTGCTGCTTTATGCCTCGGCGAGCGGTGGCGGAAAATCGGGAGCAGTCGCGTTCCTGAACGACGGGTCGGCAGCCAACATTCTGCCCGAGCGCACGACCGACTTCGAGGTTGGCGTGAAGGGGGCGTTCTTTGACAACGCGCTGCAGCTCAACGTGAACCTCTACTACACCAAGGTTCGCGACTACCAGAACGTTACCAGCTACGCCGATCCGCAATCGGCTACCGGCTACAGTTCGCGCCTTGGCAACATTCCCGGCGTGCGCGCAAAGGGCGTCGAACTGGACGGACATCTGCGGGTCAGTGACGCGCTGTCGATCAACTTTGGCGGTGCCTACAACGAGGCGATCTACACCGACTGGTCGACCGCGACTTGTCCGCGCAACGTGCCGACGACGATTCCGTTCTGCAACAACAGCGGCAAGCAGGTGGTTGGCGCACCGAAGTGGAACACCATCATCGGCTTCAACTTCGATCAGCCGATCGGCGATTCAGGTTTCACCCTGCGCGTGTTCGGCAATGACACCTGGCGTTCGTCGCACAATCTCGAACAGCTGCTGTCACCCTATGGTTTCCAGAAGGCCTATCACCTGACCGACGCCGGTATCGGACTGGCCAAGGAACTGAACGGGGTCGAAACCGAGTTCAGCATCGTCGCCAAGAACCTGTTCGACACGCAGTACACCACGAGCGTCAACGATTTCAGCAACAACGCGCCAGTCGGCTACGACGGTATCGGCCCCCGCCGATACGTCGGTGCGCTGCTCCGCGTGAAGTATTGAAGGAGGCCTTGAAGATGCACGCAAAGTCACTTCTCATCGCAGGGTTGGTCACGCTGGGGGGCGTTCTTGCGCTCCCGGCGGCGAGCCTGGCGCACCATGCCTTCGCCGCGGAATTCGATTCCTCCAAGCCATTGGTGGTAGACGGAACGGTGACCAAGGTCCGCTTCGTCAATCCACACAGCTGGATCTATCTCGACGTGAAGAACAAGGACGGCTCGGTGACCAACTGGGGCTTCGAGTTCGGCACGCCGACCTCGCTGCGCGGCAACGGTGTGTCGCGCGACAACGTCCATGCCGGAGTGCCCATTCGTCTGGCCGGGTACAAGTCGAAGAACGGCGGACCGTTCGGCTACGCGACGACCGTGGTTCTGCCCGGCGGCCGCAAGGTGCAGACCGGCAGCGCGCCGGACGCGCCACCTCCACCGCTGGGGAAGTGAAATGATCCGCAAGGCAGTGCTTCTGCTGGCGGCATCGACCGCGCTTCTCGCTCCGGCATTCTCCGCCGCGGCCGCTCCCGCCAAGCCTGCGCTGCAGGCTCCCGTTGCGGCGCCCGCCATTCCCCGACAGGCGGACGGCAAGCCGGATTTCTCTGGAATCTGGCAGGTTCTGGGCGAGGCCGACTACGATCTCGAACCGCACGCCGGGCGGCGCGATGCACCGCCGGGACCGGGCGTGGTCGAAGGCGGCACGATCCCCTATACCCCCGAGGCGCTGGAGCGTCGGAACAAGAACTTTGCCACGCGCGCGAAGGACGACCCGCGCCTCAAGTGCTGGGTGCTGGGCGTTCCGCGCGGCGTCTATTACCCGGCGCCGTTCCAGATCTTCCAGCGTGCGCAGGATCTGACTTTGGTCCACCAGTTCGGCAATCAGGTGCGTACCATCCGCACCGATGGCTCCGACCATCCCGAGGAGAAGCACCAGGAGTTCTGGCTGGGTGACAGCCGTGGGCACTGGGAAGGCGATACGCTGGTCGTGGACGTGGCGGACTTCAACGAGGAAACCTGGCTTGACCGCGCGGGCAACTTTCACGGGCCGGACCTGCACGTCGTCGAGCGCTGGACTTTCGTCGATCCCAACACGATTTCCTACAGTGTGACGCTGGACGAAGTCGGCATCTTCACGAAGCCGTGGACCATCAATGTCCTGCTGCACCGCCGCCGGGACAAGGGTTTCCAGTTGATCGAGGATTATTGTTACGCGCTCGAATACGAGCAGTTCTACCCGCACAAGGACGGCAAGTGATGAACCGCAAGACCGTTTGCGCCACGGTGGCGCTGTTGCTGGCCGCTATCGCGCCAGCAGCGATCGCTCAGGAGGCAGCGCCCGCTCCGCAGCCGACTGCCCCCGGCATCCGCTGGCAGAAAGACGTTCCCGCCATCGCGTCGGGCGAATGGACTGGCGCGCGCCTTGCCGATGGACAGCCTGATGTCAGCGGGTTCTGGTCGAACACGATCTCGAACCACAGCAACTTCACAGATCCACAGGCCGGGCCTCCGGGTGAGCCTTCGGCAGCGGCAAAGCTCCCGCGCGACCAGCGCGCACCCAGCCGCGTTTCCGATCCCGGTGACGGGCAAGTGCCCTACCTGCCCGCCGCGCGCGCGCTGCAGGAAGACTTTGCCAAGAACTTCCCCAACCCAGTGAAGCCTCGCTACATCGAACCCTTGGCCCGGTGCGCGCCTGCTGGCGTGCCCAAGTCGTTCATGTGGCATGGCTATGAGGTACGCCAGTATCCCGGATACGTGGTCTTCCTGTTCGATTCCGGAACGCGGATCATCAAGCTCGATGGATCGCCGCATATCGCACCCGGCATCAAGCTTTGGAACGGCGATTCACGCGGTCACTGGGAAGGCAACACGCTGGTTGTCGATGTGCGCAACAACAACGGCAAGGCGCTGTTCGGTCGCTACGGCGACTACATGGGCGATAATGCCGCCGTTGCCGAACGCTTCGTGTTTGACCCGGCAGGTCAGCGTTTCAACTACGTGGCGACCTTTACGGACCCCACCGTCTATTCGCGCCCCTGGACCGCGACGATCCCTGCGCGCCGCTACACAGTGGCAGACAAGCCCGATGGCTGGCACTTTGATGTCAAGCCGGTCAACCTGCCGGGCAAGCCGCTTCAGTACGAACACAGCGAGCGGATCTGCGCCGAAAACAACGGGCCGTTCGGTGGTGGCGCAGTGGGCGTGCCATCAGACGAGCCGGTTATCGACCGCTGATTCGCGTCCGCTGACCAAACAAAAAGGGCGGGATGCTGCGATCGCATCCCGCCCTTTTCCTTGCGTTGAAACGTCTCGCGTTCAGCCAAACTTTCTGGCCAGCACTGCCGCAACGGCGTCGGCATCGGCCGGTTCAACCGGTGCCTTGTAGACGTTGATCATCTTGGCCACGGAGTCTTTCCAGAACTGCGCGCCCTTTCCGCGCGGCTGGGTGACTATGTACTCCAGCGAATGGCATGCCGAACAGGCGTTGGCCACGACGTCGCCATCGGCATCGGCAAGCTCTGCCGGAACGGTTTCCGCTGGAGCGGAGAAAGTCACAGGCTTTGCGGCAATCGCTGCCGAAAGCAGTGCTGCAGACATGACAAGAACCATAGGTGCAGCGCGCATTACACGGCCTCCAATTGCAAGGTTTCAACCACGTTGCGCATGTAGCCTGCTGGCTGCCAGCGCTGTTCGAGCGGTTGCGTCTCGCCATCGGCTGTCACGGCGCGAACGCTGATCCTCCGCGCGCCCTTCTGCAGTGCAAGCCCAAGCCGCCACTCCCGGAACGAATAGCGCCCGAGATCTTCCCCCAGCCGCGCCTCCCGCCACGTCTGGCCGTCATCCGCCGACAGCAGAACCCGCGCGATGTTCGATCCTCCGGCAAAGGCGATACCGCGCAATTCCACCGTGCGGCCTGCCGCGACTTTCGTGCCGTCAACATGACTGGTCACGAACGAGCGCACGTTGAAGCGGCCGATCGGCTTCGTCTTGTCAGGCTTCTGGCCCGGAACGAGGCAATTACAGTCGTTGTCCGGGATGCGGTACGCGGTCTTCATCCAGTAACCGTCGTACTGGGCGTCGATCACGTTGATCTCGTTCAGGTGCTTGACCCAGTAAGTGCCGTAATGACCGGGCACGATCAGGCGCAGCGGATAGCCGTTGAGGAAAGGCAAATCCTGCCCGTTCATCTGATACGCGACCATGACCTCGCCATCGCGGGCATGGTCGATGTCGAGCGCCTTGACAAAATCCGGGATGCCGAGGCCGTTGAAGGTGACCTGTCTTGCGCCTTCACGCACACCGGCGCGGTCAAGCAGCGCTTTCAGGGCCACGCCCCGCCAGCGGGCGTTGCCCATCGCGCCATTGCCGAGTTGCCCGCCGCCAACGCGCGGATCGACGAAACCGCGACTGTTCCCCGAGCATTGGTTGACCGCGAGAATTTCGGTAATGGGGAAATCGCGCTTGAGGCTGTTCAGCGACAATTCCAGCGGGGTGCCAATGTGCCCGCCGATCGAAAGGCGAAAGGCTGCAGGATCGATAACAGTCGGCAGACCGGACAAGTGATAACGCACAAAGAACGCATCATTGGGCGTGATAAGCCCTTGATTGAACACCTCGAAAGGCGTTTCGAGCTGCGGCGGCCGCGAGGAGAGCAGAATCATCTGCCGCTTCTGGGGGAACCGCACCAGCGGGCGGGTTCCATTCCCGAAAGGCAATTCGCGCGAGCGGGCGGCGGCAAGGGTAGGCATTGCCGCGAGCGACAGTCCTGCCGAAGCGAGAAAATCCCTTCGGTTGAAATTGGTCATGGCAGTTCCGTTCAATGATGCTGGTGAATGGATTGCGGCATCGCGCCTGCGGCGATGAGCGCAGCCAGGTTCGGAGCGGTCTCCCGGGCGAGCTGAATATCATCGCGCGACCTGAAATCGGCCACGACCGGTACGGCAGCGCTTCTTGGCGCGCGCTTGGTCCCGCTCAGCACGTCAGCGTCCAGATGCGGCGCCAGCATGGCGACAAACTGGTAGGCGTAGTTGCGCAGAAGGCTGCCCTTCTGCAGCGCGATCTTGGTCGTCCCCTGGCCGAACAAGGCGCCCGAGCCGCGTACAACCTGCAACCCCTCTGACGATCCATTTCCGATGGCCATTTCGGCCACGATACCCACGCCTGCTCCGAGACGAACGTAAGTCTTGATGACATCGGCATCCATCGCGCGCAGCCGCAGGTCGACTTCGACTCCGGCGTGTTCGAAAGTCTCGAGCACGCGCGATCCTCCAGAGAACTCGGCGTTGTAGGTGATGATCGGGAAACGCGCGATATCGGCGAGCGTCGGCTCGGCCACGTCCAGCAACGGATGACCTTCGGGTGCGATAGCGACATGGCGCCAGGTAAAGCAGGGGTGCGTTTCGAGATGCGGATTGTCATCCAGCGCCTCGGTCGCCACCCCGATGTCGGCCTCGCCGCGCACCAAGGCATCGGCAACGTAGCTTGGACTGCCTTGGAGAAGCTCCACTTCCACCTTTGGAAACAGCGTGCCGAACCGCATCAGGAGGCGGGGCAGGACATAGTTGGCCTGATTGTGCGTAGCCGCGATGATCAGGCGTCCTTCATCGGCCTGCGCGAACTGATCGGAGAGGCGCTTGAGATTTTCTGCTTCCCGCAGGAGCCGCTCGATGACCTTGGCGGCGTTCTCACCGGCAGGCGTCAGCCCGACCAGTCGTTTGCCGCGCCGGACAAAAATGTCGACCCGCAGTTCCGTCTCCAGTTCGCGGATCTGCTTGCTCACGCCGGATTGCGAGGTGAACAGTTCGTTGGCGACCTTGGTCAGGTTCAGATCG
>JAZKBJ010000237.1:13687-15405 GCA_040388685.1 Pseudomonadota bacterium
CCAGCGGAAGGCAGGACGCAGTTGTGCCCGGATGCGGACATGCGCGTTCCCTCGCTCGATTTGGCGAAGCATCCTGCGCAGGGTAGCAACCGTCTCTACTTAATTAGTAGAGATTTCAGCAACAATCAAGCCTGCCTCCTCTCATGCATCGGAAAACAGGCGATAAAAATCGACAAATCGTTCTGTAGAAAGCACAAATTCTGCTTTGGACAAGTCAGCATGAGCATATGACGAACGGTCTCTTAGCCATGGGGTCTCGTGGCGATATGCAGCCGGCGCAGTGGCAGGAATGCGCCACAATACCATCGTGAGGTAACCGTGAAATCAAAGGCCCTTCTGCTCGCCGTCGCTGTCCTGGCAGGCGCGGCAATTGCCACGAGCGCGGTGGGCGCAGAAGAGGGTGCGGGTGAACCGCTCCCTCTCCCCGAGTTGATGGGCCATGTCATGCAGCGCAATGCGTACCAGCTCTGGGCATGGACGGCGGTGGAAAGCGATGCGAACGGCAACCATTCAGGCGAACCAAAATCGGATGAAGAATGGGAAGATGCCGAGAGCGATGCGCTGACCCTGCGCCAGCTCGCCGTCATCCTGCGCAGCCCGCCTTACAAGACCGGCGATCCGCGTTGGGACCAGCTGGCCGGTGAGCTCCAATCCGCAGCAACGGCGAGCGCGCAAGCCGCCGAGCGCAAGGATCTTGCAGGCCTCTCGGCCGCCGGTGAGGCGATCAATGCGCGATGCGTGGCCTGCCACTGGGCCTTCGCCCCCGATCTGGAAGTCGTGCCACCGCCCGTTCCGCTTTAGCGCTAAAGGTCCAGACGCAGCTCGGCCAGAAAGCGGCGGGCTGCCGAGTACTGGAACGCCCCGTTTGCGGCGACTTGCCAGCCATAATCGTCAAATAGGTTTGCCACCTGCAGTCGCAGCAGCGCACGGGCAGTTCCGACACCAAACCTGTACCGCATGCAAAGTCGACTGTCTCTCGCGGCGGTGCCACGAGGGTGTTGGAGGGGTTTGCCACCCGCGCCGACAGACCTTCAAAACCGACGTCGACGGACAGGGGACTGTCCCCGTTTGCAAACCGCCAGTCGATGTTGGCAATGGTGCGGCGGCGGACGGTGCCGACCGGGCGCGGACCAATTCGCCCGGCGCCGACCAGCTCACCCGAAATCCGGGAATCGATCAGCACATTACCAAGCACCACGCTGAAACCCGGCATGACGGTGCCCGCCAGCGAAACCTCCAGCCGGCGGTTCGATGAGGCGCCAAGATCGCGGTAAAACGCCGCCTCATCGAGATTGTAATAGGGCTTGGCGATTTCGAACACGCCCGCGACGAGGTTGAGGTTTCGGCCCATCGCATAACGCAGGCCCAGATCGGTCTGGCGGGTTCGGATGGCTGGCGGCACGGCTCCGCGATTGCTTGCGTTCTGCGGTGCGGCGGCTACTTCCTCGAAGCCCCGCACATACCCGCCATAGACCGTCAGTGCCGGGGACAGGGTGTAGGATCCTGTAATACTGGCCGTGACGGGCCGGTCTCGCACCGATGTGGTAACGCCTGTCGACGTGAAGTTGATGGTCTTGCGATAATGCGATTGTGCAACGGCGAGATCGAGCAGGAACGATCCGGGCCGCGTGAGCGCATGCGACAATCTAAGCGTCGCCTGCGACGAATGGTCGGTATCGTCGGCTGGCAATGAAACGTCGGGACGCGGACGCTCGTCG
>JAZKBJ010000237.1:15415-16488 GCA_040388685.1 Pseudomonadota bacterium
CTCGTCGGCGAAGAACAGCGAGCTTGGCCCCAATGCTATGCGCTGCACGCCGCCAAAGCGCCGTTCGCCTTTGCGACCACGCAGGCTGAGCGTCAGTCGGTGGGCCAGTGCGCCGTCGCCGAGGGTGCGTACCACACGTGCTTCGCCCGACAATGTTCGGTCGAGATTGTTGCCGTCGATCACCATGATGCGGTTGGCCACGGTCCCATCGGGCTGCAGGTTGGCGAACAGATCGGTGAAGTTGGCATCCACCCGCCGCGTCGCACGAAACAGGCCAGCTTCGATTTTCCAGCGTCCCAAGGGCAGCTTGGCCAGCGCCCCGAACAGCTCATGGGAGTTGTCGCGGTCGCTCCAGCTTTGCCCGATCATCGCGCGGCGTTCGATCGCGGGCGGCAGGTAGGCACCGCCCGGAAAGATCGATGGCGCTGCCTCGTCATCGTAAGTACGCGTCTTGCCCGCGAATGCGATCACGCTGGCGCCGTCGTATGGCCGCCAACCAAGCCCGCCCGACCCTATCCAGGACTTGAAATTGCCGCCTTCATGACGGTTTTGCCTTCGTACCGTTCCGCCGATATAAGCTCCCACATCCGGAGCCACCGCAAACTGGCTATCCAGGCTCGCAAGCAACGAACCGAACTGCGCGCGTTCGAAGCCCAGCGTGAACTGGTCCGAAGTGCCGCTTGCGGACAGTTCATAATCGACAATGCCGGTGGGTGCCGGAAAGGGATAGCCTTGCGCCGCGATTCCGACACGTGCCCTATTCCCTCTGGCAAGACGGTTGGGCAACCGGTCAACCGGCGCAAAGTAGAGCCCTTCGATCCGCGCATTGCCCGCATCCACTGGCGAAAAACCGCGCACGTCATCGACGCCGTAGAGTCCGACCCGCTCGTTTCCGACAGATTGCCCGAAGGCGTCGTTGGCGTTGGCTATGACATTATCATCTACGCGTTGCGCCAGTGACCGGGCCGGGTGAACACAGGCGACAAACGCGGCGAATGCGGCACCGCGTTGCCACAGCGACGCCATCAGCCCAGGCAATCGATCCCGCATTTATGCCATCTCCCCGGATCGAC
>JAZKBJ010000238.1:0-2891 GCA_040388685.1 Pseudomonadota bacterium
ATGCGCGATTCCGTCACGGTGTCCATGTCGGAGGAAATGATCGGGATATTCAGGCCGATGGTCTTGGTCAGGCGCGTCCGCGTATCAGCCTGCGAAGGCACCAGATCCGACTCGGCAGGACGCAGCAGCACGTCGTCGAAGGTAAGGCCGAGAGGGATATCCATGATGCGTGCCACTTCCAAGTGTCCGGGGAGATTCGTGGCGGCCCATGTAAACAGGAAGGCGCGGTTCCGCTAGGGGGTTTGGCCGTGCATTTGTGGAGGCCCCGGATAGCGCTTCACATCGGCGAAGGCGCGGACCAGTTCGACCTGCAGCCCAACATCGTCGGCCATTCCGGCATAGTCGATCTGCGGGCCTGCCTGATCGCCCGGCCGGTGGTACGTATTTTCCATGAAGCGCTCGATGCGCTCCATATCGCCGTAGCTGCTGCTGACCATCACCGCGGGCACATCGTGCTGCATCAGGATCCAGCTGTCCTGGCGCTTGATATAGGCGTTCGGCGCATCGCCCACCGCCAGCTTGCGCTTCATTCGGCGCGCCACATCGCCGATCAGCGGGTCGAGCGGCGTCATGCCTTTGCCAACGATTCCTATCGGCCCCCCCGGCGGCACCAAGCCGGTGCTGTCAACGTTGAACGCCGCCACGATCCGGTCAAGCGGGATCGGCGGGTCTTCGGCGAATGCGAGCGCGCCCAGCAGGCCCAGTTCCTCGCCCGTGGTAGCGACGAAATAGACATCGCGGTCCAGTTGCTTGCCCTTGGCCAACTGCCTTGCCGCTTCGGTGACCACCGCAAGCCCGCTCGCATTATCTATCGCGCCATTGCAGATCAAATCCTCGGCGGGCGGCTCAGCGCACCTGCCGAAATGATCCCAATGGGCCATCATCAACACCGCCCCCGCCGCTGGATTACGCCCGGCGATGCGCCCGATCAGATTGTGCGTCTTGATCCGGGTTTCGCGGCTGGTCGCCTCAAGCGTGCCGGTTAGCCCAAGAGGATAGGGCGCGAAAGCTGATGCCGAAGCATCCGCACGCAACCGTGCCACGGTCGGGTGCGCCGAACCCGCAAGCAGCAGTTCCGTGGTAGCCGGTGACAGGAACGCTTCGATCTCATTGCCAAGCTTCTCGCCGGACACGGCATAGCCCGCGCGCCTGCGCCGCGCGACTACGTCCTCCAGCCCGCGATCGCCGTCGAGAATGGTCACGACAGCAAGCGCACCCGCATCTAGCAACCGCCCAGCCCGGTCACCCGCAGCGGCCTTGTCGACACCCGCAGGCAGGCTGTCGAGCATCACGGCCACGCGGCCGGCAAGCTCGGCCCTTGGCATGACCGCGCTCGCAGCGTGCCCGACGAACACCAGCGGTGCATCCAGGGCCAGACTGCGCAAGCCAGATGTCACCACGAAAACGCTGTCCGCAGGCAGCACGATCTTCTTGCGCCCGCGCGTGAAGCTGGCACGCGACATCACCGGTTCGCGCTCCACCAGCTCCACCGGCGCGAACCACGCGTTGCCGGGGTTGTTGGTCCCTGCCTCCATGCCGATATCGAACCACTGCCGCGCCAGATAGCGCAGTGTCTTGGTCTCCCCGTCGGTCCCGGGTTCGCGCCCATCGAAATCGTCGCTCGCCAGCGTTTCAACGTGGGTTTTAAGCGCGATTTCCAGCTGCGTGGGCTTTCGCAGGGCAGGCTTTGCGGCGACGAGCAGGAGCGCGCTGAAAACCAGCGCTCCTGTCATCGCAACTCGCCAACCCCCTGCACGCTTCATCGCCGCCCTCACACGCCTCGTCGCAATCCCTTGCTCTCAAAAGCAGCAGCGAAGCGCAAGTTCCCAATTGGGCTGACCTGCATGAACAGGAGTTTACGGATGCGGCGGGAAAGCGACTATTCCGCGACCCAGCCCCCATCCATGTTATAGTTTGCTCCGGTAATGTTCCGCGCCTCATGGCGGCACAAGAACAGGGCCAGCGCCGCAAGGTCCTCGGGCTGGACGAATTCCTTTGTCGGCTGGCGCACGAGCATGACGTCGTTGATGACCTGCTCGCGAGTCATGTTTCGCGCCTTCATCGTATCGGGAATCTGGTTTTCCACCAGCGGCGTCCAGACATATCCCGGGCTGATGCAGTTCGCCGTCACGCCGTTCGTCGCCAGTTCCAGCGCGATGGTCTTGGCCAAGCCGGTAAGGCCGTGCTTGGCCGAAACATAGGCCGCCTTGAATGGCGAGGCCGTCAGCGAGTGAGCCGAGGCGGTGAAAATGATCCGTCCCCAGCCCTTGGCCTTCATCCCCGGAATGGCAAGGCGGCAGGCGTCGAACGCCGAGGTCAGGTTCAGCGCGATGATCGCATCCCACTTATCGACCGGAAACTCGTCGACCGGGGCAACGTGCTGCATCCCGGCATTGTTGATGAGAATATCGACGGCGCCGAACTCGGCCAGCGCGGCGGCCATCATGGCTTCGGTGCCTTCGCGCTGCGTCAGGTCTGCTGGAGCATAGATCGCCCGCCCTCCGCTGATTGCGGCCAGTTCCGCGCAGAGTTTCGCGATCTGTGCCGGATCGCCGAAACCTCGGCTCCTTCGGCGGCGAGCGCCCGCGCATAGGCAAGGCCAATGCCCGAGGTGGAGCCGGTCACAAGCGCGCACTTGCCCTTCAGGAACATTCATCTACTCCAAAGCTTCTGCATATCATGATCCAACTGGCATCGCGGTCCGCACCGCACTTGTCCAGTAGTCAGTGCAAAAAGGGGGAAGACCTATGCGGCTCGACGATTTCGACAGTTCAATCAACGTCGAGGACCAGCGCGGCGGCGGTCGCTTTCCCATGGGGGGCGGCGGCAAGCTCGGTTGCGGTTCGATTGTCATCGCGCTGATTGCGGCGGTGGTGTTCGGGGTCGATCCG
>JAZKBJ010000239.1:0-1971 GCA_040388685.1 Pseudomonadota bacterium
TCGCCTGAAGGTGTGGCGCCTGCCGGAAGGCGGGCCGACCACGCGCGGCCGGCCGGTGGTCAACCTGCTCCCCGCGCTCGACAAGGACGAGACGATCGCGACCGTGCTGCCGCTTCCCGAGGACGAAGCGGAATGGGGCAAGCTGTCGGTCGTGTTCGCCACGGCCAAGGGCAACGTGCGCCGCAACTCGATGGACGCCTTCGCCAACATCCCGTCGAACGGCAAGTTCGCGATGAAGTTCGACGCCGATGAAGACGGCACGCCCAACACCGATCGCCTGATCGGCGTGGCGCTGCTCGAAGCCAGCGACGACGTGCTGCTCGCCACGCGGTCGGGCAAGGCGATCCGCTTTGCCGGCGATGAAGTGCGCGAGTTCACCAGCCGCACCTCGACCGGCGTGCGCGGCATGTCGCTGAAGGGCGATGACGAGGTGATCTCGCTGTCGATCCTGCACCGCGTCGGCGCGACGCCGGATGAGCGCGAGGAATATCTGCGCTTCGCCCCGTGGAAGGGCGAAAAGGAAGGCGAGATGGCGGATCAGGAGCGCTATGCCTTCATGGCCGAGCGCGAGCAGTTCATCTTGACCGTCTGCGCCAACGGCTATGGCAAGATGTCCTCCGCTTTCGAATATCGCCGTACCGGTCGCGGTGGCCAAGGCATCACCAATATCGACAATATCGGCCGCAACGGCCCGGTGGTGGCGAGCTTCCCCGCGTCTCAGGCCGATCAGTTGATGCTGGTGACCGATCAAGCCAAGCTGATCCGCCTGCCGCTGGCTTCGCTGCGGGTAATCGGGCGCGGCTCTGCTGGCGTTCGTCTGTTTACGGTGGCTGACAGCGAACACGTGGTCAGCGCGGTGCGCCTTGCAGAAGACACTGAAGGTGGTGACGAGATCGAAGTTGCCGTCGACGACGCAGAGGCAGGTGAGGCAGCTCCGGAATGAGCGACCTTCCCGTTGTTGCCTACAAAGTGCTGACCGGGCCGCAGATGACGCAGCTTGAGCAGGCTGGCGTTTCCAAGGGTGCGCCAGTCGATCTGGCGGATGGTTACATCCACCTGTCGACCGAGGCGCAGCTGACCGAAACGGTGGACAAGCACTTTGCCGGGCAGGACGACCTTCACGTGGTGGCGGTTGACCTGGTCGCTCTGGGCGATGCGGTAAAGTGGGAACCGTCGCGCGGCGGACAGCTTTTCCCGCACATCTACGGCGACCTGCCCTTGAGCGTGGCGGTGGCTTATGGCCCGCTTGAGCGGGATGAGGCAGGCGTCGTGAAGCTGCCGGTGGCGGGCTAACCCGGGCCAAACTCGCCGCGTGCCCGCAGCGTCCTGATTACGCCGGTGCAGATCAGGAACTGGCCGAAGTAGTAAAGCGGCCAGATCAACAGGCCGGGGATGGCACTACCTGCGAGCGGTCCCATGCGCGCAAAAATCACCAAGTCTGATACGACAAACAGCATCGCGCCAAGCCCGACGCGGTAGCGCGGGAAGCTACTCAGCCATGCGGCAGCGGCCATGCCAGACAGGCTTAGCGCGTAGAGCGCGACGTCCGGTGCATGGCTTAATTGCCAAGCGATCAGCGGCACGCCAATCAGGGTGGCGACGGCACCGGCCTTCTGACTACCGGTCGGATTATCCCGGCGATGCCTCAGATAGAGCGCAATGGCGACGAGATGGCCCAGCAGAAAGGCCACTGCCCCGCCGGTGAAGCTGATTTCAAGCACCATGTCACCCAACGCGCCGAACGCCATGACCAGCGCAAGCATGTGGGCGTTGCGCGAGGGATGATGCGCCCAGGCGTAGGCGGCAAGCAGCGCCACGCCTGCGCCTTTCCAGAGGATCAACCAGAGACCGGGAACATGGCCTTTTGCCGCCAGCCAATAACTGACGCCTGCGACAAGGCTCGCCACCAGCCACGGTCTTTTCTCGATCAAAGCGCGCTTGGGCACCTGCCCCTTCTCCTTGGTGTTCCGA
>JAZKBJ010000239.1:1981-7223 GCA_040388685.1 Pseudomonadota bacterium
CGCAGCGGCGCGGCAATGCCAAGGGCAAGCACATGACGCATCAGGTACATATCATCGGCGGCGGAATGGCCGGGAGCGAAGCGGCGTGGCAATTGGCGCGGCGTGGCATCTCGGTCCGTCTTTCCGAAATGCGCGGCGGCGGCGATACGACAGCGGCGCATAACAGCGAAGGATTGGCCGAACTGGTCTGCTCAAACTCCTTCCGCTCGGACGATCACGAAAAGAACGCCGTGGGACTGCTGCATCAGGAAATGCGCGAATGCGACAGCCTGCTGATGGCAGCAGCGGAGAAAGCGCGCGTGCCCGCAGGATCGGCGCTGGCGGTGGACCGCGATGTGTTCTCGGCGGCGGTGGAAGCCGCGCTCGCCGCGCAGCCGACACTGGAGATCGTGCGAGAACGGGTGGACGTGCTGCCATCCGACGGGCTGACCATCGTGGCCACCGGGCCGCTGACCGCCCCTGCCCTGGCCTCCAGTATCGGTGCGGCGACGGGCGCAGACAGCCTCGCCTTCTTCGATGCGATTGCGCCGATCGTCTATCATGATTCCATCGACATGGACGTGGCGTGGATGGCTTCTCGCTGGGACAAGGGCGCCGAAGCCTCGCTCGCCTTGGGCGGAGACGGGCGCGACTATATCAATTGCCCGATGACGCGCGAACAGTACGAGAATTTTTGGGCTGAACTCGTGAACGGCGAGAAGACCGAGTTCAAGGAGTGGGAGGCGAACACCCCCTATTTCGACGGCTGCATGCCGGTCGAAGTGATGGCCTCACGCGGCGTAGAAACCCTGCGCTTCGGGCCGATGAAGCCAGTAGGCCTCGACAACCCCCACTGGGCCACCCCTGAACACCCCAATGGCCGCTGGCCTTATGCGGTGGTACAACTGCGCCAGGACAACAAGCTGGGCACGCTGTGGAACATGGTGGGCTTTCAGACCAAGCTCAAGCATGCTGAACAGGTGCGCGTGTTCCGCACGATCCCGGGGCTGGAAAATGCCGAGTTCGCGCGCCTTGGCGGGCTACACCGCAACACGTTCCTAAATTCACCAACGCTGCTCGACCGGCAATTGCGGCTGAAATCCGCGCCGAACATCCGGTTTGCCGGGCAGATCACCGGGTGTGAAGGCTATGTGGAAAGCGCCTCGGTCGGCATGCTGGCCGGACTGATGACGGCGGCACAAATCGCCGGGAAAGACTGGACGCCGCCGCCGCGCACAACCGCACTGGGCGCGCTACTCTCGCACATCACCGGCGATGCCGAGGCTGAGACCTATCAGCCGATGAACGTGAATTTCGGGCTGTTTCCGCCCCTGCACGATGTGAAGAAGAAGGCGCGCAAGGAGGCCTATACCGAGCGGGCCAAGGCCGACATGGCGGGGTGGGTAGCCACCCTGTTGTGATGCGGTAACCCACCCTTACCCCTCCCCCTCCCACCCCTTCGATAAGCGCTCGACCGGCCGGGGGAGTCTATTTGCAACTGCACTTTTGCTTCTGCTTTGCCTTTGGCTTGTCCTTGGGCCGCGTAGTCGCAAACTCCTCGCGGCTGAGCCACAGGTCCGAATTGCTGTCGGCGAACGTGAATTTGTCGGCTGTGGTGTGTGCCCATTCCTCGAAGGTCAGCAGGTTGTTTCCGTCCTTGTCGAGCTTGCGGAAATCGCGGGCGCGGCCGCTGAGCATTTCATTACGCGTGATCCGGTTGTCGCGGTCCTTGTCGAGCATGTTGAAGCGCTTGGTTTCCCTGCCCACGGCAGTCGCTTCGGGCGGCGCTTCGCCGATCAGTCCCTCGGCGTCCGCGCTAGGCAGGTCTTCAGGCTCTGCATCGGGCGCGGTCTCGACCGCAAGGGCCGGTGCTTCGCCGCCAAACCCCGTTTCCGCCCGCCCCTGCCACCAGAACACACCCGCCGCGACAAGCATCAGCGCGGCGATCCCGCCCAGCAATCCACGCACCATCGTTCCGGCTCCCGATCAGAGCGCCGAAGCTAGCCTGCCCGATGCCGTTCCAGCACGGGCAGATGCTTCCGTATTGGCACGGTCTTACCGGCCGAACAGACCGACCCTCACGATTGCGGCAAAATCCGACAATGGCGAGGTCGCTTTGGTCTGCTGCTCGCGCATGGCCAAGACGCGAAATATGGACAGCGGCCGCATCGCCTTGGGCAGCCTGCTGATCGGTGGAGCAGCCGAGGAAGGATGGGCGAGCGCGGTGGCTTCGGAGCGAATTAGGTCGAGGTTCTGGACCCCTCCGATACGCGCGAGCGCAACATAGGCTTCAATTTCTGCCCTGGCCAGTTCGGCCCCCCCGTCCTCGCCGACGATGCGTGCTTCCCAGCCGTCCACGAGGCCGCACAATGCGCCTGTCTCCGCCGTCCATGCTCCCAGCGCGGCAAGCACCGGCTCACCCTTCGGCCATGCCCCGGCAGGCTCTGACAATCGGTCACGCCACCATGACAGACGCAACTGGATCATCAACGGATCACGGTCGGGACGCGCCGCTTCTGCAAGCCGATGATGAAAAAAAAGCAACGCCTCCCACGCTGGACGCGCGGAAAAAGATGCATAGGCGATAGCCAATCGTTCAACCGGAGTCAGCATTTCTGCCGGTTCCAATGGTAAATTCGTCATTTACGGGCGCTCTCGCATTGCACGTATGTTTAACCAGTCTTCAACCACGACAGTTCAAGATGAACAAACCACGACATTCTAATGAATGATTCCGGAAGTTTGCCCTGGTCCCCGGAAGCCGGAATGAGGCCTGTAACAAGATGATCGCAAAGTTACGATCACTGATGCGTGCACTTGCAGGAAACAGCAGCGGCAATGCTGCGCTCCTGATGGCGCTCGGCATGCCCGCGATGATCGGCGGAGCCGGTTTCGCCGTCGACACGGCGCAATGGTACATGTGGAAGCGCGAGTTGCAGTTCGCGGTCGATCAGGCCGCTCTCGCTGGCGCCTGGTCGCGCACACAGACGAGCACCAAAGACGCCTATTCCACGCGCGCCTTGCAGGAGTTCAACGCCAACCTTTCGATCACGACCGACAAGGTAAACGGCGTTCCATCAGTCACGCTGGCAAACTATTCCGGCGGGACCAACAACAGCGTGACCGTCCGGGCATCGCTGAGCGAGACGCTGCCCTTTTCCAGCTTCCTCACGGGCAAGGGCACGACGATCACGGCCTATGCCCAGGCAGCGTTTACGTCGGGTGCATCCTTCACCTCATGCCTGATCGCGCTTGATGACGACGCCAGCGGCGCGGTGACAATCGGCGGCACTTCGGTGGTGACGGCGCGCTGTGGCATTGCCGCGCTTTCGACTTCGGACAGTTCGATTATCGTCGCGGGCAATCCCGAGATCGATGCGGGCTGGATTCTGTCGCGTGGCGGCGTCGATGACTGGTTCGACACGCACACCGACGACGAAGTGCACGATTATCTCGAAGGGCTGTTCGATCCCTACAAGGATCTTACGACGCCCAACCCGAGCGAAAGCCAGGTGTCGCGGTCCTACAACTGCGTCAAGGGAACCACGACGACCCGCGCTGACAGATCGAAGAAGACGAACATCACCTACACCTACTGGAAGGGCGAGACGATTGCACTCGCAACCGAGCAGGTCACCAACCACGACGACAGATACCTGGACGGCGACCAACAGCGCTGGCAAGAACACAGTCTGGGAAAAGAAGACAACGGTCGTGGCCACGACCTATTCCAACGTCACCAAGAATACCTCCCCTGACCTCGCTTCGGTTCTGCCTGGGACATATGTCGGTGGCATAAAGGTATCGTGCACGACCACGTTCGGCACAGGCGTGTATGTGATCGATGGGGGCGGGCTGGAGATCGACGGGCAATACGCCGTCGTAGGCAGCGGTGTGATGTTCGTTTTGAAGAACGGAGCCTACATCAAGATCAACGGCGGATCGAACATCAATCTGACTGCAATCCAGTCGTCCGACCTCGTCAGCCGCGGGCTGACGGCCACGGCGGCCAACGCTCTTGCCGGCATGCTGGTGTTCGAGGACCGCGGCTCTACCGGCACCGACCGCAGCAAGATCAACGGCAATGCGTCGACCGTTCTGAACGGCACCATCTACCTGCCGAACAGCGGGCTGGACTTCACCGGGACTGCCAAGGTTTCGAGCCAGTGCCTGATGATCGCGGCCAACACCATCACGATCAGCGGCACCGCCAACATGACGTCGTTCTGCCCCTCGGGGATGACCGAGGACACGATCGTGGCAAGCGAGATCAGCCGGGTGAAACTGGTGGTATGATGCGGTTGCGCTCCTGCCTCGACAGACTGGGCCGCGACAGCGCGGGCACGATGATCATCGAAACCGCGATCATTGCGCCTGTCCTGATCCTGCTCAGCCTTGGCGCCTATCAGGTCAGCAGCCTTGTTGCCCGTCAGAGCGAGTTGCAAAGCGCAATGGGCATCGCCGAAGGCGTCGCCCTCGCCTCTCAGCCAAACACGGATGAAAAGCGCACGACGCTCAAGAACATCATTGCAGCATCGACCGGATTGGCCGCAGCCAACATTCAGGTAACTGGTGCCTATCGGTGCAATTCCGGCCAGACTGTTTACGATGCCGAGAGTTCCTGCACCGCAGGCGACAAGGTGTCCCGCTATGTCCGCATCCAGCTGACCGACAGCTTCGTTCCGGCATGGCGCGAGTTCGGGATGGGTGAAGATGTCACTTTGAAACTGAACCGCTATATCCTGATCGAACAGAAGACAAAGACATGATGCGGTCGTTGCTTCGTGACTGCAGCGGGTCGGTCGTCGTGGAATTCGCCCTGATCGGGCCGACGTTCATCGCGCTGATGCTGGGCGTCCTGCAAATCGGCATGGGCATGCAGAACTACAATGCTTTGCGCGCGATCGGATCGGACGTCATGCGCTATGCGGTTGTGAACTACCAGACCAACAACGACGTCACAAACGTTCAGGTCAGGGATTATGCGCGATCCATCGCATCGCACGCCCCTTACGGGCTCAACACTACCCGGCTTGCGATTGTGGTGTCACCTGTTGCAACATCGCGCGTTTCAGGCACGATCGAGAAGACACTTACCCTGACCTATAGCGTGCCCACGGTTCTGACGATCATCGGTTTCGGCGAATTTCCGATCACCTATTCGCAGTCGATATTTCTGGTGAACGATTGATTTCGATTCACTGAGCGATTGGATTGCGGCGCGAAATATTAACTACATTATTGCCGGGCGACAGGGTTGAAC
>JAZKBJ010000240.1:0-8036 GCA_040388685.1 Pseudomonadota bacterium
CATCAACAGGGTTCAGGGAATAATAGAATGAACAGGGCTTTTTCTTCCGTGCAGCGTCATCTGGTTCTTGGCGGCGCCGCGATTTCGGCGCTTGCATTTGGCGCGACCGCGCAGGCCGCCGAAACTGACGTGCAGCCTGCTGCGGTGGGCGAACCGCTCGCCGAAGCCGCATCTGACGCAGGCGGTGAGACCATTGTCGTGACCGCATCGCGTCGCCGCGATGAAAACGTGCAGGATGTGCCCGTTGCGATCAGCGTGATCACCGCCGACGCGCTGGAAAAGCGCGGCGATTTCACGCTCGGCCAGATCCAGCAGCAGGTGCCGAGCCTGCAGGTGTTCAGCTTCAATCCGCGCAACACCAACATCAATATCCGCGGCCTTGGCTCCAACGTGGCGCTGACCAATGACGGGCTGGAAAACGGCGTCGGCTTCTACATCGACAACGTCTATTACGGGCGCGTCGGCCTTTCGCAGTTCGATCTGGTCGATCTTCAGGGCATTGAGGTGCTGCGCGGGCCACAGGGCACGCTGTTCGTCAAGAACACCACATCCGGCGTGGTCAACATCACCTCGAAGAAGCCCACATTCGACCCAGAATTCTCGGGCGAAGCGAGCCTTGGCAATTACGGGTTCTACCAGGTGCGCGGCTCGGTTTCGGCCGGCGTCCTGCCTGATCTGCTCGCGGTGCGCATTTCGGGTGCGGTGAGCGAGAACGACGGCTTCCTCTTCAACAAGACCACCAACACCCGTGCCCAGAATTACCGCAACGAGAGCGTGCGCGGGCAACTGCTGTTCACGCCGACGCCGGACTTCGAACTGCGCATCATCGGTGACTATGCCAAGCAGACGCAGGATCATGTGCTCAGCGTCTTCGCGGATTCGCACACGACGTATGCCAACGGCGCGATCATCCCCAACAGCTTTGCCCAGCGCGCCGCGCGTTTCCCCGGATACACGCTTCCGGCATTCCAGCCGTTTGACCGGATCGGCGAGGCCGACAGCCACTACCAGTCGAACATGGAAGGCTATGGCGTTTCGGGCGAGGCCAATCTCGATCTTGGCGGCGCGGCGCTCACATCGATCACCGCCTATCGCTGGTGGGACTGGAACCCGGCCAACGATGGCGACAGCACCTCGCTGCCGATCATCACCAAGGCGCAGCAGGCCAACCGCCAGCGCCAGTTCAGCCAGGAACTGCGGCTGGCTTCCCAAGGGAATCACACGGTCGATTACGTGATCGGCGCCTATTATTTCTGGCAGACCGTGCAGGGTTTTGGCGCGACGCGCTATGGCTCGGCGGCGGCATTGTGGAACCTGCCTGCGGTCAATCAGACGATCGCAAACGCGGCGCTGAACGGGTTTGAAGCAAATTCGACTTCGACCCCCGAGACGAAGACCTTCGCGCTGTTCGGTCAGACCGATTGGCACCTTTCCGATGCTCTGACCCTGACAACCGGCCTGCGCTGGTCGCATGAGAAGAAGTCGGGTGCGTTCAACCAATACTGGGTCGATGGAGCAGACCTGTCGGGCTTCTCTGCCGCGCAGGTCACCGCAATTAACGCGATCCGCAGCCAGTTCAACCCGGTGACGAGCTTTGCCACCAAGTTCACGAACGACAGCCTGTCGGGCCTCGTCACGCTCAACTGGAAGGTCGCGCCCGATGCAAACGTCTATGCGAGCTATTCGCGCGGCAACAAATCAGGCGGGCTGAACCTGACCGCACTGCCTGCGGGCATCGCCCCCGACGTTGCGCCGGAAAAGGTCGATGCCTTCGAACTTGGCTTCAAGTCGCAGTTTCTTGACCGCCGCGCGACGTTCAATGCCGCCGCGTTCTGGACCGAAATCAGCGATTATCAGACTGCGATTACCGAGCAGGTGCCCAACACCGTCAACGTGCGCCAATACATCGCGAACATCCCCAAGGTGCGGTCGCGCGGGATTGAAGGCGATCTGGCGTTCAGCGCCAGTGACAATTTTTCGGTCAACGCCTCGGCCAGCTACACCGACGCCAAGTATGTCGAATATACCAACGCCCCGCAGGCGGTGGAGAACCTCAACCTTGGCGGCATTCAGGACCTTTCGGGTAAGCCGCTTTCAGGCGTGCCGAAGTTTTCCTATTCGGTCGGCGCAGACGCCAAGGCCCCGCTCGGTGAACTCGGAGGGCGCGAGATCGGTATCTATGCGCATGCCGACTATGCCCACCGGTCGAGCTTCAACACTTCGGCCACCAATTCGGCATGGGCACAGGTGCCGGGCTTCGGCATCGCCAATGCGCGCATCGGGCTGAGGACCGATGATGGGTTGTGGGATCTCTCGGTGTGGGCGCGCAACCTGTTCGACAAGAACTACTTCCTCAACCTTTCCGCCGCGAACACCGGCGTGGTCACGGCCCAGGTGGGCGAACCGCGCACATTCGGTGTGACCTTGCGGACTCGGCTGTGAGATCCTGACCATGACCGCGATCCCGCTTTCACCCTCAAGTGCCCGTTTCGCCCGGCTTGGCGCGATCTACCTGCCGGTTACGGCGGCGGCGCAACCCGTCATGGCCTGGTTGCCGGCAATCCTTGCGCGCGACTTCGGGCTCTCGCTGGCGCTGGTGGGATCGCTCTACCTTGCAGGCCAGTTGCTCAACAGCGTGCTCGACCCTGTGGTCGGCACCTTGAGCGACCGGACCCGCAGCCGGTTCGGGCGGCGGCGTCCGTGGATCGCGGCGGGCGGCGCGCTGTTCACTGCTGGGAGCGCGATGCTGTTCTTCCCGCCGGATAGCATCGGCACGGCGTGGCTGGTGGTGGCGCTTGCCGCCTATTACTCCGGCCTATCGCTGATTTCGACGCCGCTGCTTGCGTGGAGCGGAGAGGTTGCGCCGGGCTACCACGATCGCACCCGTGCCGCATCGACCTTTACCCTGATGCAGTCGGTCGCGCTGGTCGCGGCGCTGGGGCTGGCGGCGATTGCGCAGAAGCTGCAGCCGGGTGACGGGCGTTTGCAACTGACGTTGTTCGGAGTGCTCGTACTGGCCAGTGCGGTTCCTGCCCTGTGGCTGACGCTGACGACGCGCGAGGAGGACGCTTCACCGCCCGTAGCGTCGCTGACTCCGGTCACACCCCTGTCTCCGGCGGCTGCCGTGCGCGCCGTGTTCGGCAATGCCCTTCTGCTGCGCGTTCTCGCCTCGGATGCAGCGGTGCGGGCGGGGCAGGGCATCCGCACCACACTGCTGCTGTTCTATGTGACGTTCTATCTCGGGCGGCCTGAATGGGCGGCGGGGCTGTTCCTGTTCCAGTACGCCTTCGGCATGCTTGCAGCGCCGATCTGGCAGCGCATCGGTCTGCGCCTCGGCAAGCGCAACGCCGCGATCCTGGCCGAAGTGCTGCAGGCACTGATCAACCTCGGCCTTGTGCTGACAACACCTGACCGGTTCTGGCTCGTTCTGTTGCTCGCTTTCGCGCAAGGCCTGACCCAGGGTTCGGGCAATATCATGCTGCGCTCGATGGTGGCCGATGTTGCCGACAAGCACCGCGTCGATACCGGCGAGGAACGAGCCGGGCTGTATTATTCGGTGTTCGGCCTTGCCGACAAGATCGGCGGCGCGCTCGCCGCTGGCATTGCCCTGCCGCTGATCGCGTGGTTCGGGTTCGACCCGAAGGTCACCAATACCCCGCAAGCCCTCGACGGACTCCTGCTCGTCTTCGCGGTGGGTCCGGCCCTCGCACACGCCATTTCCGCTGCGGTCATCTCCGGCTTCTCGCTCGATGCCGACCAGCACAACGCAATTCGCCTCCGCCTGAACTCCGCAGCCGACCCTGCGCTCCAGCCGGCCGAATGATTCCCCGACTGCCCTCACAGTCCCTCAAGGAGTGACGACCATGAATGCGATTACCACGTACACCAATGCCAAGGATGCAAACTCGCCGCTCGATATCGTGCCGATCACCGGCAACATCGGTGCCGAAATCCGGGGCGTGACGCTCTCGGGCGATCTCGATGCGCAGACCGTGCAGGCGATCAAGGATGCCGTCGTGCGCCACAAGGTGGTGTTCTTTCGCGGCCAGAAAGACCTCGACGATGCACGCCACGAAGGCTTCGCCTCACTGTTCGGCGATCCGGTAGCGCACCCGACCGTGCCGGTGGCCGAAGGTTCGCGCTACCTTCTCGAACTCGACAGCAAGGAAGGCTATGCCGCTTCAAGCTGGCACACCGACGTGACGTTCGTTGACGCCTATCCCAAAGGTTCGATCCTGCGCGCGATCACCATTCCCGAAGCGGGCGGCGACACGGTCTGGGCCAACGGCGAGACGGCATACGAAAGCCTGCCCGAAACGCTGCGCCAACTCGTGAACAACCTCTGGGCCACCCACACCAACCTTTATGACTACGCCGCCGTGCTCTCGAACGCGCCCAAGGGTGATGCCGCCGAGAAGGACCGCCAGCTGTTCCAGAAGAACGTCTTCGCTTCGACAGTCTATGAGACCGAGCATCCTGTGGTGCGCGTCCACCCGGTCTCGGGCCAGCGCAGCCTGCTGGTGGGGCACTTCGTCAAGCAGTTCGTCGGGCTGAACCAGGCGGATTCGGCGCGGCTGTTCCAGATCCTGCAGGACCACATCACCCGTCCGGAAAACGTGGTGCGCTGGCGCTGGCAGGCAGGGGACGTGGCGTTCTGGGACAACCAGTCTACCCAGCACCGCGCCGTGGCGGATTTCGGCCTGCAGCGCCGCACGCTACGCCGCGCTACGATCGCGGGCGTGGTGCCGGTGGGCATCGACGGTCGCAGCAGCCGCACCGTGCGCAAGGAAAAGGCAACGCAGTACGAGCCCGCCTGAGGACGGGCCGCGGGGCGGCGTTCCCTCACCGCCGCCCCGCCTTTATCTGAATTTCAGCTCGCGGGTGCCTGGGGCCGGGTGATGATCCGGTCCCGCGCCACGCGGACATCGCCCGCCTCGATCTGCAATTTCAGGCGCTCGCGGTCCCGCGCACGGAACATGTCCTCGGCTCGGTTGATCGCTTCCTCCGACAGGCCTGCATCGTTAAGCGCCATGCGCGCCATGCGTACTGCCGATTCCAGCACCTCGCGCACCACCGCGCTGGCCGGTCCACCCTTCAGCCGGATCAGCGCGCGGCGGTCATAGGCACGCACATAGATCGCGGCGCGGGGGAAGGATTCGTGCACCGCCTCGACGAATTCGGGCGAGATCTGGTCGCCGTCGATGCAGAAGAAGATCATCTCCGCATCCTCGGCCCCGGCCTGACGGAGCAGGTCGATCCGCGTGCCGTCGCCGAAATAGACTTTGGCCCCGAATTCCGCAGCAACGTCGATCATCTCGATATCGGTATCGACCATGGTGACGGGGATGTTGCTGGCGAGCAGCATCTGGCTGACGCCCTGACCGAAGCGCCCGAAGCCGACGATGATCGCGTTCGCCCCATCGGCCTGCGGCCCCTCGCGCTCGCCCTGCGCAGCTTCGGCTTCCTTGCGGAACCGGCGGGTGGCCATCATCAGGAACGGTGTGGTGGCCATCGACAGTGTTACCACCGCGCCGAACAGGCTGGCGGCATCGGGCGCGATCAGCAGCGCCTGTTGCGCCTGCGCGAACAGGACGAAGCCGAATTCGCCGCCCTGGCTGAGCAGCAGGCCGAGCGCCAATGCGCCGCGCCACGGCATGCGGAAGGCAAGGCCGATCAGGAAGATGATCCCGCCCTTTATCGCGATCAGCCCGATCGCCATGCCGATCACGAACAGCGGGCGTTCGGCAATGGCATGGAGGTTGAGCATCATGCCCACGGCAAGGAAGAACAGCCCGAGCAGAATCGAGCGGAACGGCTCGACATCGGCTTCGAGTTCATGGCGATAGGGGCTGTCGGCCAGCATCACGCCCGCGACGAAAGCGCCCAGCGCGGTGGACAGCCCCAGCACTTCCATCACCGCAGCCGAAGCCATGACGGTGAATAGCGCGGCGACGACGAACATCTCGCGCTCGCCCAGATTGCCGATCAGGCGGAACAGTGGGCGGATGACGAAGCGCCCGGCGGCGATCAGCCCGCCCAGAGCGGCCACGGTGTAGAGCGCCAGCTGCCAGCCGGGAGGGCCGCCAGCGTCGGCCGGATTGCGGCTCATCGCCGAGATGATCGTGATCAGCGGGATGATCGACAGATCCTGAAACAGCAGGATCGCAAACGCGCGCTCACCAAACGGCGTGCGCAGGCGGCCCGACGATTGCAGCATCGGCAGGACTTGCGCCGTCGACGAAAGCGCCAGCGGCAGGCCGAGCGCAAGCGCCGCTGCCCAACTGAATTCGGTGGTCATACCCACCATCGCGGCCACCGCCAGCCCGCAGGCGGTCACCTGCAGCAGGCCAAGACCAAGAATATCGCGCTTCATCCGCCACAGTCGTGACGGGTTCAATTCCAGCCCGACAAGGAACAGCAGCAGGGTTATCCCGAGTTCGGCGATCCCGAGCTTCTGTTCGGCATCGCCGACAAGTCCTAGCACTTGCGGCCCGACCACTGCGCCTGCCAGCAGGTAGCCCAGGGTCGCACCCAGTCCGAGCCGCCGGAACACCAGCACGAAAACTAGTGCGAAGCCGAGCAGGAGGAATCCATCGTGAAGCAGGGAAGCGGGTTCAGCCATGGCACCTGTCTAGAGCCATCCATCGGCGCTGCAACCGCGTTGGCGGGTCGACGATGCCACCTGTCGCAGGCTTAAGACACCGCACTTTGGTTGACTGGCCCAAAGGCGGAAGGCTTGGCGAGCACGCCGCGCAGCTTGTCCATGATGGCCGCGCCGTCCTCGTTCGGCAGGATCGTGTCGATGAAATCCCCGTCGCGGTCATAGATGAACACTGACATGCTGTGTTCGATCATGTAGCCGCCACCGGGCTGCGGCGTGCGCTTGACGTAGACGGCGGCACTGTCTGCAACCTCGTCAATCGTTTCGGGGCTGCCGGTCAGCGCGATCACGTCCCCGCCAGACTGGGCGACGAAGCGTGCCAGCCGTTCCGGGGTGTCACGTTCAGGATCGATCGTGATGAACACGATGCGCAAATCCTGCGCATTCTTGCCGATCCTGGCACGCGCGGCAGTCAATTTGGCCAGCATTGCGGGGCATATGTCGGGGCAGTGGGTGTAGCCGAAATAGGTGAGGTAGGGCTTGCCCTTCAGGCTGCCGCGATCAAACAGCGCGCCGGTGCTGTCCACCAACCGGTAGCGGCCACTCGCATCGACGCTGGTTTTCGGCAGAGACGAAGGCATGGATGACCAGGTGAGGGCAATTGCGGCGACCACGGCAAGACCTGTCAGCGCGATCACCGCGCCATTGCGAAATCTCGAAGATGCGCCCCGTTCTGTCATTGCGTCCGGATTAACAGCCCGGTTGCGATTGTCATTAGTCCTATCTGACGATTAATTCGAATTAACGAGTTTGTAAGTCAAGGTTTTGGTAGCCCCTGGCGGGATCGTAATTGCCCAGATGCTGCGTCCCTCCTTGCGTTTGAGCTGGTCCGACGGCGACCGGATGCCGCTTGAAAGGCTTGTGGCGATACGGGCCTCGAAGCGGATGGGGACCGGCCGGGCGTTGCGTGCCGTCAGCTGGAGGGTGCGCGATTTGCCCTCCTCGCGCAGGGTTTGCGCCTCAAGCGTGACCTGTGTGGTCGGGGACAGCATGATCTCGACGTCTTCGCCCTCGGCAGGATCGGACAGGCCGCCTTCGCCGGCAAGCAGCATGGTGTCACCGCGGGGTTCTAACACGGTAACCGGGCCACCGGGAAGCGGCAGACCAAGGCCGTCCTCCTTGCGGTTGCGGGTGCGCAGCATCTGCCGGACCTCGCCCGCATTGTCCTCCCAGACTTCAGCGCGGTAGAGCGCTTCGACCTTTACCCCGGGTTTCTCGGCCAGCGCGACCTGCTTCTGCGCATTGGCCGCGACGGTGACGGGCAATGGCACGCGGTATAGTTTGAGATCGCCCAAGCCCTCCTGCTGGACGGTCACTGGGGCTGCCATCGGTGCGCCGCGCGCGGCCTGCGCGGTTACGACAATATCGGCCATTT